>JAPPHF010000114.1 GCA_028821115.1 Deltaproteobacteria bacterium | reverse complement strand
GGCGCCCTTCGACTTCGCTACGCTCAGGGCGAACGGAGAAAAGGCTGTCACAACCGTTCGTCCTGAGCGTAGCGAAGCGAAGTCGAAGGGCGCCATTCACTAGATCTCCGCTTTGTGGATCACGAGGCCGGTCACCAGCTTGGGAAAGAAGTAGGTCGATTTCTGGGGCATCTTCTCCCCCTTGAGGGAGACTGCGATCATTTCGCCGGCGGTCGGGGGATTCAGGATGAACGCCGCCCGGCAGCCGCCGTTCTCCACCTCGGCCAGCGCTTCTTCCGCGTCGTGCGTGTAGGCCACCGCGTCGGTATTCACCGCGGCGCGGGTGGACACGCCCAGGATATGCTCCATCAGCAGCACGTGCAGCGTGGTGACGTCCAGGCTGCGTAGCTCGGGCCCCATGTCGGGAGCCAGTTGGTGCAGGGTCTCGCTGTCTCTGATGCGCAAGGCCAGGTAGCGCGAATCGCCTCCGAAGCACGCGCCGACCAGTCGTTGGTCACCCTCCGGGTTCCGGACCGTGTCCAGGAACCGCCGCCGGCCGTCCGCGTCCTTGGGAAACTCCTCGACGTGAAAGTGGCGTTGCAGCTTCCGTTCGAGTTCTTCCATCGGCGCGTCGGGAAGTTCCCGGACCAGGCGGTGCGTCGGCAATATCACCACGCCCTCTTCCTGGAGGTTGGCGAAGTACATCATCACGCGGTTGAAGCCCTCGTCGCCGGTGGCGTCGGGGCGTTCCGCCAGGCGTCGGCGGCGGTATCCGCAGGCCGCCTCGTAGCGGTGGTGCCCGTCGGCGATGAAGACGGCCTGCCGGCTCATGGCGTCCTGCACCATGCCGATGAGATCCGAATCCGTGACCGCCCACAGGCGGGAGGTGCCGTACTCGCCCTCCGAAGCCTCGACCTTGGCCGGCCGCGAACTCACGTGCTCCCTCAGGGCGTCGGTCAGGGTGGGCTTCTCGTCGGTGTACAGGGCCAGGATGGAGCTGAACTGGGCGTCGCAGGCGAGCATCAGCTTGAGGCGGTCCTCCCTGGGCTCGGCCAGGGTGTTCTCGTGGCCGTGGATGCCGCCGCCGAAATCCTCGATGGCGGTCAGCGCGATGAAGCCACGCCGCTCCCTCGAGATGCCGTCCGGCAGCCGGTACTCCTGGCTCAGGTAGTAGATGGCCGGGGCATCCTCCGGCACCAGGGTGCCGTCCTCCTGCCATTCCCGGAACCGCTTCGGCACGGTGTCGTAGGGGTCGGGGTCACGGCAGAAATCGATGCGCACGACGTTACGCGGCGACCGATCGTACAGTTCCGTCTGGTACTCCGGAGAGATGACGTCATAAGGCGGCGCCACCACGCTGGAAAAATCGGCGATCGTTTGGGGGTCGTACGTCAGCCCCCGAAACGGGAAAATCTTGGCCATAAGCGCTCTTCTCGGGTCCTGGGGTTCCGGCCCCGGCGCACCGGGCGTGGCGGCGAGAAGCCGCGTCCCCTATCCCTTCAGGCTGTCCTGCAGTTTGCTGTCTCTGGCTTCGACTCCGGCCGCCAGCTCTTCCTTGAAGCGGGCGAGCTTGCCGGCCAGCTCCGGGTCTTTTCGGGCGATGATCTGGGCCGCGAAGATGCCGGCGTTGGCGGCGCCGCCCTTGCCGATGGCCATGGTCGCCACCGGGACGCCCGCCGGCATCTGCACCGTCGCCAGCAGCGCGTCCATGCCGTCCAGCGCCGACGCGCTCAGCGGCACCCCGATCACCGGCAGCGTGGTGACGGCTGCCACCACTCCGGCCAGATGGGCGGCGGCACCGGCGCCGACGATGAACGCCTCGATGCCTCGGTCCGCCGCCCCCTTGGCGTAGGCGTGGGTCCGTTCCGGCGAGCGGTGGGCGGACGAGATGTGCATTTCGTAGGGGATGTCGAAGGATTCCAGCCGCGTCGCGGCCTCCTTCATGACCTCCACGTCGGAATCGCTGCCCATGAGAATTGCTACCTTGGGAGTTTGTTCCGTCACGGTTTTCTTCCTCCTTTGTCCGGTGTCTGCTCTTGCTCGGTGGTCTTGGCAATGGCGTCCTTCGACTTCGCTCCGCTGGCGCTCCGCTACGCTCAGGACGCCCGGTTCACCTGCGCTCCATGGCGCGCTTGGCGATGTCTCGGCGGTAGTGCATGCCGTCCCAGTTGATCCTGCCCACGCCTTCGTAGGCCTCGCGGGTGGCCGAGGCGATGGTGTCGCCCAGCGCGGTGACGCCCAGCACCCGGCCGCCGGCGGTGAGCCACCGGCCGCTCTCGCGTTTCGTCCCGGCGTGAAACGCGTATCCATTGCTCCAGGAATCGAGGGTCTCCAACCCCTCTATTTCCATACCGGTTCCATACTCTCCCGGATAGCCACCGGACGCCAGCACGACGCACACCGCCGCCCGATCCGTCCACTCCGCTTCCATCTCCCGGAGCCTTCCGTCGGCAGTGGCAAGGAGAAGCGACGGCAGATCGCTCTCCAGGCGCATCATGATCGGCTGGCACTCGGGATCGCCGAAGCGGGCGTTGAACTCCAGCACCTTGGGGCCGTCTTCGGTGATCATGAGGCCGGCGTAAAGCACGCCGCGATACACCAGGCCGCGGCGTTTGAGGCCTACCGCCAGCGGCTTGAACACCTGCTCGACCACGGCCTCGTGCACCGCCGCGTCCACCACCGGCGCCGGCGAGTAGGCACCCATGCCGCCGGTGTTGGGGCCCTCGTCGCCGTCGAAGATGCGCTTGTGGTCCTGGGCTGTCGCCAGCGGAAGGAAGTCGTCGCCGTCCATGAGGGCCATGAAGGAGGCTTCCTCGCCGACGAGGAGTTCCTCGATGACCACCCGGTCACCGGCCGCGCCGAACACCCTTCGTCCCATGATGTCGTCGAGGGCGGCTTCGGCCTCGGCCCTGCCCGAGCAGAGTATCACGCCCTTGCCGGCCGCGAGGCCGTCCGCCTTGACCGCGCAGGGCCGGTCTTGCGCCACGTACCGGCGGGCCTCGTCCAGGTCCGAGAACACCTCGCAGGCCGCGGTGGGGATGCCGTTCTCCAGCATCAGCTCCTTGGCGAAGGCCTTGCTGCCCTCGAGCCTCGCGGCTTCCCGGTTGGGTCCGAACACCTTGAGGCCCCTCTCTTCGAACAGGTCGGCGACGCCCGCCACCAGCGGCTGCTCCGGTCCCACCACCGTGAGATCGACGGCCTCGCGGGCGGCGAAGTCCGCGAGCCTGTCGATCTCGCCGGCGGCGATGTCCACCAACTCCGCCTGCTCGCGCATGCCGGCGTTGCCCGGCGCGCAGTAGAGCCGGTCCACTTGCGGGCTCTGCCGCAGCTTCCAGACCAGCGCGTGCTCGCGCCCGCCGCCGCCGACCACGAGGATGTTCATGCTAGTGCCTGAAGTGCCGGATGCCGGTGAAGATCATGGCCAGGCCGTGCTCGTCGGCGGCGGCGATGACCTCCTCGTCGCGGATGGAGCCCCCCGGCTGGATGACCGCGCGCGCGCCGGCCGCGGCGGCCGCGTCCACGCCGTCCCGGAAGGGATAGAAGGCGTCGGATGCCACCACGGACCCCGCGAGGGCGAGGCCATGGGTATTCGCCCGGGTGACGGCGAGTTGGGCGGAATCCACCCGGCTCATCTGGCCCGCGCCGACGCCGAGCAACTGGTCGCTCGACGTGAACACGATGGCGTTGGACTTGACGTGGTGGCACACGCGCCAGGCGAAACCCAGGGCCTTGTACTCGTCGTCGGTGGGCTGCCGCTCGGTTACCACCTTGCATTCCCGCACGTCGACAGGCTTGTGGTCCCAGTCCTGAACCAGCACGCCGCCGTGGACGCGGCGCAGGTCGTGGGCCCTGTCCGCCGCCGGGGTCATGTCGATCTCCAGCAGGCGGATGTTGAGCAGCCGCTTGGCCGACGACAGGATCTCCCGGGCCTCGGGGGTGAACGAGGGGGCGATGACGATCTCCAGGAAGATCTGCTTCAGCTCCTCGGCGGTTTCCGTGTCCACCGGGCGGTTGAGCGCGATGACCCCCCCGAAGATGGACACGGGATCCCCCGCCTTGGCCTTGCGGAAGGCGTCGGCCAGCGAGACGTCGGACGTGGCCAAGCCGCACGGGTTGGTGTGCTTGATGGCCACGGCCGTGGTCTCGGTGAAGTCGAGCACGGTGCTGAGGGCGGCGTCGGCGTCCAGGATGTTGTTGAACGAAAGCTGCTTGCCCTGGATCTGTGTCGCCCCGGCCACCGACGGGACGGCGCCGTCGCCGTGGGCGTAGAAGGCCGCGCTCTGGTGCGGATTCTCCCCGTAGCGCAGCTCCTGGAGCTTGGTGAGCTGGAGGTTGAGCTTCTCGCCCCACGGGCCGGCTTTCCTGGCCTCGTCGAGCCTCCCGAGATAGTTGGAGATGGCGCCGTCGTACCGCGCCGTGTGGTGGAAGGCCCGGCATGCCAGCCGGAAGCGCGTGTCCGGCGAAAGCTCGCCGCCGCCCGCCGCCAGCTCGTCAAGCACCGCCGCGTAGTCCGACGGCTCTACGACCACCGCCACGTGCGGGTGGTTCTTGGCCGCGGACCGGATCATGGCGGGGCCGCCGATGTCGATCTGCTCGATGATCTCGTCGAACGGCGCCTCCCGCGCCACGGTGGCCTCGAACGGGTAGAGGTTCACCACCACCATGTCGATGGCGCCGATGCCCAGCTCTTCCATCTGGGCGCGGTGCTCGGGCTTGTCCCGCAACGCCAGGATGCCGCCGTGGATCTTGGGGTGGAGTGTCTTGACCCGGCCGTCCATGATCTCCGGGAACCCGGTCACGTCCGCCACCTCGGTCGCGTCGATGCGGTTCTCCCGCAGCAGTGCGGCCGTCCCTCCGGTGGACAGGATCTCGATGCCCAGTCCCGCCAGCCCGGCGGCGAAATCGACGATGCCGTCCTTGTCCGATACGCTGACCAACGCTCTCTTTATCTTGCCCACGGGTGCAGGGTTCCTCCTTCTTTCCGTCGGTTCGTGGGAGGATAACAAATCAAACACGGACTTCCCAAGCCACCCGCTTGACTCCGGGGAAGTCATCGGAGAGGCCGGTTCGATTCCCGCTTGCGCGGGGATGCCGGATTCGTTATGTCCCTGCCCCACGGGTTTTGACACAGCATGAAAAGAGCGCGCGGGTTGACGCAGTGCTGATTGAGGAGACACAGACGATGGAACCCGAGATTGTGGGTGCACAGCGCCGGAGAAATGTCTTTTTGGTCGTCTCCGGGGCTGCGGCCGTCATCATGGCGGGCTTCGCCATAGCCTACTACGTCGAAGGCAACATGGTGGCGATGTGGACCGACATCGGCATGATGTCGGGTGTCGTCGCGGGTTGCATCGCGCTTCGGCTCGGCGTCGACGAGTTGAAGGTCTATCGCCCCGTCTTCCTGGGAGTGCTCATCGGCCTTTGCTACCTTGCTACCATACGTACCGGTCTCCTCTACTACCACCTCGCGATGCCGCTGCTGCTGTTCTTTTTTTTCGGGTCGCGCGAGGGTCCGGTCTGGGCCGGGGGCTTTTTCCTCGCCACGGTCGTGGTGCTGTTTGCGCCGGAACCCGTCGTCAGCCCTATCATGGAGACGGAACGCAAGGTGAGGCTTCTCTCCTGCTATCTCTTCGTGATGCTCGTCGGATGGAGCTACGAAAGGTCTCGGGAGCTGTTCAACGACCTCCTGACGAGCAGGAACCAGCAACTCCAGCGCGAAACGGAACGGCTGAGCCACTCCCTGATCCAGGTCAGGGAAGCGGAGGGCCGCTTGGAACAAGCGGCTGCCGAGATGCAAGGCAGGAACCAGCTCCTGGAAGCTGTCGTCAACAGCATAGGCGACGGCGTGATCGTAGTTGACGAAAAGGGGGCCCCCACCATCTTCAACCCCGCCGCCGAGCGAATCCTTGGCGACCATGCACTCGAGGTTTCTGCCCAGAGGTGGACGGACCACTACGACATCTTCTATCCCGATGGAGAAACACGCGTACCCAGGGAAGAGCTTCCGCTCGTGCGCACCATATCCCGCGGCGAATCAATCGATGATCAGGACCTGTTCGTGCGCAGCGGGAATAGACCGGACGGCGTTTACCTCCGAGCGAGCGCACGGCCGCTGTGGAACAATGCAGGCGATGGCCGAGGGGGCGTGGTCACCTTCCGCGACGTTACGGAGCAGATGATGGCCCAGGATGCCTTGATGCAGGCGTTCGCGCAAGGGCGCCTGGAAATGGTCGACACCATCCTCCACAACATCGGCAACGCCATCAACAGCGTCACTACGGGAATCGAGACCGTTCACCGGACTCTGGCGGACGATCCGTCGCTGCGCCGCCTTCGGGCGCTGGCCGATGCCGTGGAAGCCCATCGAGACGATTGGATCGACTACATCAAGAACGATTCGCAAGGCCGGAAGGTGATGCCGTTCCTCATTGCGCTCGCCGGAGATTTCGCCAGTCGGAACGAAGAGTTGGCAAAGACAGTCGGGCGCGTCAAAGACAGGGCGAACCACATCGCGGACATCATCCGCACCCAGGACATGCCCAGCAGTTCGAAAATAGAGCGGGTGGACGTGAACCTCCGGACCGCGTTCGAGGATGCCGTTGGTGTATTGGAGGATTCGCTCAGGAAAAGGAGTGTCAGGATCGATATCGACTGTGAATACGCGCCGAAAGAGATCCGGATTCAGAAGAGCCGATTTCATCAGATGATCGTCAACCTGACCAAGAACGCGATGGAAGCCATCGATGATCTGACAGCATCAGGCGGACTCACGGAGGCCCCATGCATTCGGCTCCGGGCCTACGTCGAGGGAGATTTTCTCAAACTCGAAGTGAATGACAACGGCATCGGCATTGCCGGGACAAACCCCAGGATACTCTTTGCCGCGGGTTATACCACCAAGAAATCCGGGAGCGGGCTCGGTCTCCATTCGACCGCCAACTTCATTATCGGGATGGGTGGACAGATTCGCCCGCTGAGCGAAGGCATCGGCAAGGGTGCGACCATGCTTGTCACGCTGCCGCTTTCCTCCGTAACAGGCTCCACACAACCGAGGTCGACCGTGACGTCGAGGTCGTTTTCAACTACTCGGACAGGACACTAGGTGTCGTGTCCCGTAAATTTCTGCGCAACTTATTGCAGGAACTTGGGGGACACGACACTAGGTGTCGGATATATCCGAAGATACCGTTTCGAGCCTGCCTACGCCGTTCTGGTTGTCCCCGATGTAGCGACGCGGAACGCCCCTGCTGATGGACGTGAGGATCTCGTACGAGATCGTGTCCGCCCAGCCGGCGATCTCTTCGGCTGAAATGGTCTCGCCGTCCTGTGTCCCCAACAGCACCACTTCGTCTCCCGGCTGAACACCGTCTATGGCGGTAACGTCCGCCATCGTCAAATCCATGGTGACACGGCCCACGACGGGGGCTCGACGGCCCCGGATCAGCACCGCGGCCTTGTTGGACAGGGAACGCTTGTAGCCGTCCGCGTAGCCCACGGGCACGGTCGCGATGACGCTTTCGCGGCAGGTTACGAAGGTGCCGCCGTAGCTGATGGGGGAATGCTTCGGGAGCGTCTTGAGCTGCAGTACGCGGGTCTTCCAGGTGAGCACCGGAGCCAGCCGGACGAGTTTGGCCAAGGGCGGATGCGAGTAGATGCCGTAGAGCATTCCGCCCGGCCGGACCATGTTGAAACGGGCCTCGGGCAGCCCCATGATGGCGGCGCTGTTGGCCATGTGCACCAGCGGCACGTCGTGCCCCGCCGCACGAATGCGCTTCAGCGTTCGGCGGAACACCTGCAGTTGTCGGCGGCACGACTGCGACTCCGGCTCCTCGGCCCTGGCGAAGTGGGACATGACTCCTTGCAGCCTGACGGCCTTGAGCCCGTCCAGCCCGGGCAGCCATTCCTCGACGGCGTCCGGCAACAGGCCCAGCCGGCCCATGCCGGTGTCCAGCTTGAGGTGGCAGGGGATCTCGGCGCCGTGCGCCGCGCCGAAGGCGTCGAGGTGCCTCAGGAGATCGAGACTCGCTACGACCGGATCGAGGGAATGCCGGACCAGGGCGGCGGCATCTCCGGGGTAAGGGCTGCCCAGAACGAGGATCGCGGCATCGACGCCGGCCTCCCGAAGCCGCGCGCCTTCCGCCACCGTGGCGACGCCCAGGCGGTCGACCCCTTCGGCGCACAAGGCGCGCGCGGTCTCGATGTCGCCGTGGCCGTAAGCGTCGGCCTTCACCACCGCGAGGAGCTCCACGCCGGGGCCCGCGAGCCGGCGCACCGTGCGCAGGTTGGTGCGCAAGGCCGACAGGTCGACGATACAACAGGTACCCGCGGCGTTGTCGATAGGGGACACCCGGATATGTGTCAGGAAACCTTGGCTCCCGGAGCGATCCGTTGCTCCGGCGCCAGGATGACGAGTCGGTCGTCGGTGGATGCGGCCAGGATCATGCCTTGGCTCTCGATGCCTCTCAGCCGTGCGGGCTTCAGGTTGGCCACCACCACGAGTTGGCGGCCGGTGATCTCCTCCGGGGTGTAGTGTCCACGGATGCCGGCCACGAGTTGGCGCTCCTCCGAACCCAAATCCACCTTGAGCACCATGAGCCGGTCGGCGTTGGGGTGCGGCTCGGCGCTGGTGACCGTGCCGATGCGCAGGTCCAGGGCCTGGAAATCTTCGATGGAAATCATGTCGTCCATGACACCGGCAGGATAGCAAAACAGCGGGCGGCAGGCCAGTTGCGGTCCGTCGCGGACGGTTCCACGGTAGTCTAGGAGCCGTCCGAGTATGCAGAATGAACGGCGTCCTTCGACTTCGCTCCGCTGGCGCTACGCTACGCTCAGGACGAACGGAGAAACGCCATCACAACCGTTACAAC
>JAPPHF010000165.1 GCA_028821115.1 Deltaproteobacteria bacterium | reverse complement strand
CGGTTGCGCACCCGGAAGTCGTCCAGCTTGGTGCCGGTGATCTTGTGGCGCACCCTCAACAGGGCGGTAATGCCGTCCTGCACGTCCGACGTGGCCTCCTGGCTTTCGGCGCTGACCTCGATGCCGCGCACGTAACGGATCCCCAGAAGCTTCCGCTGCGCCGTTTTGAGCGGGACGATGACGATGTCGTCGAGATCGCCGGCCCACGAGGACGTCCCCCGCTCCTTGAGCACGCCCACCACCTCGAAGGGGATGTGCTTGACCCTGATGGTCTGTCCGATCGGATAGTCGTCGCCGAAGAGTTCCTTGCCCACGGTCTGCCCGATGAGGGCCACCTTCCGGTTCAGGAGCATGTCGTCGTCGGTGAAGCCGGACCCCGACTCGACGCCCCAGTTCATGATGCTGAGGTAATCCGGGGTGGTGCCGGTGAAGGGCGAGTACCAGTTCTTGTTACCGTAGACCACCTGGGCGGAGCCCCGGACATGGGGCGCGACCCGCACCACTCCCGGCACTTCGGCCTGGATAGCCCTGGCGTCCCCCTCCGTGAGGGTCGTGATCCGCGCACCCCGCACACGGCGGCCGCCGCGGGTCACCATTCCGGCATAAACCGACACGCGGTTGCTGCCCAGACGCTCCATCTGCTTGGCGACCCTGGCCTTGGCGCCTTCTCCGATGGCCACCATGGCGATGACCGCGCCGACGCCGATGATGACTCCCAGCATCGTCAGAGCCGACCGGAGCTTGTTCACACGAATGGCCCGTAGCGCGATCCGGACGTTGGCCCGGACTCCGGCCCCCAGACGCCTCCGGTTATAGCGGCCGCCGTTACCGTTGTCCGCGCTGTTGCCGTTGTCGTCCGCCCCGCCGCCGTCATGGCCTGCGCCACCGCCTCCCGCACCTGCGACATCGCCGCCTCCGGCGCCCTCGCTCTCCGCCGCGACATGGACCTGGGCGGATTGCCCCGCCGCGGCGGCGTTTGTCCGGCTCCCTGCCTCCTCGCGTTCCACCAGGCCGTCCTTGAAATGGATGACGCGCTGCCCGTGCGAGGCCACCTCGGGATCGTGCGTCACGAAGACGATGGTGATGCCCTTCTCCCGGTTGAGCGTCTTGAAGAGCTCGATGATCTCGGCGCCGGTCTGGGTATCGAGGTTGCCGGTGGGCTCGTCCGCCAGGATGATCCTGGGGTCGTTGAGCAGGGCCCGGGCGATGGCCACCCGCTGCTGCTGGCCGCCGGACAACTGGGTGGGGCGGTGCGTCACCCGGTCTCCCAGACCCACCATCTCCAGCATCTCTCGCGCCTTGCGGCGTCCCTCGGCCGTGGGCACTCCGTTATAGAGGGACGGCAGCTCGGCGTTCTCCAGGGAGGTGGTGCGGGCCAGGAGATTGTAGTTCTGGAAGACGAAACCGATCTCGTGGTTGCGGAGCGCGGCCATCTCGTCGGACGACAGGCTGCCCACGTCGTTGCCGTTGAGGCTGTACTCGCCGGAGGTGGGCCGGTCCAGGCAGCCCAGGAGGTTCATGAGCGTCGACTTGCCGGAGCCCGAAGGCCCCATGAGCGCGACGATCTCGCCGGCGAAGATGCGTAGCGAGACGCCCTTCAGCGCCTCCACCTTCTGCTCGCCAAGATCGTAGACCTTGGTGAGGTCCTCGACTTCAATGACCGCCGGCCGTTCCACCGCTCAGAGGCCTCCGAGAATTCGCGAGCGCACGCGGGCGGTGGTGTTGGTGGCGCGTTTCATGGCCTCGGAGCGGATCCCCACGATGACCTGGTCGTCTGCCTCAAGACCCGAGACGATCTCCATGTTCTTGGCGTCGGTGGCGCCGAAACGGATGCGCGCCCGGGCGGGCTTGTCGTCGCGGTAGACCCAAACGGCGCCCCTGCCCTCCAGCAACCACCGGCGCCGCTGCTCGGGGGTGGGCCGGCCGCGCCGCCGACCGCCGCCTCGCCTGGGCATGTCGGGATAGAGCTGGCGGATATCGCGGCCGCTGACTCGCAGGGCGGCGCTCGGAACGATCAGCACGTCGTTCCTTCTGGCCAGAATGATGGTGACGTTGGCGGTCATGCCCGGCTTGAGGGCCAGGTCTTCGTTGCGCACGCGGATCTCGGTGTCGTAGGTCACGACGTTGTCCTTGATGAGCGGCGACGGGAAGATGCGCACCACCTTGCCGTTGAAGGTTCGCCCGGGGTACGAGTCCACCTGGAACTCCACTTCCTGATCCACCTTCACCTTGCCGATGTCCGCCTCGTCGACGAAGGCCGAGACCTTCATCTCCTCGAGCTCGGCGATCTTCACCAGCGGCGGCGACGACAGGCTGGCGGCCACGGTCTGCCCCGCTTCCACGGTCTTCTGGATCACCACGCCCGAGATGGGGGCTCGTATGACGCTACGGTTGAGGCGTACCCGCGCCATCTCGAGCTCGGCCTGCGCCTGCTGCACGTCCGCGCGGATGCCGGCGATGACCGCCTTCTTGACCTTGACCTCGTCCACCCGGGCGGACTCTTCCTTGAAACGCGCGGTCGCGCGCTCGTATTCCGCCTTGATGGACTCGTACTGGTCGCGCGAGATGAGGTTACGGCCCACGAGGTCCTTGTTGCGCCGGTGCTTCTCTTCGAGGTTCTCCACCGCCGCCCGGGCGCCCTCGATGCTCGCGGCCACGCGGGATTTCAGCATCGTCACGCCAGCGCGCTCCTTGGCGAGATTGGCCTTGGCCTTCGCCACCTTGGCCTCGGCCTGGAGCACCTGCGCCCGGAACAGGTCCTGATCGAGCCGCGCGATGAGATCCCCCTGCTTGACCCTCGCCGGCACGTCCACGGGAAGGTCCTTGATGGTCCCGGATACCTGCGTGGAGACGGTCACCGACGAGACCGGGTTCACGGTGCCCGTGGTGGTGATGCGGGAGAAGATCTCGCCGGTCTCGACCTTGGCGAGGCGGAAGGGAAAGACCTCCTTCTCTTCGGCGGGAAGCAGCCTGCTGGTCAGCGAGGAAAGCCCCCCTCGGACGTTGCCGACGTTGCTCTCCACCAGCGCCGGATCGTACCAGAAGAGACCCGCGGCGCCAGCGCCCAGCAAGACCAGGATCAGGCCCAGAATCCACAATAACCGCTTCATCGCGCTCTTTCCCCGTTGGCGACCGCAGGATGTGTCACTCAATTAGACGGCCCCCGGTTCCACCGGAGAGACGGGATACAGAAATGCTACACCCTACATCGGGTTGTCGGCAACAGCGCGGACGCGCCCGAAATCCCCTCTCGCCACCCGCGATGCGATCTGGTAGACCATCCACACGGACAACCGTAAACCGCGCACGGAGGCAATGCCGATGTTCAGCACACGTTACGACTACAGTCCGATCATCCACCGGCCGCGGCTGAAATGGCCGGGTGGAGCGCGGGTGGCGCTCTGGCTGGGCCCGAACATCGAGTGCTTCCACATCGACAAGTCGCTGCCGAGGGTCCCCGAGCCGCTGCCGGACGTGCAGTCCTACACCTTGAGGGACTACGGTTCGCGGGTGGGCGTGTTCCGCATGATGGAGGTGTTCGACCGCTACGGCATGCGCGCCAGCGTGCTGCTCAACGCCGAGGTGTGCGGCCAGCACCCGGCCATCATCGAGGAAGGCAACAAGCGTTCCTGGGAGTGGCTGGGCCACGGCATGAACAACAACACGCGCATGAACGCCTACAAGGCCAAGAAGCAACGCAAGGTCATACGCGAGGTCCGCGACATCATCACCCACGCCACCGGCAAGGCGCCCAAGGGCTGGCTGGGACCGGGGCTCTCGGAGACCTATGACACGCCGGACTTCCTCGCCGCGGAAGGGTTCGAGTACGTGTGCGACTGGGGCTGCGACGACCAGCCGGTGCCCATGCGGGTCAAGGCCGGCCGCATGATCACGGTCCCGTACCAGCAGGGCATCAACGACATCTCGATGTTCGTCCACGCCAACCACACGCCGGCGGACTATTACCGGATCGTCTGTGACCAGTTCGATACGCTCTACCGGGAGGGCGAGAACGGCGGCCGGGTGATGTGTATCCCTCTGCACCCGTACGTCACCGCCATGCCCTTCCGCATCGGCGCCCTGGACCGCGCCCTGGACTACATCTGCTCCCACGACGGCGTCTGGAAGACCACCGCCGGCGAGATCGCGGACTGGTACTATCAGAAGTACTACAAGGCTCCGGACCGGTTGGATGACGAGCCGGGAGAAGGCGAATGACGACGGAGTGGTCGAGCCTGGTGCTGGAACGGCCCGCCGACGGCGTGGCGCGCCTCAGCTTCAACCGGCCCGAGAAGCGCAACGCCCTCAACCGCGTGCTGACTGCCGAGATCCTCGACGCCCTCGAGACGGTCCGGGCCGACCCCGAGGTCCGCGTCGTCATCACGCGGGGCAACGGACCGTGCTACTGCGCCGGGGCGGACCTGCGCGACCTGCGCACGCTCCACAATGAACCGCCGCGGGATTGGGACCGTTCCCACCCAAACCTCATGTTCTACGAGAGTTTCCGGAACTACCCCAAGGTCACCATCGCCCAGGTGCACGGCCACTGCCTGGGGGGCGGTATGGCGCTCATGACCGCCCATGACATCGCTCTTGCCGCGGATACCGCCAAGATCGGCATGCCCGAGATCCTGCGCGGCAGTTTCGGGCAGATGGCGCTCAGCTCCTTGTACCACACCGGGATCCCGGCGAAGAAGGCGGCGATCATGCACTTCAGCGGACGCAACTTCTCGGGGACGGAGGCGGACCGCTTCGGGCTGGTGTCGGCGTCGGTGCCCGAGGCCGAGCTGGAGGAAGTGACCCTCCGCCTCGCCAGAGAAATCGGCACGCGCCATCCCGCCGCGCTGGCCTGTGCCAAGATCGCGGTGCAGGTGGGCAAGGACCTCCCCCTGTCGCAGGCCCTGCGCACGGACCAGCTCGTGGCCGCGCGCCAGCAGTTGATGATGGACTCGTTCTCGGACGTGGATGAGTATCTCCGCTCCCAGAGCGGCGGCACCAACACGACCTACCGGCGCTCCGACAGCTAGACGGCATCCTTCGACTTCGCTCCGCTGACGCTTCGCTACGCTCAGGACGAACGGTTTGGAAACCCTGGGTTCCGTTCGTCCTGAGCGTAGCGAAGCGAAGTCGAAGGACGCCACCCTGCTTCAGTCGCACGGGCTCCTGGTTGCGTTCAATCACCCGCGGTCAGGTCGGCGGCCGCCTTCAGCACCTCCGCCGCCTGCCGCACCATGGTCTCGACGATCTCGGCGGCCGGCCGCACGTCCTTCTCTCCAAGCAGCCCCGCGATCTGTCCACCCGGCACGCTCATGACATCCACCCGCTCGCCGCTCTCCGCGGCCACCCGGAACTGGTCGTTGAGCACGCCCTGGAACGGCATCTCCAGCGCTTGAAGGCCGGACTCCTCCCACTTGCGGATCACCGGGCTGCGGTAGTGGCGGCTGGGCTTGCCGCTGGGATAGCGGTCGAGGACGAAGTCTTCGGTCCGCCCCTGGATGAGCTGGCTCTTGTAGTCGGCGTGGATCTCGCTCTCGGCGCTGGCCAGGAACACCGTGCCGCACCACACTCCTACGGCGCCGAGGCTCAGCGCGGCCGCAAGACCTCGGCCGTCGGCGATCCCGCCGGCCACCACGACCGGCGTCGGCCGCACCGCGTCCACCACCTGCGGTATCAGCGGGAAGTTGGCGATCCTGCCGGTGTGGCCGCCGGCCTCGTAGCCCTGGGCGATGATCACGTCCACGCCGTTGGCGGCGTGACCCACCGCCTGCTTCACGTTGCCGCACAGCGCCAGCACCTTCATGCCCCGTTCGTGGGCCAGCGGCACCACCTCCTTGGTGTCGCCAAGGCCCACCGCCAGCACCCGGACGCCCTCCTCCAGGATCACGTCCAACTGCCGCTGCACCATGTCGGGGGTCTTGACCTTGGACCACGGGTCCGGGCCCTGGGTCTCCAGTCCGAACTCCTCGATGGCGTCGCGCACGAAGGCCACGTGATCGGGATGGGTGTGCTCCAGGAACTCCCGGACATTGCCCACATCGGCATAGGGCGTCTGCGCAAGCCGCGGCAACGTGATGTCCACCCCGAAGGGCCGGTCCGTCAGCTCACGGGTCGCGCGGATGCGTTCGCGTATGAACTCCGGCTGGAGCGGGCTGCCGCCGATGACCCCGAGACCGCCCCCGTTGGACACCGCCGCCACCAGCTTCGGCGGGGTCGTGGAGCCGCGGCTGTCCCAGCCCATGCCCGCCTGGATGATCGGGTGCTCGATGTCGAGCACGTCACACAAAGCCGTTTTCAGTATGGCCATACCTGCTCCGCTCCGCGTCTTGATGTCCTAATCCTCTAACGCGAACCGGCAGGCATTGCTAACCGGCGCTGCGACGCGGTGTCGTGGACAGTCGGAACCAACCGTGCTAGGAGCCTGTCCGAGCGGGCGGAGATCGATTGCAGAGAGCACCGTCATTCACGAGGACATGAAATGGAGAACCGCCGTTACGACTATCAGCCCATCACGACCCGGCCCAGGATCAGGTGGGCCAATGACGCCAGGATCGCCGTCTGGGTGAGCCCCAACATCGAATATTTCCACATCGACCAGCCGATCCCGAATTTCGGCGCCTCACGGGTGCCGGACGTGCGCGGCTATTCGCAACGCGACTACGGCGCGCGGGTGGGTGTCTTCAGGATGATGGAGGTGCTCGACAAGCACGGTATCCGGGCCAGCGCCCAGTTGAACTCCGAGTGTTGCATCCACCACCGGGAGATCATCGACGAGGGCGTCAAGCGGGACTGGGAATGGCTGGGTCACGGCATCACCAACAACCTGCCCCTGACCGCCTATCCGGCCGCCGAAGAGCGCTCCGTCATACGGCAGGTGCGCGAAGAGATCGCCCGGGCCACCGGCAAGGCGCCGCGAGGCTGGCTGGGACCGGCGCTGGCGGAAACCTTCGACACCCCGGACCACCTGGCTAGCGTGGGCTTCGACTACCTCTGTGACTGGGGCTTCGACGACCAGCCCGTCCCCATGCGGGTGCATACCGGCCGAATGATCGTCGTGCCCTACGAGCAGGGGCTCAACGACATCAACTTCTTCCTGCGCTCCAACTACACTCCCAGGGAGTATCTGAAGCAGGTCTGCGACCAGTTCGACGTGCTCTACCGGGACGGCGAACGGAGCGGCACGGTCATGTGCCTGCCGCTCCACCCCTTCATCATCGGCGTCCCCCTGCGCATCAAGTACTTCGACCTCGCACTGGAGTACATCCGTTCCCACGACGGCGTATGGCTGACCACGGGGGGAGAGATCGCGGACTGGTACTACCAGCACTACTACGAGGATCCGGGGAGGCCGTAGACTCGACTCGATGGGTTGAACGTCTGGCCATGTCTAGCTGCCTGTTGTGACGCACTCGTTCGAGATCATCCCGCGGGCGCCGTATTCGTTCGACTTCACCGTGGCGCGCTTCATGCGTTTCGCGAGCGAGAGCGTCGACCTCGTGGAGGACGGTCAGTACCGCCGGCTCCTGGCGGACGGCCGCCAGCTTGCGTTGGCCATGGTGACCAACGCCGGGACGGTGGCCAAGCCGCGGCTGGCCGTGGTCTTGCACAGTCCCTCCAGGGCTCCCATCCAACTCGCCGGGTTCGAGGCGCAACTTCGCCACATCCTGTGCACGGACCTCGATCTCCGGCCGTTCTACCGCATGGCGCGCAAGGACGGGCTGCTGGCGCCGATGGTGAGCCGGTTCCGCGGGCTGCGGATCACGGGCAGTCCGACGCTGTTCGAGGCGCTGGTCACCGCGGTCCTGTCTCAGCAGGTCAACCTGACGTTTGCGTACTCCATCAAGAAGGCACTCGTTGAAAGCTTCGGCCGCAGGTGGCGCCGGCAGGGGCGCACCTACCACGCGTTTCCCGAGCCACGCCGGTTCGCAGGGCAGACCCTGGAGTCCATGCGCGGCTTCCGGCTGAGCAACGCCAAGGCGGGCACGCTGATCCGCCTGGGCGAGACCTTTGCCACCAATGTCACGCTCCACGGGCTGGCCGCACTGCCCGACGAACAGATCGTCGAGCGTTTGACCGCCATAAAGGGCATCGGCCGCTGGTCGGCCGAGATCGCGCTGATGCGCGGGCTGGCGCGCCCGGACACGTTCCCCGCCGGCGACCTGGGAGTGGTCAAATACGTGGCTCAGGGCCTGTTGGGCAGGACCGGCAAGGCCACCGAGGACGAGATGCGCGCCTTTGCCGAACGCTGGCGGCCCTACCGCAGCCTGGCCCTGGCCTACTGCTACGCCGAGCTGGCCACCCGCCGCGGCGCGTCCACCCCGGGCACCATTGAGAACTAGTGTCCTGTCCCGTAATTTACTGCCATAATTGGCTGGTCTTTCCCCGGACGAAAACATGCCTAACACGTCCCATGCCCCCGAGCCCGCCGACCGCAATGTCTCCATCGTCGTGCCGACGTTCCGCGAGGCGGCAAACATCGCGCCGCTGGCGGAGCGCATCGACGCGGCGCTGTCCGCGACCGGTCTCGAATGGGAGCTGTTGCTGGTGGACGACGATTCCGGCGACGGCAGCGAGGCCGTGGTTGCGGAGCTTTCGCGGCGCCTGCCGGTGCGCATGGTGGTCCGCCGGGAGCCGCCCCGGGACCTGTCGCTGGCAGTCATCGAGGGGATCCGGCTGAGCCGCTTCGACCGACTGGTGGTGATGGACGCGGACTTGTCGCATCCCCCCGAGCGTATCGTCGACTTGCTGGCCGCCCTGGACGGCGGTTGCGACATGGTCATCGGCAGCCGCTATGCCCCGGGCGGTAGTGTGGACAGCTCCTGGAGCCTCTACCGCGTGCTGAATTCACGGCTGGCGACCTGGC
>JAPPHF010000078.1 GCA_028821115.1 Deltaproteobacteria bacterium | reverse complement strand
AACGACATCGCCCTTGGCGCCACCTTGCAAATCAATGATGTGGGTAATTGAAAGCAGGCCCGAACGCTTACCAACATGCGTACGCTTGCAAAGACTGGATCTTGATCGAACGAGATTGCAGGTCGATTACGGAACAGATGAAAATATCTATAACACATTGATAAATAAGCCAAAAAAGCGGAATGAACGCAGAAAAGACCCGCAGATTATTACGCGAATAGACCGGACAGGACACTAAGGAGGGCGATATCCCAGTGGCGCGTTCTGGAGAAAGCCTCGGCGAAAGGGCGGCGCGGGAGGTCGGCGTGCTGCTGGGCAAGTGCGCGGCGGGGGAAGCGGAGGTCGCCACCACCTACTTCAGCCGGCCGCGGCCCAGGGAAGACCACATCCGGTTCCTGAGACAGCAGACCGGCCGGGAACTGACCCGCGTGTACCAGTTGGGCGGCCTGCTGGCCGACCAATTGGGGTGGCTGGGGGTCACGGTGGACCGGCACACCTACCTGGAGACCCTGGAGAAGCTTCACGAGGAAACCAACCACTACGTCATGTGCCACGACGTGCTGGCGTGGTTCACGGGCGAGCAGCCCTTCATCGGCGAACTGCGCCGCTACGACATCTTCAATCCGGATCCGACCCTCCCCGAAAACGAGGCCAGCATCCGGTTGTCCCGTGAGAAGAAGGCCATCGCCGACGAGCTGGCGGCGGAGGGGGCGCCCTGGGCAGCCCTGGTCGGGGACGAAGGGGTGCTGGAGGGCGGCGGCTCGGGCACGTTCTTCGCCTTGAGCCGGATCAGGGGCGGCGAGCTCGAACGGCGGGTGGCCGAAGCCATGAAGGTGGTCCTGAACGACGAGCTGCGGCACGGCGCCGACCAGTTGCAACGGTTCCACGACCTCGAT
Organism: Deltaproteobacteria bacterium; assembly: GCA_028821115.1. GTDB lineage: Bacteria > Desulfobacterota > Binatia > UBA9968 > JAJDTQ01 > JAJDTQ01. The sequence continues at coordinate 64,809 of JAPPHF010000078.1, read as the reverse complement.
CTGACGGAGAGAGACCTGGAGCGGATCAAGGGATACGTCAAGCGTCACGGCGACGCGCGGGTACGGTTTCGCAACGCCCAGTTCAACTATCCCGTCAGCGAGAAGCGCATGCGCGAGATCGAAACCGGCAAGATCGAGCCGTTGTACGTCTGGGAAGAGGTCGCCCGGAGCGAGCCGTGACGTACTCCCCGAGCCGCTTCCATGGATGAACAGGGCCGCGGGCACATGGCACACGCTTTCGCCGGCGACCTGGCCGCAAGGATCGAGAACCTCAAGGCCGAGGGCCTGTTCAAACAGGAGCAGGTCATCGCCTCGCCGCAACAAGGCGAGATCACGCTCGAGAACGGCGCGGCCTGCGTCAATCTGTGCGCCAACAACTACCTGGGACTGGCCAATCATCCTCGGCTGGTCGAGGCTGCCACGGAGGCGTTGCGCGAGTACGGGTTCGGCATGTCGTCGGTCCGGTTCATCTGCGGCACCCAGCTTCCCCACAAGCGCCTGGAAAGGCGCCTGAGCGATTTCCTGGGGATGGAGGACACGATCCTCTTCCCCAGTTGCTTCGACGCCAACACGGGCCTTTTCGAAAGTCTCCTGGGGCCGGAGGACGCGGTCATCTCCGATGCGCTGAACCACGCTTCCATCATCGACGGCGTGCGCCTGTGCAAGGCGCAACGGTTCCGCTACGCCAACAACGACATGGCCCAACTGGAGGCCCGGCTCGTGGAGGCGCGGGAAGCCCGCTATCGGCTGATCGCCACCGACGGCGTGTTCTCGATGGACGGGACCATCGCCGACCTTCCGGCCATCTGTGACCTGGCCGAGAGACACGAAGCACTGGTCATGGTCGACGACAGCCATGCCGTGGGCTTCGTCGGCGCCACCGGCCGTGGCACGCCCGAGCACTGCGGCGTCGCCGGGCGCGTGGACATTCTCACCGGGACGCTGGGCAAGGCGCTGGGCGGAGCGGCCGGCGGCTATGTCTCGGCGCGCGCCGAGATCGTCCAATGGCTGCGTCAGCGCGCGCGCCCCTACCTGTTCTCCAACACCCTGGCGCCGGTCATCGCGCAGACGAGCCTGAGCGCGCTGGACCTTCTGACGGGTTCCACCGATCTGCGCCACCGGCTGTGGCGCAACGCGCGCCACTTCCGCCTGGAAATGACTGCCCTGGGGTTCGAGCTCCTGCCCGGCGAACACCCCATCGTGCCGCTGATGTTGCGAGACCCGAAGCTGGCGCAGGCCTTCGCGGACGGACTCCGGGAACGAGGCGTGCTGGTGACCGCCTTTTCCTTCCCGGTGGTCCCGCGGGGGCAGGATCGAATCCGCGCTCAGATGTCGGCGGCCCACGACATCGAAGAGTTGGACCGCGCCGTCGCGGCGTTCGCCGAACTGGGGCGCAAGCTTGGTATCATCGAATAGCGGCGGAGGAAGCAACATGTACTCGCTGAAAGGACACACCGCCATCGTCACCGGCGGCGCCAACGGCATCGGCCGCGCCACCGTTCGGCTGCTGGCCGAAGCCGGCGCGAACGTCGTCATCGCCGACATCAACGAAGAGGCCGGCCCGCAAGTGGTGGAGGAGCTGACGGCACAGGGCGTTGCGGCGCTGTTCGTCAAGACCGACGTGACCCAGGGCGACGACGTGGACGCCCTGATCCAGGCTACGGCGGCGCGGTTCGGGTCGGTGGAAATCCTGATGCCGTTCGCCGGAATCGGCCTGGAGAAACTCGCGCTGGAGACCACCCGCGAGGAATGGGACCGCATGATCTCGATCAATCTCACCGGCAGCTTTCTGGTCATGCAGGCCGCCGGCGCGGTCATGGTAAAGGCGGGCTACGGACGAATCGTTGCGATGGCCTCCATCTCCGGGATGCGGGGAGGCACCGGGCGCACGGCATACGGCGCCACCAAGGGCGCGATGATCACCATGACCCGTGTCATGGCGCTGGAATGGGCGGAGACCGGCGTGACCGTAAACGCGCTGGCGCCAGGACCCGTCGACACCGCCCTGACGCGCAAGATGTACGACGACGAAACCCGCCGCGCGTATGACCGGGCCATTCCCATGCGCCGTTTCGCCCTGCCGGAGGACGTGGCCCACGCGGCCCTGTTCCTGGCTTTGCCGCAGTCCGGTTACATCACCGGTATCACCCTGCCGGTGGACGGAGGATTCACCTCGAGCGGGGTCATCAAGCGGAGCTGAGCCGTGATCGTCAAAGATTGTAGAAGGCCAGGCCGTTCTCGCGCAGGATCTTCTGCTTGACGGCCTCGGAGATGTCGGTACGTTCCCGGATCTCCTCGATTCCGGTCTCGCGGGCCTCGGCATGGGGGATATCCCCCTCGATGAGGATCTGATCCTCTCCCACCAGATCGATCACCTGCGGCAGGAGCGGCTCCTCCGCCTCGCACGTCACGTACACCCGCCCTTCCTTGAGATACTCGCTGGGAAGCTTCTTCGAACGGTTGCCGAGCATCGCCACGACCGGATGGTAGTGGTCCATCCGCCCCACCATGTACGGGATCCACTCGGAACCCGCCTCCAGGAAAGCCACCCGAAGCTTCGGAAAGCGGTCCAGCACCCCGCCCCCCAGGATGCTGAAGAATCCCATCAGCACCGGCAGCGTGAAGCTGAGGATAAGTGCCGCATAGGGGTCCTCACAGGTCTGCGTCAGGCCCGGCGCGCTCCAGCCCGTATGGATGCACACCGGCAGGTCCACCTCGCAGGCGGCGGCATAGAAAGGCGACAGGTCCGGGTGGTGCAGCAGCCGCTGGCCGGCGCTGCCCCCGATCATGAGCCCCACTGCCCCCAACTCCCGCGCCCGGCGGACCTCCGCCACGCAGGCATCCGGGTCCCGCATGGGAATGACCGCGGCCCACTTCAAGCGGTCCGGCCGCTCGTCGCAGCGTTGCGAGATCCAGGTGTTGTAGCTCCGCATCAACGCCGCCTCGAACCTCGCATCTTCGCTAAGGCGGTGGAAGAGGATCGAGGAATAGATGACCTGTATGTCGATGCCGAACGCGTCCAGATCCTTGATCCGCGCCTCGATGTCCGTCAGCCCTTGGCTGCCGATGTTGAAGATCTTCTCCCGGGCGAACTTCATCTCCAGCGGCGTTCCGCTGAAGGTCGTGCCTGAACCCCACAACCTGGGATGAATCTGCCCGTCGATGAGCCACCAGGCATCGATGTGGGAGTGAGTTGCCAGCCCCTCCCCCCGCACCACCAGCGGCCGCCTGCCGCGAAACTCTTCGTCCAGATAGTCCCACGTCTCCGGCACTTCCATGACATGGGAGTCCGCATCGACAACTCCGACCTCTCGCATGAATCTTCCTCCTGTGGCATATCCGCGGTTACCGCCTCCGCTTCACGCGCTCCGGTCGCACTATCGGGTAAAAAAGGCTTGGCTGTCAACGGAAACGTCCCGGTCGCGGACCGCTCCTCTCACGGAGGAAATCACGACGCCGTTGCGAGTCACCGGCCGCGACGGCGGCGGGCGACCGACTACGTCCCGATCTTGAGGTTGCTTGCCCGTTCAAACGGCTGTTGGATGGCTTTCCCGAGTGGCGTTTTTGATACGATAGTGAAAAGTTTTATCCGATAACGTTTTCACGTTTCGGGAAATCAACGACGGCGCGTACCGCACGTTCTATCACGACCCCTTTTCGACCTCGTCCGCGATTCGCGAACTCGTACTTCGCGCCGCATCGCCGCCTTCCAACGCAGTCTGTGCCACCACCAGCGCTACGGCCTCGTCGCCGGCCGCGGCCCATCCGTGGCGCATGCGTGCATCGAAATGCACCGACTCGCCTTCGCGCAACTCCATGATACTGTAGGGCTCCATATAGAACCTTACCGACCCGCTCACAACGTAGACGAACTCCTCCCCCGTGTGGGCGTGAGCGAGCGCGACGACGGTGTCGTCGGGAGCCTTCGCAACCCGAATCAGGCGGGGATGAAGCGCCTTCGTCGACAATTCGCCGCTCAACACGAGACACTCGCGGCCCGGGGCGCCGACCCGAAGCCCTTCACCAAGCCGGTTGACCGTCCGTGATCCGTGGGCGAAGGTCGCGAAACTCCCACCGTCGAAGAACTCCGCCAGATTCAGGTCGAGGCCTTCGCACAACCGGACCAACACATCGTAGTTCGGAGATGTCTGGTTGTTCTCGATCTTCGAGAGGGTAGAGACCGCAACACCCGTCTTGTTGCTTACGACCGAAAGGGTCCAGCCGTTCTCCCTTCTCAGGCGATGCAACGCCGTCCCTACATTATGTGAACGTCTACGGGTGGGCATAAGGTTTCTCGAAGGTGAACTAAACTGACGTCGGGATCGCTATCGGTCGAGTTCAATTTTCCCGCGCTGGCAACCACGGTGTTTCAGAACCTCGCCCGATAAGCATCTTTTATAAGAACATACAACCTTGTCTAACGCAAGTATGATTTTGCCGAGCTGTTCAAAAGGGTAGTATTTTCGAGAAACACCGGGACGCAACTACTGGGCAAGGGCCCCCCGGACTCCAGGCGAATCGGAACTGCCAGCGGTCAGGGGGCCGGGGGACGGCGACCGGAAGGACCGACGTCAGTCGGCGCACGACGATTCGGCTCCTTTAACTCCGCTGCGGGTGTCGTGCTAGGATACCCCTTCGGCGGGCGGACAAAAGAATGCCAGCGGAATGGACCCGTCTCGGTCCGCATGGGAGGACTCATGAAACTCTACGGCTACTTCAGAAGCTCGGCGTCCTACCGGGTGCGCATCGCGCTGTCGCTCAAGGACGTCGACTACACCCTCCAGCCGGTCCACCTGCGCCGCAACGAGCAGCGGGACGCCCTCTTCCTGGAGCGCAATCCCCAGGGTCTGGTCCCCGCCCTGGAAGACGACGGCTCGGTGCTGACGCAATCCCTGGCCATCATCGAGTATCTGGAAGAACGGATTCCGGAGCCGCCCTTCCTGCCGCCGGCCCCGGCGGACCGGGCCTGGGTCCGGGCAATGGCTCAGATCGTCGCCTGCGACATCCACCCGATCAACAACCTCCGGATCCTGCAGTACCTGGAGAACGACCTCGGCCTGGACGACGACGCGAGAACCGCATGGGCGGCGCGCTGGATCGACGAGGGTTTCTCGGCCATGGAAGCGATGCTCAAGGACGATTCGCGAACGGGCACCCACTGCTTCGGGAACCAGCCGACGCTGGCGGACATCTGTCTCGTGCCCCAGGTGGTCAACTCGCGCCGCTTCGGTGTGGAGCTGGCCCGCTACCCGACGCTGGCCCGGATCTACGAGAACTGCATGCGATTGCCCGCCTTCGCGGATCAGACCCCTGAACGGCAACCCGACGCCGAATGACACTAACACCTCATCGGCTGGTAGCTTCGGCCGCCTGCGCCGCCGGCGTGGCGCTGGCCGTGGCGCCGACGCCCACCGGGTTGCCGGCGGGAATACTGCCCGCGGCCGCGGTCGCGGTGGTGTGCATCGGGCTGTGGGCGACCGCCGTCATACCCGAGTACCTGACCGCAGTCATCTTCTGCTTCCTCGCCGTGACCGTGGCCGCCGCCCCGCCGGACGTGGTCTTCGCCGGTTTCCAGTCAACCGCGGCGTGGCTCGTGTTCGGCGGGTTGATCATCGCCGCCTCGGTGCAGACCACCGGCCTCGGAGCCCGCATCGCCACCGCCGCGGTCGGCTACTTCGGCAGGTCCTACCGGGGGTTTCTCTGGCGTATCGTACTCACCGCGGCTCTCATGGGCTTTATCATGCCTTCCAACATGGGCCGGGTGCTCGTGATGCTGCCGATCTTCCTGAACATGGGGGAGCGGCTCGGGTTCGGCCCGGGCAGCAAAGGCCGTACCGGCATCACCCTGGCCGTGGCGGCCGGCAGTATCTTCCCGAGCTTCGGCATCCTGACGGCGGCCGTGCCCAATGTCGTGCTCCTGGGAGCGGCCGAGAGCATCCACGGAATCAAGATCACCTACGGGGAGTTTTTCCTGTTGCATTTCCCGGTCATCAGTATCGTCAATATCGTGGCACTCCCTTTCCTGATTGCCGCCCTTTTCCCGGCCCGGTTCGAACCGGCTTCGGCGACCGCCGCAAGCGCGCCGTGGACGGCCGCCGAACGCAACCTGGTGCTGATCCTGGTCGTGACCCTGGCGCTCTGGGTCACGGACCACTGGCACCGGATGTCTCCCGCCTGGATCGCCCTGGGAGCGGGCATCCTCTGTCTGCTGCCGCGCCTGGGATGCATCCCTGCCACCTCCCTCACGGGCAAGGTCAACCTCGGTCCGTGGCTCTTCATTTGCGGCATTATCGGCATGGGATCGGTGGTGGTGCATAGCGGTTTGGGCGGCCTGCTGGCCGGCTGGCTGTTGGACAGGCTCCCCATGCAGCCCGGCCACGACCTCTCCAATCTCGCCGCCATGAGCGCCGTGGGCATGATCATCAGCATGGCTACCACGGTCCCGGGCGAACCGGTCATCGCCGCCACCCTGGCCAGGGACATCAGCGCCGCCAGCGGCTGGCCCGTGGCCACGGTGCTGCTGGTGCAGGCCGTCAACTGGTCCATGGTGCCCTTCCCTTACGAGCTGCCGCCCATGGTGGTGGCGTCGCGAATGGCGGGGATGGGGATCGGTCACGCCACCCGTCTGCTGCTGGCCCTCACGCTGCTGGCGTGGATAGTCACGTTGCCGCTTCACTTCGTCTGGCTCCGGCATCTAGGATACTTCGGAGGGTAGGGTACTCCGCGGGTTAGGGTGGTACTTCGCGGGCTGAAACGGGACGGGGATGAACTGGGAGACCGGACTCTACGCTTTCGCCGTGGTGCTGTCGGCCGCGAGCCTGCAGGGAATCACCGGGGCCGGCATGATGATCCTGTCGGTGCCGCCGCTCGTGGTGGCGATGCCGGCTACGGTGGTGGTTCCCGGCATCGTCCTTCTATACCTGCCCTTGGGCACCGCCCAGATCATCCAGCTCCGCCGTGACATCGACCGGCGGCGCCTGGCCACCCTCCTGCTGAGCTCCGCCCCGATGGTCCCCCTGGGCGCCTTGGTCCTGAGGGAGGTGGACACGGTCACGTTGCAGCGGGGCATCGGTTTGCTGATGATCGCGCTGGCGCTGCTGTTGCAGGTGAAACCGGGGCCGCCGTTCTCGCGGGAGCTCCCGCCCTGCGTCGGCACCGGGTTGATCGCCGGCTTTCTCGCCGCCAGCACCTCCGTGTCCGGCCCGCCCCTGGTGCTGTTCGGGCTCAAGCAGCGCTGGGAACCGGCCCGCTTCCGCGCCACCCTGATCGCCTATTTCCTGGTGATCTCCGCGTTCTCCCTGCCCTTCTACTGGGAGATGGAGCTGCTCACCGCCTCCGTCTGGCGGTTCGTGCTCTACGGTCTGCCCGGCATTGCCCTTGGGTACTTCACCGGCGCGTGGCTCCGGGCGAGGGTCTCGGTGGCGGCGTTCCGCTGGCTCGCCACTGGCGTCGTGGTCGCCGGCGGCCTCGCCGCAGCCCTGCTTTGAGGGCAAATGCGGCCCCCGGAGCCCCGGTTTCACGGTTGACAACGCAACGGCGCGTTGGTAGAAGCGCCAAATCACCCGAGATCGGGTACCCATCGTCAACCATCGGAAGGGAGAGAAAAATGCAAAATCGTTTACGAACCGCTGTCCTTGCGCTGTTCGTCGCGGGGCTGGCCCTGTGCCTCGCCACCACGGCGCTGGCGCAGAAGAAGACCCGTGTCACCATCGGCGCCACCGAGACCATGGAGACCCACAACCCATACGGCGACAGCGTGGCGCTGCTCTACGGCATCTACACCGAGTTGGCCGGCCCCCTGTGCAAATACAACTGGAGCAACGGCAGTTGGGAGCCGCGCCTGGCCAAGAGCTGGAAGGTTCTGGATCCCAACAACTGGGTGTTCGAGCTGGACCAGCGCTACACATTCAACGACGGCAGCCCGGTGACGGCCCACGACATCGTCCACTCGATCTGGCGCATCTTCAACGATCCGCAGAGCAAGCAGAAGGCGTCCGTGGCCCGTCCGGTCAAGGAGGCCAAGGCGCTCAGCGACTTCAGCGTGCAGATCACGACCCACAAGCCCACCGCGCCGCTGCTGGACTTCCTCTGCGACGGCCTGATCATCACCAGCAAGGCCGCCTACGACAAGTACGGCCCGGCAGAGGCCGACCGTAAACACCACTTGGGCGGCGGCCCCTACGAGCTGGTGGAGCTGGTGCAGGGACAGCGCATGGTCATCAGGAAGCGCCCCGACCACCCGGCCATGTCGAGGAATCCCAACGCGCCGGACGAGGTCGTCTTCCGGGTGATGCGCGAGACCGAGCAGCGGGTGGCCGCCCTCATGAACAACGAGGTGCAGGTCGCGCAGCTCATTCCGCCGCATCTGATGAAGACGGTGGAGAACTCTCCGAGGCACAAGATCGTGAAGATCCAATCCCTCGTGATCATGTTCCTGGGCATGCAGCCCAAGCCGCCCTTCGACAAGAAGGAAGTGCGCCAGGCGGTGTGCTACGCCATCGACCGGGACAAGATCATCAGGACCCTTCTGCAAGGGCAGGCGCAGCGGCTTGACGGCCCTCTGGGTCCCGGCCAGTTGGGCTACAACCCGAACCTGAAGACCCGTTACACCTACGACCCCAAGAAGGCGCGTGAGCTGTTGACGCAGGCCGGGCATCTGGGCGTCGAGGTGGAGCTGCAGACCCCTGTCGGCCGCTACATCCTGGACAAGCAGGTGACCGAGGCCATGATCCCGATGCTCAACGCCGCGGGCTTCAAGGCCAAGCTGCGGACGCCCGAGTGGCCCACCCTCTGGGCCAACGTCCAGAAGGGCAAGGTGCCGTTCTTCTACATGGGCCGTGGCGGCGTTCTCGATCCGAGCTCGGCGTTCCACCAGTACTTCAGAAAGGGCGGCTCGCCGCGGATCGGCTTCTCCCATCCCGACATCGACGCGGCCCTTGACAAGGAACAACAGGAGTTCGATCCGAAGAAACGGAACGAGTACCTCTCCGAGGCCATGGAGTTGATCACCGACATGGCGCCCGCCTGCTTCCAGTGGCGGCACGAGTTCCTGTGGGGTATGTCGAAAAACATCGACTATCAGCCCCCGGCTGATTCCCGCATCTACGGCATGGACATCAAGGTGAAGTAGCGGGACAGGTTCCCGCAAGCGAAGAGAGGGGCATGCTTCCGGCTTCGGCGGCATGCCCCTCTTGATTTGGGAGCCCATGGGGCCGGTCCGGGAAACGGAGCTGCGCCGCGGGCTGCAAACCTCACCGGGAGGCCTTCATGAAACCCCGATTCCGCGGCATCTTCATCCCGACCCTGACCACCTTCCACGACGACGGCGAGGTGGACTTCGACGTGCTCGCCGAGATGCTGGAGTTCAACATCGACGCCGGCGTGCACGGCCTGTTCGTCCTGGGTTCCACCGGCATGGGGCCGGCCATGACCACGGAGCAACGGCTCGCCACGGCGGAATTCGTCATGGAACGCGTGCGCGGACGCCTTCCGGTGATCATGCATGCCGGTGCGGCGGACGTGCAGACCACCTGCCGGCTGGCTCAACACTCACAGGGACTGGGCGTGGACGCGGTGGCCGTGGTGCCGCCGTATTACTACACCGACCACACGCCGTGGGAGATTACCGCGCACTACAAGACGGTGGCGGCGGCGGTCAACGGCACCCCGCTGTTCCTTTACGACAACGTCAAGTACTCGGGCTGGGCCTTCACTCCGGCAACGGCCAAGGCTCTGCAGCAGGAAGTACCGTCGCTGTGCGGCATGAAGGCGAGCTACTACGGCCAGGGGCCGCTGATGGGTTATCTGGAGGCCATGCCGGAGGACTTCGCGGTCATGTCGGGCAACAGCATCGACCTGCTGCCGGCCACGCCTCACGGGTTGAGCGGCGCCATCCCGCCCCTGACCAGCGCAATCCCGGAGATCTGCGTGGCGCTGTGGGACGCCCTGGAGCGGAGAGACTACGAGCGGGCGATTCCGCTGCAGAAGAAGGCGGACGACTTCGGCCGCGCCATCGGCAGGCTGGGGCAGCGTTTCGGCCGCGGCGCCCATCGCGAGGCCATGCGCGCCCGGGGCTTCAGGATCAAGCGCTACCCGCGCTGGCCTTCCGAGGAGCTTACCGAGGACGCGATGCAGACCGTCGCCGACGCCTTGAAGGCTACCGGCGTCTGACACCCCACGCGACGAGGTTCTTCAGGCCTTCTTTTCGGCGGGGGCGGCCTCCGGCGGCTCGAGGTCCCAGCCCTGGGTGGACATGTCCATGATGATGCCGTGAGGACCCCGGACCTTCTGCTCGAAGTAGAAGCTGTGGTGCGAGCCCACGGCGTCGCCGAGCAGCTCCGCCTCCGTCCCCTCCAGCCGTGTCTTGGCCTCCTTGAGGTCGTCCACCTGGAACCCCATGTGATGGAGCCCCTCGTAGCTGGCCCCTCCCGCCATGTCCGCGGCCTCGTCCGAAGGATAGTTCAGGAAAGCGAAGTTGATGTGCCCGTCGGAGAGGAACACGCCCCCGCCGCGGGGCGAGTCCGGCACCTTCTTGACGAACTTGAGACCGAACACCTTCTGGTAGAACGCGGCGGTCTTATCCGGGTCCTTGGTGGCGATGGCGATATGCCTCAATCGTGCCATGGTTCCTCCCCTTCTCTTTCATGCGTGTTTTCGGCTCAACCGGACGCGGTCACTCGACCTCTTCCATGGCACGGCCGATGCCGCCGAGAAACACCTGCCAGAACTCCAGCGACTGCCGCGCGGCTTCCAGAATGCCCTCCCACTCGACATCCGTCGTGGCGTAGTTGGCCAACAGCTCCATGGTCTGGCCCTTGTGGTCGGTGTCGGCCTCTCGGTGCAGCTTGAAATTGGGTAGCTGCTCCAGGGTCAGCCCGAGGTCCTTCGTCCAGCGCTCCTGGGCGCGGGTCTGGTGCGCCCCGCCGGGAATGATCGGGTCCAGGTTGACCCGCTCCAGCACCGCCACGCCGCCGAGCCCCTCCAGCCACGACAGGTTGAAGGCCAGCCAGCTCCAGCCGCAGATGGCCGCCCGGGTGGTGGGCAGCGGCTGCGCGTGGTGCACCTCGTCGGCGCTCAGGCCCACGGCCTCGCCGTGCCGCACCCACAGGGTGTAGTGGTCCGAGCCGCAACGCGGGTCGAACAGCATCTCCTCGGTCTCGTGGGCGAGGAGCTCTTTCTTGACCTCCATGTGCGGACAGCGCGCGATCAGGTAGGCCCAGGCCGAGCGCCTGCCGCGCACGAACAACCCGAACTGCTGCGCGATGATCTGCGCCCGCCGCGGAGTCAGCCGCATTTCGTAGAACTCCTGGACCTCGGGGACCGCGAACGCGTCCCGGGTCAACTGATTCAGCGACTCGTCGTACCGTGCTACCGTCGCATCCATCCCGCGCCTCCTTCTAGCGTCCCGCGTCCGCCGGTATCCGCTCCATGGCCTCCAGCACGCCCGCGCGATAGATGGTCATGAGCTCCATGGATTCCTTGACGGCGCGCAGCGCCTTGTCCTGCAGCGCCCCGGTGGCGTGCTTCTCGAGATCGGGCAGGAACATGTCGCTGTGCTCCTCGTCGGCCTGGGAGTGGACGTCGAAGTTGGGCATCTCCTTCATCTTGAAGCCCATGTCCTCGCTCCAGCGCCGGCCCATGCGGGTAGAGTGGCCGCCGCCGTGGTCCCCCAGCAGGCGGTCGTCGTTGCACCACTCGGTCACCGTCAGCGCCGCCAGCCCCTCCAGCCAGGGTTTCTCGCGGGTGATCCAGCCCCAGGCATAGAGCACCGCGCGGGTGGTGGGAAGGGGGTCGGCGTTCAGGATGTCCTCCGGCTGGAGTCCCACCGTCTTGCCCTGGTTCAGGATCAGGGTGATGTGGCCGTGCTCACTGAACTCGTCCTTGATCACCTCGCCGTACTCGTGCTGCAGGATCTTCTGCTTCACCGACCAGACCGGGCAGTTCCCGGACACGTGCGCCCAGCAATCGCGGCGGTGGCGTATGAAATGGGCCAGCTCCCGGACGATTACCTGGGCGCGCAACGGCGTCTGTTTCAGGTCGAAGTAGCGGGTCACGACATCGGAAGCCGAATGCTCCCGCACGATGTCGCCGATGGCCTTGCGCCACTCGTGAACTTCCATGCTCGATCCCTCCCGACTCGTGCCGTGGAGACGCGGTACGAGTCAAAACCCGATGGCGCAGCCGTCCTTGCGCGGATCCGACGCGCCCATGAGGACACCGCTCCCGGGCTCGATGGCGACGGCGTTGGCGCCACCGAAGCTTTCGGGCGCGCCGGACACCACGCGGTGCCCCCGTGCCTCCAGCCCGCTCACCGCGTCGCCGGAGAACTCCGGTTCCAGCGACACGTCGGCGCCCGACAGATGATTGAACCGGGGCGCTGCCAGGGCTTCCTGTACCGTCATGCCGAAATCCACCACGTTGGCGATGATCTGGCTCTGAACCTGCGCCTGCACGTGGCCGCCCTTGAGCCCCACCACCAGCACCGGCTCTCCCCCCTTGCAGACCATACCCGGCATCAGCGTGTGGGCGCAGCGCTTGTGCGGCCCGAGGCAGTTGGGATGTCCGGGGTCCAGACTGAACATGTGTCCCCGGTTCTGGAGAATCATGCCCGTGTCCTCCACCGCCACCCCCGAGCCGAAGCCCATGAACAGGCTCTGAATGAAGGAGACCCGGTTGCCCCGGCCGTCGGCGACGGCGATGTATTCGGTGTCTCCCGGGACCGGCGCCGCGGCCACGTCCTCGGCCGCCCGGGCCGTGGAGAGACCGTTTCTCATGGCGGCGACACGCGCCTCGCCTACGAGGTCGTCGCAACCGACGGTCATGCTGTCGCGGTCGGCCAGGTACCGCTCGCGGTCCGCGAATGCGTGCTTCTTCGCTTCGATGAACAGGTGCAGATAGTCGGCGCCGTTGTGCTCCAGGGACCGGAGATCATAGCCCTCGAGGATCTTGAGCATCTCCAGGGCGACGAACCCCTGGGTCGCGGGCGGCAACTGGTAGACTTCATGGCCGCGATAGGAGACATGGACGGCATCGACCCATTCCGAAGCGTGGTCCTCGAGATCGCGCATGGTGAAGGCGCCGCCCAGCGTCCGTGAGCATCGTACGAGTTTCTCGGCCACCTCTCCGCGATAGAAGAACGCCGCACCCTCCTCGGCGATGCCGCGCATGGTCCTCGCCAGGTCCGGCTGCCGGAACACCTCTCCCGTCCCCGGCGCGCGGCCATCGACGAGATATCCCGCCGCGGCTTCCTGGTTTTTCTTCAGCTTGTCCTCCAGGTTGCGCCATTCATGACTGGTGAAGGCGCTGACCGGAAAACCTTCCTCGGCGTAACGGATGGCCGGTTCGAGAAGTTCTCCGAGGGCGCGCGTGCCGTGTTCCGCGAGCAGCACCTCCCAGCCGTGCACCGCGCCCGGCACCGTCACCGAATGAATCCCGGTCTGAGGGACCTCCTGGAGCCCTTGCGCGCGAAAGGCCGCCGCGTCGGCCTCGTAGGGTGAACGGCCGCTGGCATCGAGGGCTTTGACCTCGCCCGTCTCCGCCACGTAGAGCAGGGCGAAGGCGTCGCCGCCGATGCCGATGGACATGGGTTCCAGCACGCCCAGCATGGCCGCGGTGGCAACCGCCGCATCCACGGCATTGCCGCCCTCGGACAGGACCTGTACACCCACCAGCGAAGCGAGGCGCTGGCTGCAGGCGACCATCCCATTCCTGCCCATCACCGTACCCATGATGCTCCTGAAAGCCTGTGCCGAGCGCGGTGGCGCGCCCCTAAGCCGCCCGGTCCTCCGGCACCTCTATCATAGCCGACCCCAGCGCTCCCCGGTACGCCCGGTCCAGCGCCAAGCAGTCCCGGGCCGCCCGGATGATGAGGGCGCCGGTGTCGGCGTCGCGCACGTACTTCTCCAACACCGGGTCGAACATGTCCGAGTGGCCGATGTCCGCGGTCATGTGAAGCTGGGTGTTGGCGTCGAGCTTTTCCACCGAGCCGACGATCTCGCGCGCCTTCTTCATCGCCATGCGGTGGGTGAAGCCGCCGCCCTTGACGATCTCGTTGTTGTTCTTGCGCTCGGTGGTGTGGTTCACCATCAGCGCCTCGATCCACGAGCGCGTGGAGCACAGGTGGAACCACGCCCAGAACGCCGCCCGCGCCCCCGGCAGGAGGCTGGCCTCGTCCGCGGCCCCGGCCATGTCCTCGTCGGTGAGGTGGGCCGCCCCCAGCCGCTCGTCGAAGATCAACTCGTCCTTCTCGTGCTCCCAGATGGCCCGCTTCACGTCCAGCGGCGCCTTGCCCGCCGCCACCGCCCAGCAGTCGCGCCGGCTCTTGATGTAATGAGGGTAGTGGAGATCGAGAACGGCCTGACGCGCCGGGGTGAGACGGACGCCGAAGATGCGCCGGTATTCCGCGCTCTCGAAATGCCGGTTGACCATGTCGTCGACGACCGTGCGCGCTTTCGTCCACTCGCTCATGGGTACCTCCGATTCGAACTCACCCGCGGCCGAGGGTCCGGGACAGGGGCAGGTTTGAAACCGCCCCTACTCCGGGCTCGCGCGCGGGGTGGGTTCCGGCGGGTTCAGACCGGCCAGCCGTGCTCGGACACGTCCACCCGGTTCTCCTCCGGATCGGTGATCCAGCTCTCCGCTATGGCGCCGTAGGTGTTGGCGTTGGCGGTCGCCTTCACGGACTCCTCGACGGCCTTGACGCTGTCCACCACGAAGCCGAAGTGGTGGATGCCGTAGGGCAGGTTCGGACTGCTGATGAGCGCCACGTCCACGAAACCGTCGGAAAGGTAAATGGTGCCGTTGGGTCCGCGGGACTTCTCCTCCAGGCCGAAGTGCTCCTTGTAGTAGTCCGCCACCTTGTCGCGGTCATGGGTGTTGATGGCGATGTGCCGTATCCTGGGCCGTGCCATGGGCATTCTCCTTCCTGATGCATCCCCTCGGAGGGGCGGGTTCAGTTTCCGATGATGTTCCTGAGCTTGGCCTTGACCGCGGGCGAGGCGGCCAGCACCTGCTTCACTTGGGCCGCGACGTCTTCCGCCGATACGTAATCGATGGTCATCCTCGTCTTCTTGGCGAGCGCCAGAAACTCGGGGTCCTCGAGTGTTGCCTTGAAGGCCTTGCGCAGAACCTCGACGCCGTCGGCCGGGGCCTTGGGCGGCGCGGCGAACGGACGGAAGAACCGGTACTGGGCCATCCAGGCGTTGAACGCCTCCATGTCCTCCGCGCCCTTGATGAAGTCGGTGTACTTGGGAAGCCCCTTCACCTGGGAGTCGTTGGAATCGCCCTGCAGGAGCACCGGGATCAGCTGGTCGTCCCCCTTGGCGTTCAGCATGTCGCGGGCGGTGATCTTCATGGACACCCACTGCCAGCAGGCGCCGTCCACCTCCCGCCGGGTCATGGCGGCGCGAATGCCCGCCGTGCCCTGGTAACCGGGCACCAGCTTCACGTTGGCGCCGATAAGCTGCTTGAGGATTCTGGGTTGCTCCCGGGTGCTGCTGCCGGCCGCCCCCATGGTGATGGGCTTCTTCGACTTCACCACGTCATCGAGGGTCTTGACGCCGCTGAAGCCCATGAACGCGCACGCGGGCATGCCCACGCTCGGCGCCCCGATCCAGTGGAACTTGCCGGCGTCGAACTTGATCCCTTCCGTGCCCATGGTCTGTTCCATGACCAGGCCGCTGATGAGCATGGCGAAGGTCAACCCGTCGGGTTTGGCGACGTTGTAGAGGTAGTTGGCGGCGATGAGGCTGCCGGCCCCCGGCATGTTCTGGACGACGAGGTTGGGCTTGCCCGGCAGGTGCTTGGGCATGTGGCGCGCGATGGCGCGCGCGTAGGTGTCGTATCCGCCGCCCGGCGACGTGCCGACGATGAGACGCAACGTCTTGCCGGAGTAGTCCGGCGCGGCGTAGGCCGACGAGAGCCAGCACAACGAAGCGGCGGCCAGTAGACACCCGAGGGTCCCGATCCTGTTCATAAGGTCCTCCCAGCGCGTTGGGGCGCCGCAAGGACACCAGCGGCGCAGAGCCTGTCTTCCAGGTATCCTCCCATTTACTCCCCTTCAGTGTTGCGGTTCAACCCCGGAGGGCGCCCGGGAGTTCGCACCGCCAGGGCGGCTGATGTATAGGATCAGGGCTCGCGACCCATCGATCTCAAGCGAGGGAGATATGGACAAGATACACTTCCCCTACCGATCCATCAGCCATCCCGCGTTCCTGCACGTGGCCGCGGAGTCCGGCTCAGGACCCTACCGGCGCGGGAGAACGCATGAATGATCCGACCACCGTGCTGGTCACGGGCGCGAGCGGTTTCATCGCCAAGCACGTGGTGCTGGAGCTGCTGACGGCGGGCTATCGCGTGGTGGGCTCGCTGCGGTCGGATTCGCGCCGGGACGAAGTCCGGGCGGCGGTGCGGGCGCATCTCCCCTCCGGCCCGGACCTCGACGAGCGCCTTCGCTTCGTCACGCTGGATCTCTCCAGGGACACCGGCTGGCAGGAAGCCATGTCGGGCGTGGACGTGCTGATGCACACGGCGTCCCCCCTGCCCATGAAGCAACCGCGTGACGAGAACGAACTGGTGCGGCCCGCGGTGGAAGGTACCCTGAGGGCGCTGCGGACGGCCCATACGGCCAGCATCCGCCGCGTGGTGTTGACATCGTCCACCGCGGCGGTCACCCACCGGCCCCCGGGCCTCGAAAAGGACAATTTCGACGAATCAGACTGGAGCGATCCGTCATGGACGGGGATGTCGCCCTACACGAAATCGAAGACCCTGGCCGAGCGGGCGGCGTGGGATTTCGTGGAGAACGAAGCGCCGGACATGCAGCTAACGGCGATCAACCCATGTCTCGTGCTGGGCCGCCCCCTCGACGACTTCTATGGCACCTCGCTGCGCGTGGTGGAAAGGCTGCTCCGAGGGAAGGACCCCCTGCTTCCGAAGGTGGGCATGGGGATCGTCGACGTCACCGATGTCGCCCGCATGCACGTGCGCGCCATGACGGCGGCGGGCGCGCCGGGGAAACGGCTCATCGGGGCCGCTGAGTTCATGTGGATCACCGAGATCGCCGAGATCCTGAAGGCGGCCTACCCTGAACGACGAATCCCGTTGCGGACGGCGCCCGATTTCTTGATCCGCCTCGCAGGCCTCTTCGACCGCTCCATCCGCACCATCATCCCGCTGCTCGGCAGGCGCCAGGAGCTGGACAGCTCTCGCGCACGGGCGCTATTGGACATGGACTTCATCCCCGCCGCCGAAAGCGTGCGGGCGGCAGGCCGCTACATCATGGAGCGCGGCCTCGCCGACCGGAGAAGGCGGGCGTGAGCCGGCAAGGAGACGCCTGCCGCCGGTTCCGCGACCCGGGTTCGGATTGGACGCCCCTTACTTCCCCCTGACGATCTCGTCGTACTT
Source organism: Deltaproteobacteria bacterium (assembly GCA_028821115.1). Lineage (GTDB taxonomy): Bacteria > Desulfobacterota > Binatia > UBA9968 > JAJDTQ01 > JAJDTQ01. The sequence continues at coordinate 47,406 of JAPPHF010000078.1, read as the reverse complement.
GGCGAGGAGCTCCGGCGACGCGGTGTAGAGCCCGGCGACGGTCTTCTCCACGGACAGCGGGGAGGCTGGGGAGATGATGAGCTTCTGGCGCTTGGCCTGCTCGAGCAGCTCGGGGCTGTTGAGGGTATCCATGAAAGCCTTGCGAAGCGTCGCCACGCGGTCGGGCGGCGTCCCGGGCGGCAGGGCGAAAAGTCGCAACAGCTTCCAGGTGCCGATCATGAAGTCGGCGATCTTCTGCTGCTCGGCGTTGAGATTCAGGTCCTTGATGGTGGCGATGCCCGGGATGGCCTTCAGCCTGGGCTCGTCGCCGATGGACAGGATCGGACGCACCAGGCCGCTTTCGATGTAACGCTTGTAGGTTCCCTGCATGGTGGCCTGGGACATGACCCGGGCGTCCAGCTCTTTCCGCTCCATGGCGGCCATGACCCTGGCCGTGCCGCCATAGCCCATGATCGCCTTGATGGGATAACCCAGATAGCGCAACAACTGCGTGGCGGCGGTGGACGCGGAGCCGATGCCCGTGGAGCCCGAGTGCAGGATCTCCTTCGAGTTCCTGAAATCGTCGAAGGTCTTGACGGGGAGGTCGCTGCGGACCCATAGCACCTCGGGAAGGCTCCCGAGGGCCGGATCTCCGAGCCAGATGTATTTCCGCGGGTCGAACTTGACGCTCGGGTCCCGGTTCACCGCCTGGATCAGCGTGCCGGCGTTGAACACCGCGATGGTGAGGCCGTTGCCCGGTTGCATGGCGTAGACCCGGTTCGCCGCGGACATGCTGCTGGCGCCCGGCATGTTGACCACGATCACCGAGGGATTCCCCGGCACGTGCTTGCTGAGGAACCTGCCCAGGAGGCGAGAGAATCCGTCGAAGCCGCCGCCGGGGCTGTAGCCGACGACGATGCGGATGGTCTTGGCCTTGTAGAACGGCTCATCCGCGGCACCGGCGGCTCCCGCCACCAGGAACAGCGCCGCGATGCCCAGGATCATGCGACGAAACATCTTCATTGGAGTTCCCTCCCCTGGCTTCCGTGGCCTCACAGGCCCGCCCTTGCCTTGATCTTGTCCACCAGCCGCACCGCCACCTCGATGTCCTCTTCCATGGTGCGTCCGCTCACCCCGATGGCGCCCGCCACGGCGCCGTCCTTGTCCTTGATCAGCACCCCGCCGCCGATGGACGTCAGGTTCGGGTCGCCGTAGGCGGCGATGCCGCGGGTGCCCACCATCTTCTCGATCTCCACCGAGTCCCGGCCGAACCACACCGCCGAGTACCCCTTGTTGTGGGAGAGGACGCTGGAGCGGTACGGCGCGCCGTCCATGCGCGTGTAGTGCAACAGCTCCCGGTGGGGGTTGAGCACCGCCCAGGACACCGGGCGCCCGGTTTCGTTGGCCAACTCGGCGAGCAACTCGCCTGAAGCTTCGTGAATCACCGTGTGCGAAAGGTCTGCCATGTCATGAACCTCCTTGTCATCAACGGCCATACGGCCCTTTTCCCGGCTCTGCCGGTATAGGCCACCAGGCTGTTCTCTTATTGACCGGCGGGCGCGGAGTCAAGCCGTGGGGAATCCCCCAAGTCGGCCCCGCGCAGGTCGCGGCGCCAGCCGAGCATGCCCAGGGTGGCGCCGGCGCAGAGGGCGGCGGCCAGGAGCAGCGTGGCGGCCGAGCCCAGGACGGCGGCCACTACCCCCATCTGCGCCTCGCCGAGACCGGGCATGCCGACGCTCAGCATGCGGGTGAAGCTCGACACGCGGCCCCGCAGCGGGTCCGGGGTCAGCAACTGGATCACCGCATTGCGCGGGATGGTCTGGACGGCGTCGAAGACCCCCAGCAACGTCACCACGGCCAGCGACATGAGAAACCACGGCGACAGCGCGAGACCCGCGAGGCAGGCGGCGTAGCCGAGGATGCCTCCGGCCACCACCAGACCCTTGTAGCGCATGTCTCCGCACGCCATGATCGCGGCCGCGCCGAGGATCGCTCCCACCGCGGGCGCCGACGAGAACAGGCCGAAGCCTGCGGCGCCCATGCCGAGATCCACCGCGATCACCGGCAGAAGGATCCGGTAGGCACCGAAGAATACCGCCACCACGTCCATGGACACCAGCACCGCGATGACCGATTCCCGCTTGACGAACGACAGCGCCTCCACCAAGCTCTTGAGCGCGGACTGGCCGGTTGTGGCGGGGACCGAGCGGTAGCTCATGAACAGCAGCACCCCGGCGCTCAAGAGATAGACGCAGCCGTTGAATCCATAGGTCACGCCGCTGCCGGCGACGGCGATCATGGGCCCCGCCAGCGCCGGGCCGATGATCTGCGCCAGCTTCCACGCTGTGCCGGTGAAGGCGAAGGCGTTGACCAGCAGGTTCCGCGGCACCAGCGCGGGCGTGATGGCGGTACGGGCAGGTGCGCTGATGGCCACGAAAGACGAGCTCACCATGGAGATGACCAGGATGTGCCACAACTGGACCGCCCCGGTGACGATCAGCGCGGCCAGCAGCAGGTTCGCCGCCGCGCTGCCGAGCTGCATCACCATGATGAAACTCTTGCGGTCGATACGGTCGGCGATAAGGCCGCCGGCCAGGGAGAACACGATAATGGGAATGCCGCGGGCCAGACCGGTGAGCGCCAGGTAGGCCGTCGAGCCGGTCATCTCGTACACCACCCACAGGTCGACGATCCGCTGGATCTGGTTGCCCATGGAAGCGCTCACCACCGCTACGTAGAACAGCCGGAACTCGCGGTATGCGAGTGATCCACCTGCCCGTTGCAACCCGTCTTTGATTCTTCGGAGCATGAATGGGTGGCGGGCCGGTGATAGAACGCAGGACGCGCCGCCCCTCACGCACGCATCGCGTTGATTCTTCGACCCGGCAACGGTATAGCCTAATCGACCTAACGCAGAAAGGAGCGCGCGACGTGCTGAAGGGTCAGAAGGCCGAGCTGGGCGGAAACACTCCGTACCAGAAGTGGATCGCGTCCCAGGGGATACCGGTCCTCAAGGAGTTCTACGTGAAGGACCTGGGGACGGTGGAGCTCGAGCCGTGGGAATGGAAGGGCGGCCTGGGCGCCTACCTGAACCTCATCGGAACCGGCGAGAGCAACGACTCCTACATCTGCGAGATCCCGCCGGGCAAGAGCCTGCATCCCCAGCGTTACCTGTTCGAGGAAATGATCTACGTGGTGAGCGGCCACGGCGCCACCTCGGTGTGGAACGAGGACGGCAAGAAGAGCACCTTCGAGTGGGGCACCGGCAGCGTGTTCTCCCCTCCCCTCAACACCTGGCGCCAGCACTTCAACGGCAGCGGCTCGGAGCCCGCGCGCTTCTTCGCGGTCACCTCCGCGCCGCTGGTCATCAACCTGTTCCACAACCCGGACTTCGTCTTCGACAACCATTTCACCTTCGACGACCGCTTCAGCAGCCCCGAGGACTATTTCTCCGGCAAGGGCGAGCAGTACGACTTCCGCGCCATCAAGGTGTGGGACACCAACTTCATCGCCGACGTGCGCTCCATCGAGCTGTACGTCCGCGAGAACCGGGGAGCCGGCGGGCGGTTCCTGGGGATCGAGCTGTCCGAGAACTCCATGACCGCGCACATCGCCGAGTTTCCGGTGGGTACCTACAAGAAGGCCCACCGGCACGGCCCCGGCGCCCATGTGGTGATCCTCGGCGGTAACGGGTTTTCGCTCATGTGGCCCGGCGGGTCGGACATCCAGAAGTTCGACTGGCACGAGCGTAGCGTGATCGTGCCGCCGGAGATGTGGTTCCACCAGCACTTCAACTCCGGGGGCACGCCGGCCCGGTACCTGGCGCTGCGCTGGAACAGCCGCAAGTTTCCCATGCGCGAGAAGGGCTTCGGCACGGACAAGAGCGTCAAGGAAGGCGGCGACCAGATCGAGTACGAGGACGAGGATCCGCGGATCCGTGAGATCTTCGAGTCGGAGCTCGCCAGGGAAGGACTGCAATCGAGGATGGCGGCGGTGACGGGCTGACGGCCCGCCCGCGACTCATCCGTAACGGGAACCGACCATGGAAAAGATGCGTATCTACTACCGGGCCTCCAGCCACGTGCCGCTTTGGAAGGTCATGGAGCACGGCGGCTTTCTCGAGCGCCACGGCGCGGCCATGGACTTCGGCTCCATGGAAGGCATGCGCGGCAAGGCCATGCAGGGGCTCCGGGGCGGGGAGATCGACATCGTCTCCGGCAACCACCACAACCTCTACGTGCGCCGGGCGCGGCACAACGAGCCTTTCGTCCACCTGGCCCAGCCCAACAACCAGTGGCGCGAGAACTGCCTGGTGGCGGGAGACGGCGTCGGCGGCCTCGCGGACCTCAAGGGCAAGCGGGTGGTGATGGACGACTTCGACGGCCACACCGGGCTCAACGTGTGGCTCTACCTGAGGCTCCACGGCCTGGAGGAAGGCCGCGACGTGGAGCTGGTGGAGGGGCCCAAGGATGGCCGGGAACGCGTCCGCGGCGTCATGTCGGGCGAGTACGGCGCCACCTTCGTGCGCGCGGTGGACAAGCTGCGCGCCCGCGCCCTGGGCGCCACGCTCATCGACGTTCCGCCCATGGCCATGATCGAGGGCGTCACCCTCACCACCACCACGACCTACGTGGACGGTCATCCCGAGGAGGTCCGCGCCCTGATCCGTGCCCTGGTGGACGCCGTCCACTTCTTCAAGACCCACCGGGAAGAGACCCTGGAGATCATCAAGACCCACTGCGGCGACAAGTACGAATCGGACGAAGAGCTCGCGGCGTTTTACGACGAGCAGGTCCTCACGCTGGAGCCCAAGCCCTACCCGACCCTGGACGCCATCCGCAACGTCTTCGCGCTGGCGGTCCGGCGCCACCCCGAGGTGGAAGGCTTCAATCCCCTGGCCATGTGGGACCTGCACTACCTGCGGGAGATCGACGACAGCGGCTACATCGACGGGGTGTGGGGGGGTTCCGGCTGAAGAACCCGCCCGTCCCTGCCAAGAGAAATCAACACCAAGACAACACGGCGCAAACGCGTCGTCGGTTTTGTTCGGTTACTTCACCATGACTTCCGACTCCCGACCAGCCCGCCGAGGCACGGCAGAGATATAGCCAAATCTCCCCAATATTGGGGATGCGCAAGAACGCGTAAACCACTTACTCTTGCGGTCATGAACGAAGAGGGGACCTTTGAGCGCATCCTCGCTTCGCTGCACGAGGCGGCGCTCGACCCTGCCCGCTGGCCGGGCGCATCCTTGCTGATCGACGAGGCCCTCGGCACCCACGGCAGCAGCCTGGTGTGTGCCGACGGCGAGTCGGCAGAGGACATCCGGTTCTATTCTGCATGGATCTGCCTCCGTGGAGAACGGCACCCGGAATTGGAGCGTCTTTACTTTGAGACCTACTATCCCCTGGACGAACAAATACCCCGCGTGCTGCGTTCGCCCTTCAACCGGTTGTTTCACATCACCGACTTCTACACCGAGAAGGAGCTGAAGACCTCCGAAGCGTACAACGCGCACCGGACCCATGCCCATGCCGGGAATGCGATCGAAGTGCGGCTCCGCGGGTCCAACCGCTTGCGCATCCTGTGGCAAGTCAGCGACCCGGTGGACGGGGACGGCTGGTCGTCAGAGCAACTCGACCGGATTTGGGATCTCCTTCCGCACATCCGTCACGTTGTGCGTGTGCAGCAGACTCTGGCCGGCGCGGGCGCCCTGGCGGAGACGCTCACGGAGCTGCTTGAGGTCTCCGGGCTGGGCGTCATGCACCTCGACGGGCGCGGGCGGGTCGTGGCGGTGAACGACCAGGCGCGGGATCTGCTGCGGACCGGCGACGGCGTGCTCGACAGGGACGGGTTGCTGTTCGCCCGTTTGCAACGGGACAACGACGATCTCCAAAGGCTCCTGAACCGCGCGTTGCCGCCATTCGGGGTTCGGGGCGCCGGCGGGTCGACGATCGTGAGACGTGAGGACAACCTGCCGCCGCTGGTGCTGCATGTGCATCCGGTGGAATGGGAGAAGACAGACTTTCCGTTCTCGCCGGTGGCGGCGCTGGTGCTGGTCGTAGACCCGGTGAGTGGGGTCGCCTCCGACCCCGCCGTGGTTGCGGCGGCTCTCGACCTCACCGGGATGGAGAGCCGGGTCGCGGTTCTGCTCGCCCAGGGCATGAGCGTGCGCGAGATCGCAACGACCACGGGCCGCAAGGAGAGCACCATCCGCTCGCACGTGAAGCACATTTTCGCAAAACACGGGCTCTCGCGGCAGGCGGAGTTGGTGCGGCTGGTGGGCCCTTTGGCCCGCGCTCCCAAGGCTCGGCGTCAACAGTAGGAATTGTCCCCGACTTTGGGGAAATCCGCCCCTACAGTAGGCGCCAGATCAGCGCCTCCGGCCAGTAGACGTGCATGATGCGGTCGTAGACGCCGTACTCGAAGGCGGCGATGGCCGCCGCCATGCCGAGGGACAGAAACCAGCCCGCGCCGTAGGTCCTCATGTAGAGGAACACGAACAGGACCAGGGCCGCGGGCAGACCGATCAGCAGGACCGTCACAAGCAACCCGACCAGCCAGCCCCAGATCTCCAGGGTGCCGCGCTGGAACGTCCCGGGGTCGGATTCCTCGAAGGACGGGATCTCGAAAGCCAGCTTCGGCTCTGCGGCGCGCTTGCGGTTGCGGGTCAAATCCAGCGCCAGTTGAGCCGCCACCATCACCAGCCCGGCGCTGCCCAGCACCAGGATGATGATGGAGGCGCGTAGCGGCCAGTCCCAGGCCGCGATCATGGCCGCCAGGATGGCGAGCCCGATGAAAAGCGTGAAGTAGTCCGTGGGCCTGAATCTCATGGACCGCCCCTCACGAAGCCTCGGCGCGCCGGGCCCGGATCACCGGATACACCAGCGTCCCCAGCACCAGCAGGAACAGGATGACGACGCCGGGGCGGAACACCCACTCCATGCCGTAGCGCGCCACCGACAGCCACAGGTAGAGCTCCATCTTCCGGCCCAGGACGAAGCCGAGAACGACCGGCGCCCGGGGCCAGCCAAAGGTCTTCAACAGATAGCCCAGCAGCGAGAGCGACAGCAACGCCACCAGGTCGCCGATGTCGAAGTTGGCCGCGAAGGCGCTCAGAAATGCCAGCGCCACGATGAACGGCACCAGCACGTAGAACGGCAGGAAGCAGATGCGCGCGGCCGGCTTCACCAGGATCCAGCACACCGCCGAGGCGAGGATCTGGGAGAACACCAGCGCCCAGATGATGCTGAAGACGAAGCCCAACTGGTCGGTGAGCATCTCCGGGCCGGGGGTCAGGCCCACCGCCACGAAGGCGATGAGCAGCAGCGCCATGGAGGTGCTGCCGGGAATGCCGAACGCCAGCGTGGTGATGAGGGCCCCACCCTCCTTGGCGTTGTTGGAGGACTCGGGCGCGATGACTCCGCGCACGTCACCGCGTCCGAAGCTCTCGCTGTTTCGTTCCGTCTGGCGCGCGTGGGCGTAGGCGAACCAGTCGGCGACGTCGCTGCCGAGGCCGGGCAGCACCCCCACCCAGACGCCGATAGCCGAGCAGCGGATCATGAGCCACCAGTGACGGAAGGCGTCCCTGATGCCCTGCAAGAGACCGCTGCCGAGCTTCTGGATCTCGGCCACGCGCCCCTTGCGCCCGGCCAGCGCAATCATCTCCGGGATGGCGAAGATGCTGAGCGAGATGAGCACCACGCTGACGCCGTCCCAGAGATAGGGCAGCCCGACGTCGAAGCGGATCACCCCCGACTTGTCGTCCTGCCCGATGGTGGAGAGGAGGACGCCGAGGATGCCCGCGGTCAGCCCCTTGAGGGGCGCGCCGGAGCTGATGGTCCCCAGCATGCTGAGGCCCCAGATGGTGAACATGAACAGCTCGGGGGAGCCGAAGCTGCGGACGATCTCCCGCAGCACCGGCAGGGAAGCGAAGAGCACGAAGGCGCCGAAGATGCCACCGAGCATCGACACCATGAAGGCCGCGCTCAAGGCCCGGGCGGCTTCCCCGTTCCGGGCCATGGGGTAGCCGTCCAGCACCGTGGCCTGGGCGCCGGACCCGCCGGGCACGGCCACCAGCACGGAGGTGAAGGTGTTGCCGGTGTTGCCCACGGTGGTGACGCCGATGAGGAAGGCGATGGCGTTGAAGGGCTCCATCACCATCGCGAAAGGCAGGAGGACGGCGAGCTGCGACGGCCCGCCTACGCCCGGCAGGGCGCCGCCCCAGGTGCCCAGGAGCACGCCGAAGAGGAGGAGGAGCATGGGCTCGAGGGCGAGTATGCCGGTGAGGCCCTGCCAGGCAGCATCAAGCATGGTTTCGATGGGCCCTCGTCCGCGGGACGAACCGGGAGAGCTTCGACACGGGGGCCCGCCTGCGCGCGCCCGGAACCGGAGCGCGCAGGCGGAGGATCTCGAATGTCGCGGCCGCTATTTCTGGATCGGCAGGCCGTGCTTCGTGCGCAGCTTGTCGTTGAAGCTCGCGACCTCGGCGGGAATGACCAGCGAGTCCTTCACCAACTGCTTGGTCTCGGGACCCGTCAGCGGCCGGTATCCCTTGCCGAGGATCTTCCTGGCGTCCTTCTGAAAGCCGGGGTCTGCCAGCACCTTGTCGAAAGAAGTTCGCAACGCGTTCACCACCGCCGCCGGAGTCTTGGCCGGGAGCACGAAGTACTTGTCCACCGAGCTCGGGCCGGACCAGATCCGGTAAGCCTTGCGCGCCATGCCCTTGGGCAACTTGTCGCCGAGAAGCTCCTGGAGGGTCGGTACTTCGGGAAAGTCCGCTCGCTTCTCGTGCACCGCCAGCGCCGCCGCGTCGCCCTTCAGGAAACGCCGGATGATCCTCGACGTGCCCGAGCCGAACATGTCCACCTCGCCCCGCTCGTAGGCGAGATAGACGTCCCGCGAGCTCGGGTAGCCGTGCACGATCTTGATGTTCCAGCCGCCGTACTCCGCTCCATACACCGCCATGGCGTCCGACGGCCGGTAGCCCGGTCCGGCGGAGCCCACGGCCACCGGCTTGGCGCCAGGGTCCTTGAGCCGCGCCAGGGCGCTCTTGCGGACGAACTGCACGGAGGGCCCGCGCTCGATGGAGCCGATGTACTCCCAGCTCAAGGGGTCGTAGCGCACCGACGAGGCCTTGCGCGCCACCGGCGACAGGCTCCCCCCGCCCGCGAACACGGCGGTGGTAAGACCGTCCGGGCGCGCCTTGCGCTGGAAGAAGTTGGCCGCCGCCGTCTGCAGCGGCCTGTTGCGGACCACCACCTCGGGCTTCCCGGGCAGGTACTTGCTCCAGTAGCGCGCCACCAGCCGCGCCGTGGTGTCCGTCCCGCCGCCCGGGCTCGATGCCACCATCACCACAAACGTCTTGCCGGAAAAGTCCACGGCCTGGACGGCCGGAGACGCGACCGCGACGAGCGTGCACAGCAACACTCCTGATACGATGGCCCGAACCGCGAGTTTCATGAAAACCTCCTTAACTATTCAAGTGTTACGATTGAACCGGTCCTATATCCAAGAAGACTGATCGGTGTCAAGGCTCGCCTACGATGGGGCGGGAAGCAATGAGCGGCACGCGGGTCTCTGGAGCTTGAACGACGTCCGCAACGGTTATAAATTACACTAAAGATCTAAGGAACGCGCGATGGAAAAGCCGATCATACAGAAGAACCCCAAGATTCAGGGCGGTGCGCCGGTTTTCACAGGCACACGGGTCCCCGTGAAGAACCTGTTCGACTATCTGGAAGCCGGCGAAACACTTGAACAATTCGTGCTCGATTTCCCTGCCGTGGAGCGCGTGAAAGCAATTGCCGCCCTTGAGATTGCACGGGCGGCGCTAGACGCCAATGCGCATCCTGCTTGATGAGTCTCTACCGAGAAGATTGATCAACGAGATCCCGGAACATTCAGCCTCAACCGTCACCTAAAACGGCTGGTCCGGCTTGGAAAACGGTGAACTGCTCCGTGTCGCCGCCGCGAGGTTTGATGTCTTCCTGACGGCCGATCAGAATACCGAATATCAACAGAACCTCAAGGGAACCTCGCTAGCCCCCGAACAGCACCCCTTCGGCCCAAAGCACCTTGAAAACGCCCTCGAAGAGACCCCAGACCAGGAGGAAGGCGATGGCGGCCATCAGCACGGCGACCCACAGCCGCTCCCTGCCCTCGACCAAGCAGTAGAGGAACACGAATAGCGGGACGGCCAGGGTGATTCCGAGCAGCCACACGGCCAGCGCCGCGCCCACGAACCATGCGAAGAACGCCACCGTGCGCCGGCGTTCCGATGCCGCGTCGAGGTCCCCGCTGAAGCTCTCGTCCATCTCGACCCCGCCCACCGCCGCGGGCTCCCTGCCCGTGGTCACCCTGAAGAGTTGCCACAGGGCCAGCGCCGCGCCGGGGACCGCCGCGATGTAGACCGGCATGAGCTTGGCGATGAAGGGCCACTCGAAGCCGATCCGGATGGCGAGGAGGAAGAACGCGAGAAAGCCCAGGACCAGCAGGGTCTCCCAGTTCACTCGAAAGCTCGCCGGCGCGCTCTCCCCTGCCGGTTCGTCGCCCGGCGCCAACCGCTCCCTCCGGCTCCAGAGGGTATAGCCGAGGGTGCCGGCAACGAGAATGAGTAGCACCAGGACCGAGGGCCGCCCCAGCCAGTCGAAGCCGTAGCGCGCGGTGGAGATGTAGAGGTACTTCTCCATGATGATGCCGAGAATCATGCCCAAGATGAGGGGCGGCCGGGGATAGCCGAAGCGCTTCATGAAGTAGCCGACGAAACCGAACGACACCACCGTCACCAGGTCCAGGGGGCTCTGGTTTGCGTTGAGGGCGCCGATGAGCACGAACCCCAGGATCGCCGGCACGATGATCGAATAGCGCAGCTCCGCGAGCCTGGCGAGTTGGTTCGAGAAGACGAGCCCCAGGCTGCCGCCGATGACGCTGGCGATGCCCAGGACCCAGATGATGCTGTAGACCACGTCGGCGTTCCGCTCGAGCATGAACGGCCCGGGGGCGAACCCCATGGTGGTGAGGGCGAACAGGAAGAGGGCCGACACCAGGCTGCCGGGCACCCCCAGGGTGAGCGTCGGGATCAGGGTGCCGCCGTCCTTGGCGTCGTTGGAGGCCTCCGGCGCGATGACCCCGCGCACGTCGCCCTTGCCGAAGGTCTCCTTGGCGCCCTTGCAGGTCTGCGCGGCGTGACCGTAGCTGAGCCAGTCCACCACCTGCGCTCCCAGGCCCGGGACGATGCCGACCCAGACGCCGAGGAAACTGCACCGGACCACCAGCCAGACATTGTGGAAGGCGTCCCTGATCCCGTCCAGAAGCCGTCCCGCCAGAGGCGCCGGCTCCCTCTCCACACCCACCTTGGCGAGCGCCATCTCCAACGCCGACGGCACCCCGAAAAGCGCCAGCGTGGCCACGGCCAGGGGCACCCCCTCCAGCAGGTAGGGCTGATCGAACACGAAGCGCATGACCCCCGACTGGGGCTGGATCCCCACCACGGAGATGACCAGCCCGGCGGCGCCGGCCATGAGCCCCTTCAAGGGTCGCGGGCCAGCCAGCACCGAGACCATGCTGACACCCCACAGGGCCACGACGAAGAGCTCGGGGGAGCCGAGAAAGAGAATGAGTGCCTGGGCCACCGGGATGGCGGCCGCCAGCGTCGCGGTACCCACCAGGCTCCCGAGGATGCCGGCGGTGAACGCCGCCCCCAGGGCGCGCCGGGCCTGGCCGCCGCGGCCCATGGGATAGCCGTCCATCACCGTGGCTTGGGAGCCGGCGCCGCCCGGAATGCCGAAGAGCACCGGCAGGTAGGCGCTGCAGGTGCTGCTGACCGCGTCCATGCCGATAAGGAAGGCGATGGCCACCAGCGGGTCCCACTGGGTCACCACCGACAGGAACAGGGCGTACATCAACGGGGTGCCCAGGCCCTGCGGAGTAATGGCCGTGAAGGTGCCGACGCCGATGCCGGCGAGCATCCCGATCAGAACAGTCAGCGAAAGGAGGTTTTGGAGACCCTGAAGGGCGGCTTCGAACATGGAGACCTGTCGGTCCGAACCACGCGTGCGGAGACGCGCGCGGTGGCCGCGACGGGGCAGGCACGGGTGCGGGGGCGGGTTCCCCCCCCCCCCCCGGCCGTACTATCGTCTATTTCGGCGGCTGGTGCCCGAGGCGCCTGAACTCCTTCATGATCGCGGGCTTCCAGTCGGTATAGATCTTCACCGCCTCCCACACCTCGGCGCTGTCGGCCACGCCGGCATAGGGCCGGATACCGACGAACTTCTCCCAGTCCTTCTTGAACTTGGGGTCCTTGCCCGCCGTGACCAGGGCCTTTTCGTAGGCCGCCCGGATGGGCTCCGGCGTTCCCGGCGGGAGCGCCACGCTGCCGCCGAGACGGCTTGTCGCGTTCATCTTCCTGATGAGATTCTTGTGGATCTCCTTGTCCGTGAACGTGATCAGCGCCGGCGTCTTGGCAAATAGCGGCCCGGGGATCGGCGGAAGGTTTTCGGGCAGGGTCATGGCCACGTGAGCGACCACTTCCTGCTTCTCGACCCAGTCCGGCCGGTCCCGCTTGAACGACGCCGAATCGTTCACGCGGCCGTCGATCTCGCCCTTTTCCATGGCCAGGTACATTTCCGGCGTGGAGTAGCCGAGAACCCACCGCACCTTGAGACCGAGCACCTCTGCCATGAGCCGCCCGTAGAGATAGCTGCGATGCCCAACGCCCTGCCCGCCCAGCGCGACCTCGCGGCTGCGCAGGTCGTCGATGGTCTTGAAGCCGGACTTCTTCGTGGTGAAGAGCACGTTGCGCTGTTTGCCGGTCCTGACGGAGCCGACCCATTTGTACTCACGCGGCTTGTAGGTGGCGCCGGGAGCGCCGAAGTAAGGCGCTTCCATGTCTGAAGACACCACGATGCCGATCACGCTGCCGTCGGGCCTCGACTTGGAGAACTTGAGTTGGGCCGGAATCCCCTTGCCGCCGGGGATGTTCTGCACCAGGATCGTCGGATTCCCCGAGAGGTTGGCCGCCAAGTGTTTCGCGATGGTGCGCGCGATGCGGTCCCGCCGCCCGCCCGGCCGGGTGCCCAGGATCATGGTGATGGTCTGACCCTTGAAATCCGCGGCGACGGCCTCGTCCGTGGAGGACAGGACCGGCAAGCCAACGTTCAGACAGGCCGCCAGCATGATGGTTGAAAGGACGATGCGAAACATGACTCCTCCTCCATGTGTCAATGGAACCTTCCCGCGGTCACCTCGTTGCGCAGGATTTTCCCCACCGGGCTCTTGGGGAGGGCCTCGGCGAACTCGATGCGATATGGAATCTTGAAGTGCGCCAGTTCTTCCCTGAGACTCTGACGCAGCGATTCGGCCAGGCCGGCCGAGGGATCGCAACCCTCCGCCGGCACCACGACCCCGAGCACCCGGTTGCCGATCTCCGGATCGGGCTCGGGCACCACCACCGCCTCGGCCACCGCGGGGTGGCGCTGAAGCGCGTTCTCCACTTCCGTGGGCACCAGGAACAAACCACGGGTCTTGAAGCAGTCGTCGCTGCGGCCGGCGATGAAGAAGTATCCTTCCTCGTCCCGGTACGCCAGGTCGCCGGTGTCGTACACGCCGTTGCGGCGGACCGCCTCGGTCCGCTCGGGGTCGCCGTAGTACTCCAGGAAGAGCCCTGGGTCTTTGGTGGAGATCACCGTACGCCCCACGGCGCCGTCCGCCACCGTACGGCCGTCGTCGTCGACGATGTCTATGCCCACCCCCGGGGCGGGCACGCCCACCGACCCCGGCTTCACCGGGTGCCACGTCCCCTGTCCCACCACGAGCTGGTACTCGGACACGCCGTAATGCTCGTACATCTCGCAGCCGAAGCGCGTCTTCCACTCACGGTAGGTGGCTTCCCGGAGCGCCTCGCCGGTGGAGTGGGCGCCTCGTAGCGTGTGGATGTCGTAGGCGTCCGCCATGCCTTCGGCGGCCAGCATACGGCGGTAGACCGTAGCCACGGAATGGAGCAGCGTAACGCCCAGTTCCTGCACGTGCTCCAGCACGTTCTCGGGCGTGGCGCGTCCGGCCAGCACCGCGCAGGCGACCCCGTTCCGGAGCGCGAACAGCAGGTTGTGGCCCAGGGCGCTGATGAAGCTCCACTCGCCGGTAGCCATCACCACGTCGCCGAGCTCGGGCGGCAGCCGGTAGCGGTTCAGGTCCCCCAGCGCGACGATCCAGCGATGGGCGTGGACGATGCACTTGGGCCGGCCAGTTGTGCCGGAGGTGCACACCATGAAGGCCGGCTCGTGGGCCGACGTGTCCCGCGTGGCGACCTCTTCCGGGGACTCGTGGACGAGGGACTCGAAGGGCACTTCACCGACCCCCGCCTCTCCCGCGCATACCATGGACCGGAGACCCATGGCCTCACGCATATCGCGCACGGCCTGCGCGCGGCTGCTCTCGGTCACGGCCAGCTTCGGCGCCGTCTGTTCGAGGATGGCCCGGACTTCCCGCACCCCCAGCAACGAGTTGACTACCACCGGCAGCGCGCCGAGCTTCACGGCGGCCAGGAAGGCGGTGGCGAACTCCACCGAGTTGGGCATCTGGACCAGCACCCGGTCGCCCGGTGAAACCCCCAACTCCCCCAGACCCCGGGCGAAGCCGTGCACCCGGCCGCGAAGCTCCCGGTAGCTGACGGAACCGCCGCGCCACACCATCGCGGCCCGATCGCCGCGGCCCGCCGCCACCGGACGCTCCAGCGCTTCGTCCGCGATGTTGAGCCGCGGAGGGATCTCCCGATAGCCGCGCCACGGCGTCGAAGGTTCCGGCGTGGTCATATCGTGACTATCCGGCGGGCCTCACCCCTGCTCCCCGCCTTCCTTCTTGTCTCCGCCCTTGTCCGGGAACGGCCAGCCGGCATCGTAGGGATAGGTGTAGCGGGGAGGGCGCTTTTCCTTGAACGCCCGCATGCCTTCCTGGCAGTCCTTGGTGCGGGTGATCTCGAGCACCGACTCGAGCTCCTCGCGATAGCCTTCGTCGGTGCGGTTCCAGTTCCAGTACATCTTGACCAGCCGCTTGGCGTGGCGCACCGACAGGTAGGGGTTGGCGGCGATCCTGCCGGCCAGGGCGAAGGCCTCCTCCATCAGCTTCTCGTGCGGCACCACCTCGTCCACCAGCCCGATGCGCAACGCCTCCTCGGCGTCGATGATGTCGCCGGTGAGGATCAGGCGCATGGCCCGGCCGATTCCCACGAGCTTGGGGAGGTTGCGGGAGCCGCCGCTTTCGGGAACGAAACCCGCGGGCACCGCTACCTCGCCGAAACGTGCCCGGTCCGAGGCGATGCGCATGTCGCACAGCGTGGTCATCTCCAGTCCCACCCCCACGGCGGGACCGTTCACCGCGGCGATGGTCGGCTGCGGCAGGTCCTCGAGCTTGCGCATGGCGCTCTGCAGCACCCGGTGCCGGAGGTCGTTCAGGAAATACTCCGCCAGCTCCTTGTACGGACCCTCGATGCCGCTGGAACCCTCGAACGCCCCCAGCACGGCGCCTTCCGAGGTGAGGTCGCCGCCGGCGCAGAAGCCGCGCCCCTCGCCCGTGAGGATCACCACCTTGAGGACGGAGTTGCGGGCGATCTCGTTGCACAGGGCGTCGAGCTCCAGCCGCATCAGCGGGTCCACCGCGTTGAGCTGGTCCGGACGGCTCAGTGTGAGGACGCCGATGCAGGGTTCTCCCGGCCGCAGCGGGTTGTCGCGCACGACCCACTTGAGCGTCTTGTAGTCCATGGGACCTCCCGGTCAGTCCTCGTCCTCGCCGTAGAAGGAGGTGTTGGGCAGGATCTCGCTGGTGCGGCGGCGCTGGCGCGCGATCTTGGTGCCGGTCTTCCAGAACTCACCGCGCGTGGCCAGGGCGGCCTCCTGCTCCAGCTCCGCGTTCCAGTCTCCCAGCGAATAGCCGAACCAGGGTGACTGGGGCTCCAGCTCCGGCAACCCCAGCTCTTCCCAGAGCTTCCGGCCCCGCTCCATGTACTCCCGGGTGGGCAGGGAGATGGGCGGCAGTTTGTCCTTGAGGGTGGCGTCCCAGAGCAGGCACGAGTCTTCGGCGGAGCCGCGGGCATCATGGCGCGGGGCGTGGCCGACGTCCATGCCGTGCATGATCTGCACGTCGCGGTGCGGCTTGGATCGGTAGCCCATGGCCCAGAACACGGCGTCGAGGTTGTCGGGGTCGATGTCCTCGTCCACGGCGATGACGATCTTGGACATGGAGGGACGGAAGGCCACCGCCCCCATGAGCGCGCGCCACACCTCCGCCGGGCTGGGTTTGCGCATCTGGATCACGGTGAGCTTCTGGGTGGCGGTCAGGGGCTCGTGGAGCATCACCCGCACGACGCTCTTGACCCCGATGCCGTCGCGCAGGTGCTCCAGGTAGATCGGCTCGTAGGCCATCTTCTTGATGACGCTGGACTCCGACGGCGTCACCTGGCTGATGATGGAGCACAGGACGGCGTCGCGGCGGCGGGTGATGCAGGTGACCTCCATGAACGGGTTGTACTCCTTGGGGTTCACGTGGCCGTGGGACTCGCCGAAGGGCGCCTCGGGCTCCAGCCACTCGGTGGAGACGAAGCCCTCGACGATGATCTCCGCGTCCGCCGGCACCATGACCGGCACCGTACGGGCCTGAGTTGTCCGGATCGGCGCCTTCACGAGCCCCCCCGCCACCGAGAACTCGTCGAGATCGTAGGCGAGCTTCTGCGCCGCCACGTAGGAGATGGCAGGGACGCCGCCGATGCACAGCGCCACCGGCATCTTCTCGCCCCGTTCCCGGTACTTGAGCCAATGCCGGTAGATCCCCTGCCCCAGCTCAATGGACGGATTGCATCCGACCCGGTCCCGGGCCTTGATCATGGCCCGGTAGGTGCCGATGTTGTGCACGCCGCTGTCCGGGTCGCGCGATACGAAATGGGCCGCGCTCACGTACGGCGCGTTGTCCCAACCGGGCGTGGAGATGGGCACCGGGATGCCGTCCATGCCCCGCCCCCGGTTCTTGATCTGCGCACCGGAAAAAACCACCTCGTGCACCGGCGCGTGCGCCGACGGGATCTCCACCGGTTCCACGGGATTGGTCTTGGCGTCGGCCCACAGGGCGTTGATGTCCGTGTCCTCGTCGCACCCCAGGCCGATGCGGTAGATGCGCCGGTTGGCCGCCAGCACGCCGATGGCCACAGGGATGTCGTAGCGCTTCCCCTTGGCGTCCACCGGCTGCTCGAACAGGAACGCCTTGCGGTCCCGTTCCTTGATGCCTCCCCGGAACTGCCAGCGCACCAGCGGATGCATGTCCTGGTCCTTGTCGACGGGCCGGTCCACGCGGATCAGCAGGCCGGCGTCATCCAGGCGGCGAAGGTGTTCGTGAAGGTCCGGATAGGCCCGTTCCGGTATCTTCCGCGCCGCGCTCGCGATCCTCGGGTTCCTCTTTGCCATGTTCGGGGGTCCTTTTCCGTGGGGTATATGTGTGGTCTCCGACTGCGATGAACTGTAACGTACCGGCGGCGGCGAAGTCCAGGGAAGCCGGTTTGCGGGCGCCGCCTTGCTTCGGCTACACTCCCCCACCGTTTCTAGTGTCCTGTCTGGTTAATTCGCGTGATAATATGCGGAGGATTTTTTGTCGTCGGCAAGGCGCGATGACGAGCAGTGGCGGGCACCACGCGAGGAAGAGCAACGCAGCCGACGGCAAAAAAGACCCGCAGATTATCATGCGAATTAACCAGACAGGACACTAGCGAGGTAACCGGCCCGGTGGCGTTCCTTTCACTCGACGACAAGATTTCGCGGCTCCTCACCCACGAGTGGCGCGGCGAAAAGCGGATCTCCGGCCTGCAGGGCAGCGCCAAGGCCTACGCAGTCTCGGTGGCGGCGCGGCAGCTCGACGGTCCGCTGGTGGTGCTTACGCCCACGGTGAAGGAGGCGGAGCGCCTCTTTCTCGATCTTGCCTTCTTTCTCGGCGAAGAGGATGGGGCTCCTCCGCTGGAGCGGCGCCTTCACCTGTTCCCGGGGTGGGACATCCTGCCGTTCGAGAGCCTGTCGCCGCAACCCGATCAGATGGCGGCGCGCCTGGAGGGCCTCCACCGGCTCGCCCAACAGTCGTCGCCGGTGCTGGTGACGACCCCGGCGGCGGTGCTGCAACGCGTGATTCCCAGGGAAAGCCTTGGCGGCGCGCACTTCAGCGAGGGCCAGGAGGTCGACCGCGAGAAGCTCCTGTGGCAACTCTCCGACCTGGGCTTCACCCGCGCGCCGCTGGTGGAGGAACGCGGCGATTTCAGCGTGCGCGGCGGCATCGTCGACCTCTTCCCGCCGGCCTGTGAGCTGCCCGTGCGTATCGAGTTCGCCGACGACCGCGTCGACTCCATCCGCGAGTTCGACGCTCGCACCCAACGCTCCCGTTCGCGGCGCGGCGAACTCCTGCTGCTGCCCGTCAAGGAGTTCGCCTCGGGGGCGCGGACCAGCCGCGAGACGCTGGCGCGGATCGAGGAGCGGGCGGACGATCTCGGCTTCACGCGGCGGGACAAGCGCGCGCTGCTGGAGTCGGTGCGGGAGGGCGTGCGGTTCGCCGGCATGGAGTTCCTGGTCCCCTACTTCCACGACCGCCCACTACCGTCGATTCTCGCCCACCTGCCGCGCACCGGCATCCTCTGGTGGGACCAGCCAGCCCGGGTGGAGGAAGAGCTCGAGCGGTTCCGGAAGCTGGTGGAGCAGCGGGCGGAGAAGGCCGCGGCCGAGGGCCGCTTTCATCCCCATGCCGAGACCCTCTACCTCGACCCGGACGGCTGGCGCGAGGAGGCGGCGGCGTTCCGCCAGATCCACGGCGAGAGCCTGGACGTTCTCGCGACCTCCGAGGACGACGCGACGACGCTGTCCGTGCGCTCCTACACCAACGCCGACCTGCACAGCGAGCTCACCACGCAGCAGGGCGCGGAACGCTCCCTGGCGCCGCTGGTGGAGCATCTGAACGGTTGGCGGGACCAGAGGGTGCTGTTCGTGAGCGCGCATCCGGGCGACGCGCAAAGGCTGCAGCAACTGCTGGCCTACTACGAGGTGGATCTGCCGGTATCGGAGCGGCCCTTCCACGAAGTGGCCGGCGACCCCGCCAACGGCCCGGTGATCCTGCTGGGCGGCTTGACCCAGGGAGTGCGCATCCCCGACCAGCGGCTCATCGTCATCACCCTCGAGGAGTTGTGGGGCCGCAGAAAGCGGGACCGCTCCGTGCGCAAGCGCGAGACCCCGAGCCATTTCATCACCAGCCTGAGCGAGCTTCGGCAGGACGACGTGGTGGTGCACCTGGACCAGGGCATCGGCATCTACCGCGGGCTCAAGTACCTCAAGGTGGCGGGCACCGAGGGCGAGTTCCTGCACCTGGAGTACCAGGGGGGCGACCGTCTTTACCTGCCCATCGACCGCATCAACCTGGTGCAGAAGTTCATCGGCGCCGACGGCGCGGCCCCGGTGCTGGACCGGCTGGGCGGGACCTCCTGGCTCAGGCTCAAGGCCAGGACCAAGAAATCCATCGTCGCCATGGCCAAGGAGCTGCTGCGGGTCTACGCCACCCGGGAGCTGCACGAGGGGCACAGCTTCCCTGCCCCGGACCAGGCGTACCGCGAGTTCGAAGCCGCTTTCGAGTACGAGGAAACGCCGGACCAGGAGCAGGCCATTGCCGAGTCCCTGAAGGACATGACCGGGAACAAGCCCATGGACCGGCTGATCTGCGGCGACGTGGGCTACGGCAAGACCGAGGTGGCCATGCGGGCGGCCTTCATGGCGGTGATGGACGGCAAGCAGGTGGCGGTGCTGGCCCCCACCACCATCCTCGCGCAGCAGCACCTGGAGACCTTCTGCACCCGATTCGATCCCTACCCGGTACGGGTGGAGAGCCTCAGCCGCTTCGTCACCGGCAAGACCGTGCAGCAGTCCCTCAAGGACCTCGCCGCCGGCCTCATCGACGTCGTCATCGGCACCCACCGCCTGTTGCAGAGCGACGTGGCCTTCAAGAACCTCGGCCTCGTGGTCATCGACGAGGAACACCGCTTCGGCGTAAGCCACAAGGAGAAGCTCAAGAAGCTCCGCTACACCGTGGACGTCATGAGCCTCACCGCCACGCCCATCCCCAGGACCCTGCACATGTCGCTGGTCGGCATCCGCGACCTGAGCGTCATCGAAACGCCGCCTCCCAACCGGCTTGCGGTGCGCACCTACGTCACGCGTTACGACGAGGGCATGATCCGCGACGCCATCCTGCGGGAGATCAACCGCGAAGGACAGGTGTTCTTCCTGCACAACCGGGTGGAGAGCATCCAGCGCGTCGGGCAGAAGATCATGGACCTGGTGCCCGAGGCCAGGGTCGCCGTCGCCCACGGGCAGATGAAGCCGGCGGAACTCAAGAAGAACATGGGCCTGTTCCAGGAGAACGAGGCCCAGGTGCTGGTGTGCTCGGCCATCATCGAGTCCGGCCTGGACTATCCCAACGCCAACACCATCATCATCAACCGCGCCGACCGCTTCGGTCTCGCCCAGCTCTACCAGTTGCGCGGCCGGGTCGGGCGTTCGTCGCGGCGCGCCTACGCCTACCTGCTGCTGCCCGGAAGCGGCACCGTGACCAAGGACGCGGAGAAACGGCTGCGGGCGCTGCAGGAGCTGGACGAGCTGAGCAGCGGCTTCAAGCTGGCGCTGCACGACCTGGAGATCCGCGGCGCCGGCAACCTGCTGGGACGCGAGCAGTCCGGCCAGATCGCCGCGGTGGGCTTCGAGCTCTACACCCAGATGATGGAAGAGACCATTCACGAGCTCAAGGGGGAGGAGCGCACGGTCAGCGTCGAGCCCGAGATCCGGCTGGGCATCCCGGCGTATTTCCCGGACGACTACATCCCCAGCGCCAACCAGCGCCTGCTCTTCTACAAACGCCTGGCCAACCTGGACAATCCGGAACAACTGACGGAGATCAAGGACGAGGTCCGCGACCGCTACGGGAACCACCCCGAAGTGGTGGAGAACCTCTTCAGGGTCATGAAGCTGAGGCACGCCCTCATCGGCTCCCTGGCGACCCAGATCATCTACCAGGGCGGCCGCCTGTCGCTGAACTTCCACGCCACCTCCAGGCTGAACGTGGACAGGTTGCTCAAGCTGGCGAAGGAGGATCCCCGGCGCTTCCGGTTCTCGCCGGAGGGGCGCCTTTCCTTCAGCCCGGACCATGCCGACTGGCCCGGACTTATCGACGAGGCCTGCGAGTTATTGCACGTGGTCGGTTAGGGAGGTATGTTGTTTTCCGTGTCCGGTTTCGCGAAAACGGCCGCCATCCTTGCCCTCCTGGTGATCTTCCCCGGACCGTCTTCCGGAAGCTTGGTGGAGAAGATCGTCGTGGTGGTGAACGGCGTTCCCCACACCTTCTCGGATATGCGGAAGTTCGCCCGGGACAGGCTGAACCGGGACGTCAAGCTCGATGAACTGGCGGCCGGCCGCGTGCCCAAGCAATGGGTGGAGGAGTTCATCACCTACGAGCTCATCCGGACCGAGGTGCGGAACACGGGCATCCGGGTGCGCGACGCCGACATCGACAGGTTCATACGGGCCGTCAGGGAACGGAACGAGCTGTCCCCGGCGCAGTTCGCCGCCCTCCTGAAACGAGATGGCAAGACTCTGGCCCAGTACCGCGACGAGGTCCGCGGCCGCATCGAGCAGGACGAGTTGATCCAGCGCAACGTCAGGAAACGGGTGCACATCACGATGCTGGACGCGCGACGCTACTACGACGCCAACCCGGACTCGTACCGGACCGAGCTCAAGGTCCGTCTCCGCCATCTCATGCTGCCGGTGGACGAGGGCGCCTCGCCGGAACGGGAACAGGCTGTCAGGACGAGCATCGAAGATCTGCGCCGGCAGATTCTCGAGGGAGGCGACTTCGCCGCGTTGGCCACCGCCCGCTCCCAGGGCGCTGGCGCCACCGAGGGCGGAGATATCGGCTGGGTGAAGCCCGAGGACCTGCCCGATTCCCTGGCGCGCGTCGCCACCGCCCTCGAGAAGGGCGAGGTGAGCGAACCGGTGCGCACGAACCTGGGGTACCACGTGGTCCGGGCGGAGGACCGGGAAGGCGGCGAACGGCTGCCGTTCGAGGCGGTTTCGGAGAAGGCGCGGAACGAGCTCTACAACAAGACGCTCCAGGAGAGATTCGCCAAGTGGCTCAAGACCGACCTGCGCAAGAAGCACCGCGTGGAGGTCAAGCTCGACGGCTATGCCTTCGAGGCGCAGCAGGCCGAGCGCGGCACGGTGGGGAGCCTGATGGCCACGGCCACCGAGGACCAGGAAGACAAGGGCTTCTGGGACTATCTCAACCCGGCGACCTACATCTACCAGGAAGAACTCATACCCGACCCGACGGGGGTCGTCGGCGACCGAAAGCGGGTCAGGCTGTTCGGCATACCGCTGTTCACCACCGAAGCCGGCGACGATGACGACGTGCCCCTGGACCAGCCCTTGGAACGCGGCACGCCCGCGCAGTAGCCCGCCCCGAGTGTCCTGTAACTCCGACGACTCAACACTGTCGCCATGTCCAAACCCGTCGTGGCCGTAACCATGGGCGATCCTTCGGGCATCGGACCCGAGGTGGCGGTCAAGGCCGCGCGGGATCCAGCGGTGCGGCGCGCCTGCCGGGTGGTGATCGTGGGCGATGCGCCATCGCTGGAACGTGCCGGCGCGCCCCGATGGCCGGTCCACGACCTTGAACCCGCGACCGGCACCGACGCTGCCGTGCGGGTGGAATCCGTCACCCGCCTCAAACCTCCGAGCGGCCGACCCGGCCGCCCGACCCGGAGCGGGGGCGAAGCATCCTACCGTTACATCCTGCGGGCCGTGGACCTCGTTCGGACCGGCGCCGCCGACGCCATGGCCACCGCGCCCATCAGCAAGAAGGCGCTCAACGACGCCGGCCACGCCTGGCCCGGGCATACCGAGCTGCTGGCGGATCTCACGCGCACGCGGGAGGTGCGCATGATGCTCTACGGGAGACGGCTCAAGGTGGTGCTGGTCACGGTGCACCTGCCGCTTACGGAGGTGGCCGCGGCGCTGACCCGAGGGCGCGTCCGCACCACTATCGACGTCACCGACCGTGCCCTCCGGCAGTGGTTCGGCGTGGCTCGGCCGCGGCTAGCGGTGGCCGCGCTGAATCCCCACGGGGGCGAGGACGGCATGTTCGGCCAGGAGGAGCGCCGGGTGATCCGGCCGGCGGTGCGCGACTGCGCGGGCCGGGGAATGAATGTCACCGGGCCGGTTCCGGCCGACAGCCTCTTCCACCGGGCGGCGGCCGGCGAGTACGATGCCGTCGTCTGCATGTACCACGACCAGGGACTCGGACCCTTCAAGCTGCTGCACTTCACGGACGGCGTCAATCTCACCCTCGGGCTCCCCCTCATCAGGACCTCGGTGGACCACGGGACCGCGTACGACATCGCCGGCAAGGGGGTGGCCGACTCCAGGAGCATGAAGCAGGCGATCCTGCTGGCGGCGGAGTTGGCAGGCCGCCGTTCATGAACATCGTCATCAAGGGCGCCCGCGTCCACAACCTCAAGAACGTCGACGTCGAGATCCCCCGCGGCAAGCTCGTGGTGATCACCGGGGTTTCCGGGTCGGGCAAGTCCTCGCTGGCGTTCGACACGGTCTACGCCGAGGGGCAGCGGCACTACATGCAGTCCCTGTCCACCTATGCGCGGCAGCTACTGAACCCGCTGGCGCGAGCGGACGTGGACTCCATCCAAGGGCTTTCTCCGGCCATCGCGGTGCCTCAACGCCGTTTCCACGAAAACCCCCGGTCGACGGTGGGGACCCTGACGGAGATACACGATCACCTGCGGTTGCTTTTCACCCATGTCGGCCGGCCCCACTGCCGGCGCTGCGGCCGCGCCATCACGGTGCATACCATCCAGCAGATGGTCGACGAGCTGCTGAATCACCCTTCCGGCACCCGCATCCAGGTGCTGGCGCCGCTCCGCTGCGACGACGCGAGCGCGTACCGGAAACAGATCGACGCGGTGCTGCGCGCCGGGTTCGCGCGCATCAAGGTGGACGGCGAGATCGTGGAGCTGGCCGACCTGCCGGACTCGGAGCCGCCCGCCGTGGCGGACCTGGTGGTGGACCGCCTGGTGATACGGGACGGTGTCGCCAAGCGACTTGCCGACTCCATCGAAGTGGCGCTGAAACACGGTGGCGACATGGTGAAAATCGACCTGCACGACGCCCCGGCCCCGGAGTCCCGCCGCTACACCCAAAGGTCCGCCTGCCTGGACTGTGGCGCGCCGTTTCCGCAAACGGTGCCGCAGCTCTTCTCCTTCAACAGCCCGCACGGAGCCTGTCCCGCCTGCAACGGCCTCGGCACACGGACCGGCGGGCGGTCCCGGAACGGCGCCGCCGACGCCATCCGACAACCCTGCCCGAAGTGCGCCGGCACCCGGCTCCGCGACGAGAGTCTCCTGGTGCGCATTGACGGTCTGAACATCGGAGAGGTGTCGGCCCTGCCCCTGACGGACTTCGGCCGCTTCATCGAAGACATCGACCTCGGCGATCGCGAGGCCGAGGTGGCGGGCAGCGTCCTCCGCGAGATACGGGACCGCACCGACACCTTGCTGAAGCTGGAGCTGGGCTACCTGTCCCTGGAGAGGTCGTCCGACAGCCTGTCGGGGGGCGAGTGCCAGAGGATCCGACTCGCCGCGCACATCGGCGCGCGCCTGTCGGGTGTCATCTATGTGCTGGACGAACCCACGGTGGGCCTCCACCCGCGGGACACCGCGCGGCTCCTCGGCATCCTGCGGGAGCTCCGGGACCCGGGCAACACGGTGCTGGTCGTGGAACACGACCGGGACGTGATCATGGCGGCCGACCACGTCATCGACATGGGCCCGGACGCCGGCGTGGCGGGCGGCGAGGTATTGGCGGCCGGCAGCGTGGAGCAGGTGCGCCGCAGCCCGGCTTCCCGGACCGGCCCCTATCTGGCCGGCGCCGCGCCGCCGGCGTCACGGGTACGCCGCACGGAGTCCGGCATTCTCTCGCTCCGGAACGTCAACCGCCACAACCTCAAGAACATCGACGTCGCCTTCCCCATCGGGCTCATGACGTGCGTCACCGGGGTCTCCGGCTCGGGCAAGAGCAGCCTGGTGGTGGATACCCTTTACAATGCAGCGCGGGGGCAACGGCGACCGGTTGCAACGCCCGCGGCGCGAAGGGGGCCGGGACCGTCCACGAGGAAGGCGGCAGCCTCCTCCGACATCCCCGGGCTCGAGACCTTCGACCGGGTCCTTTACGTGGATCAAGGCTCCATCGGACGCAGCAGCCGTTCCACGCCCGCCACCTACGGCGGGCTCTTCGATCCCCTGCGCAACCTCTTCGCGCGCCTTCCCGAGGCGCGCCTGCGTGGCTACGGTCCCGGGCGCTTCTCCTACAACGCCGTGGGCGGACGCTGCGAAGCCTGCCTCGGAGCCGGCACCGTGGACATCGAGATGCAGTTCCTGCCGGACGTGTCGGTCACCTGCGACGTCTGCGGCGGGCGACGGTACAATCGGGAAACCCTGGAAATCCTCTACAAGGGCGCCAGCATCGCCGACGTTCTCGACCTCACCGTCGCCGAAGCGCTGGACTTCCTTGGCAACGTCCCGCTGGTCCGACGGCGGCTGGAGAGCCTGTGGCAGGTGGGATTGGGCTACCTGCGGCTGGGGCAGCCGGCCACCACCCTGTCCGGGGGAGAGGCGCAGCGCGTCAAGCTGGCCCGGGAGCTGGGCAAGAGTTCCGGCGGCAAGGCCTTGTACCTGTTCGACGAGCCCACCACCGGACTGCACTTCGAGGAGGTAGGAAGGCTCGTGGAGATACTCGACCGCTTGGTGGAATCGGGTCATACGGTCATCGCCATCGAGCACAATCCGGACTTCCTGAGGTGCGCCGACTACATCGTCGACCTCGGTCCCGAGGGCGGCGAGAACGGCGGTTACGTGGTGGCCGCGGGCACCCCCGAGGAGGTGATGGAGGTCGCCGAATCCTCCACCGGCCGTTATTTGAAGAGCCTGTGCGGAAACCCTGCGCCAGCCAGCGGGGTTTCTTGACATTCGCGAGGCTTCGGGCCTAAATTTCAAGGCTTGAAGGAGAGGACACTAGATCAGTGAAGCTGCCAATCTACTTTGACAATCATGCGACGACGCCGGTGGACCCGCGGGTGGTGGATGCCATGCTGCCCTTCTTCACCGAGCAGTTCGGGAACTCTGCCAGCAAGCACGCCTTCGGATGGGAAGCGGAAGCGGCCGTGCACCAGGCGCGGAAGCACATCGGCAACCTGATCGGCGCCGCTCCCAAGGAAATCGTCTTCACCTCGGGGGCGACGGAATCGGACAACCTCGCCATCAAGGGCGTGGCGGAGCTTCATCGGGACCGCGGAGACCACATCATCACCTGCGCGGCCGAGCACAAGGCGGTGCTGGACTGCTGCAAGTTCCTGGAACGGCAGGGCTACCGCGTGACCTACCTGCCCGTGGATGCCTACGGCAGGGTGGACATGGACAGGCTGCGCGCCGCCATCGACGACAGGACGCTGCTCATCTCCGTCATGCTGGCCAACAACGAGGTCGGCACCATCCAGCCGCTGGCGGAGATCGGCCGCATCGCCGAGGAGCACGGGATCCTCTTCCATACCGACGCCACCCAGGCGGTGGGCAAGATGCCCGTCGACGTGGCGGCTTGGGGGGTTCACCTGCTTTCGATGACCGCGCACAAGCTTCACGGGCCCAAGGGCGTGGGCGCGCTCTACGTCAGCGCAAGAAAGCCGGCGGCGCGGCTGAACCCCACCATCCACGGCGGCGGCCACGAGGGAGGCATGCGGTCGGGCACCCTGAACGTTCCCGGCATCGTAGGGTTCGGCAAGGCCTGCGAGATCGCCCGCGAGGAAATGGCTACCGAGCTGCCGCATATCAGCCGGTTGCGCGATCGTCTGGAGACCGGGCTGTTCTCGCGTCTCGACGAGCTTCACCTGAACGGGCATCCCACCGAACGCCTGTGCGGAAACCTCAACGTGGCCTTCGGTTACGTGGAGGGCGAATCGTTGATCATGGGACTCAACGACGTCGCGGTCTCCTCCGGCTCCACGTGCACGTCGGCGGCACTGGAGCCCTCCCACGTGCTCAAGGCCATGGGCGTCCGGGAAGACCTCGCCCACGGCTCCATCCGCTTCGGCCTGGGACGCTTCAACACCGAGGAAGAGGTGGACTACGTCCTGGCCCGGGTGGAGGAGGAGGTCACCCGGCTGCGCGGACTTTCGCCCCTCTATGCCAAGCGGTCGGCGGGAGGCGGTGCCTTTGGACGCTCGGAGGCGACTGCGGGGGAATAGGATGGCGACAGCGGTCCAGATAACGGAATCGGCGGCCCACCGGATCAAGGAGCTGCTAGACCAGGACGAGCGGGACCTGACCGGCCTGCGCCTCAAGGTCGTGGGCGGCGGCTGCTCCGGCCTCCAGTACAAGATGGACCTCGACAACCCCAAGCCCACCGACCGCGTGTTCGAGCACGAGGGGGCCAAGGTAATCGTGGATCTCAAGAGCCTGCTGTACCTGGGCGGCACCGAGCTCGATTACAGGGAAACGCTCATGGAGGCGGCCTTCGTATTCCAGAATCCCAATGTGAAACGCAGTTGCGGCTGCGGCGCCTCGTTTGTGGTCTGAGGCAGCCGCCCGGAACGGCTCGATGCCCGCCGGCAAGCCGTTCTCCCACGGGACACGCCATGTCCGACGTCATCTATTTCGACAACAACGCCACCACGCGCATCGCGCCGCGGGTCTACGAGGCGATGGCGCCCTACCTCACCGAGCTCTACGGCAACCCTTCGAGCATCCACGGCTTCGGAAGCCAGGTCGGGCGCGCCCTCGACCGCGCGCGCACCCAGGTGGCGAGGCTCCTGGGAGCGGAAGACGAGGTCGAGGTGCTGTTCACCAGTTGCGGCTCCGAGGGTGACAACACCGCCATTCGCGGCATCCTCGAGGGCGCGCCGGACAAGCGCCACTTCATCACGACGGCGGTGGAGCATCCCGCTGTGCTGGGACTGGGGCAGCACCTGGAGAAGAAGGGGTACCGGGTCACCTGGCTGGGGGTTGACGAGAACGGCATGCTGGACCTGGAGGAGCTCCGGGATTCCCTCGCCGACGACACCGTGCTGGTGTCGATCATGTACGCCAACAACGAGACCGGCGTCGTCTTCCCGGTGCGCGAGGCCGGCGAGATCGTCAAGGCCAGAGGCATCCCCTTTCACGTCGATGCGGTGCAGGTCCCGGGCAAGATCGAGCTCGACGTGAAAGACAGCCCCATCGACCTTCTGACCATCTCGGCCCACAAGTTTCACGGGCCCAAGGGCGTGGGCGCGCTGTACGTGCGGCGAGGCATCACCCTCCGTCCCTTCATCATCGGCGGCCACCAGGAGCGCAACCGCCGCGCCGGCACCGAGAACGTCGCCGGCATCGTGGGCATGGGCGAGGCCGCGGAGCTCACGGGCAAGGACATCGCCGCCGAGTGCGCGCAGTTGAGCGGCATGCGCGACCAACTGGAAAGCGCGCTCGTAGCCACCTGCCCCGGCGCCCGGATCAACGGCGGCAAGTCGGAACGCCTGCCGAACACCCTCAACGTCGCCTTCGAGTACCTGGAGGGCGAGTCGATCCTGGTGCTGCTGGACGAGTTCGGCATCTGCGCCTCCACCGGCTCCGCCTGCACCGCGGGCTCGGTGGAGCCGTCCCACGTGTTGCGGGCCATGAAGGTGCCGCCGCAATGGCTGCAAGGAGCCGTTCGCTTCAGTCTGAGCCGCTACAACACCGAAGCGGAAATCGATTTCGCGGCGGAGAAGATCCCGGGCATCATCCGGCGCCTCCAGGGCCTGTCCGCATTGGGGCGGGTGGGAACGAAGGAAGGTCTGCCGGGGCAAGCATGAAACCCGACAGACGCAGCCGCCTCCTCTATCGCATTCGCTATCGAACCGGTGAATACCTGCTGCGAACGCTTGTGGCGAGCCTGGGTTGGCTGCCGACGGCCGCCAGACCGTGCATCGCCTGGATCACGGACCGGGTGACCTACCTGCTGCTGCGGGGTTATCGGGAACGGATGCACGACGCCCTCCAGCGCACCATGAGCGAGGAGCTGCCCACCCATGCCGAGCGCCACGCGGTGGTGCGGGCGGCCTGGAGAAACTTCACCTACGCGGCCGTCGAAACCTTCGCCACCCTGTTCATGACGAAACCCGAGCTGTGCGCGCGCATCGAGATCAAGGCCGAGGAACGCCTGCGCGAAGCTCTCGCCCGGAGAAGGGGCGTCATCGCGCTCAGCGCCCATTTCGGCAACTTCACCATGATCGGCCCCCGGCTCGTGGCCCAGGGCTACGACTTCAGCGTCGTGATCAAGCTGCCGCGGGAGGAACGCTCCGCCTCGCTGCTGAACGGCTACTGCGCGCGAGCCGGCGTCAAGGTGATACCGGCGCGCCCCAGACGCCAGTCCGTCGCGCAGATCATCAGGGCGCTGCGGCAAAACGAGATCGTCATGATAGTCCCGGACGAGTTCAAGACCACGGGAGTGGAAGTGAGCTTTCTCGGGCGTCAGGCGCCCGCGCCCAAGGGGCCCGTCACCATCGCTCAACGCACCGGCGCCGCGGTGCTCCCGGTCTTCATGGTGCGGGACGCGCAGGACCGGCTCACGCTGCACGTGAAACCGGAACTCCAGTTCGTCGAAACCGAGGACCGCGAGGAAGATCTCCGCATCAATACCAGCCGGTTCGTCGGGGAAATCGAGAAGATGGTGCGCCAACACCCGGACCAGTGGAGCTGGATGGGGTTCCGGAAACCCCGCAAGGGGGAGGCTTCCCACGCCGCGTCGTGACGGGGCCGGGAAGCGGCGGATGCGAAACAGCATGGAGCATGCATGGATCTTGGCCTGACCGGAAGGGTCGCGATGATCACCGGCGCGAGCCGGGGAATCGGCAAGGCCATCGCGCTGGGGCTGGCGGGGGAGGGGTGCCGGCTCAGCCTGTGTGCCCGTGGCCGGGAGGACCTTGACAAAACCGTGGAAGAACTGCGCGCGGGCGGCGCCGAGGTCCTGGCGTCGGCCCTGGACATCACCGACGAAGACGCGGCACGCGCCTGGTTCGAAGAGACCCTCGACGCGTACCAGGCCGCCGACATCCTCGTGAACAACGTCGGCGGCTCGCGCCCCGGCGGAAACCTTTCCGCGTCCGGCGACGACTGGCAGCGCGGCTTTTCCCTGAACTTCTTCTCCGCACTCGGCCTTTGCCGGCTGGTGGTGCCGGCCATGCAGGAGAGCGAACGCGGCTGCGTCATCAACATCGCCTCCATCTACGGCCGCGAGTGGGGCGGTCCCATGACCTACAACGCCGCCAAGGCCGCCATGATCAGCCTGTCCAAGGAGATGGCGCGCGAGCTGGCGCCGCACGGCATCCGCGTCAACAGCGTCGCTCCCGGTTCGATCCTGTTCCCGGGAGGGTCCTGGGACCGCCGCCGGGAAGAAGATCCCGAGGGCATCGCCGCGTTCGTCCAGCGCGAACTCCCGGCCGGGCGTTTCGGGACTGCCGAGGAGGTGGCCGACGTGGTGGTCTTCCTCGCCTCGGACCGGGCCAACTGGATCTCCGGCGCCTGCATCAACGTCGACGGCTGCCAGTCGAGGTCGTTGATATGAGGGGCCGCGAGGCCACCGGCCGGCTCAACGCCCTGGGACCAAGACGTGATGAGACGGGGTGCTTCTGGTATCGTGGAAGAAGTACACGGAGGCAATCATGAAACGAATCATACTAACGGTTATCGCACTCTCGCTCATCGCTCACGCCGCAAGCGCGCAGCAACTCGAGAAGGCGGTCTTCGCGGGCGGCTGCTTCTGGTGCGTGGAGTCGGATTTCGACAAGGTGCCGGGTGTCGTCTCGACGGTTTCCGGCTACACCGGCGGCAAGACGGAGAACCCGACGTACCGGCAAGTCACGGCCGGAGGCACCGGCCACTACGAGGCGGTGGAGATCACCTACGATCCGGCCAAGGTCAGCTACGAGATGCTGCTCGCCGCGTTCTGGCGCTCCGTGGACCCGACCGACGGCGGGGGACAGTTCTGCGACCGCGGCCAATCCTACGCGACCGCGGTGTTCGCGGCGAACGAGAAGGAACGCACCCTGGCCGAGGCTTCAAAGAAGACCGCGCAAAAGTTGCTCGACAAACCGATCGTCACGCCGATTCTCGCCGCCGGCCCGTTCTACGAAGCGGAAGGCTATCACCAGGACTATTACAAGAACAACCCGTTCCGCTACCGCTATTACCGGTTTAGCTGCGGCCGTGATCGCACGGTGAAGGATCTCTGGGGCGAGCACGCCTACGAAGGCATCCCGGGGCACGGGTGAGACGACGTGGCACGGCAGATTACTCAACGTCCTGAGTAAAATTACTCAGGACGTTGAGTAAATCGACAGGGATGATCTGTATGTTGGTGGAGGCGGGGGGAATCGAACCCCCGTCCGAAGGTTTTCCGCCAGAAGTGACTACATGCTTAGTCGCCGTTTGAGTCTCGCCGCGAAAGGTCCCGACGACAGGGTCTTGCGCGGCCAGCCGGTTTGGATCTCGACCTCATCCCCTCCGGCAGGGGAATCGGTCCATCCCGCTGAATGACGCCTTGTCCGACCCCGCGGGAGAAAGCCGGCAAGACGCTGGCTGTCTAGGCAGCCAGAGCGTAATCTTGTTCGTCTGCAGTTACTTGCAGTCCTGCGTTTTTAACGGGGCCGCAGGACCCCGGCATGCCACTTTGACTTCCCACCCCCGTCGAACCCATATCGCCCCCAATGATGCGCCCTGGTCCGCCGGTCAACTTCTGCGGCTCTTCATGGAGCGTTCCATCTCCCGCCGGACCATCTTCTCCTTGACCGTGGCGCGCTTGTCGTAGAGCTTCTTTCCGCGGGCCAGGCCCAACTCCACCTTGGCGCGTCCGTCCTTGAAGTATAGCTTCAACGGAATCAGGGTCAAGCCGCGCTCTTTGACCTTTCCGGTGAGCCGCATAATCTCGCGCTTGTGCAGAAGCAGCTTCCGCGGCCGGGTGGGCTCGTGATTGAACATGTTGGCCGCCGGATAGGGGCTGATGTGGGAGTTGACCAGGTACACCTGACCCTTGTCGACCCGGGCGTAGCTGTCGGCGAGATTGGCGCGGCCGTCTCGAAGCGACTTCACCTCGCTGCCCAGCAGCACCATCCCGGCCTCGAAGGACTCGTCGATGAAATACTCCCGGCGCGCCCGGCGGTTGACGGTGACGGTCTTCTCGGCGGTTTCCTTGGTCGAGGCCATGGGATCGTATTCTGGTTCGTCGGCCCTGCGCCCGTGGGTTCGGCGGCGGGCAGCGGCGCCGTCTACGGCTCCGGCACCGCCAGGATCCGGTTGTCGATCAGGCGCGCCTTGCCGACCCATGCACAGACGGCCAGGAGCGTCGGGCTCGTGACCTCGTCCACCGAGTGAAGCTCCCTGGGATCGCACAGGTCGGCGTACTCGAGGCGCGCCAGGGGCTGCCGGGAGATCTCTTCCACCACTGCCTCACGGATCCGCGCGGCCGCGGTCTCGCCGCCGCGGACCAGCGCCTCGGCCTTTCCCAGGGCGCTTTGCAGACAACGCGCGGCCTCCCGCTCGGCCGGCCCCAGGTAACGGTTCCGCGAGCTCATGGCCACGCCGTCGTCCTCCCGCACCGTGTCGCACTCGACGATCTCCACCTCCAGATTCAGGTCGTCGCGCATCCGCCGGATGACCTGGACCTGCTGGTAGTCCTTCCGGCCGAACACGGCCACGTGCGGACACACGATGTTGAAGAGCTTCAGCACCACCGTGGCCACGCCGCGGAAGTGTCCCGGCCGGCGGGCGCCGCACAACGGCCGGCTGACGTCTTCCACGTCCACGTAGGTCTGATACCCCGGCGGATAAATGTCCTCGACCGCGGGGGTGAACAGGAGATCCACCCGCTCCTCCGTGAGCAGCCGGACATCGCGCTCCAGGTCCCGCGGGTAGCTGTCGAAGTCCTCGGAGGGGGCGAACTGGGCGGGATTGGCGAAGATGGAGACCACCCGGCAGTCGCCGTGCTTCCCGGCCTCACGCACGAGGCTCAGATGGCCTTCGTGCAGGTATCCCATGGTGGGCACCAGGACGATGCGCTTCCCCTCACGCCGGGCGCGGCCGCTCCATGCCTGCATCTCCGGGATGGCGCGGATGTTGGGTAAGGCTTGCATGGCGCGAGGCGCCGCCGCCCGTCCTCAGTGGAACGTGTGCTCCTCCGCCGGGAACGCCTCGGTCCGCACCTCTTCCATGTAGCTCTGGACCGCGCCGCCGATGGTGTCCTTGAGATTGGCGTAGCGCTTGACGAACTTGGGCGTGAAGTCGTCGAACAGGCCGAGCATGTCGTGGACCACGAGGATCTGCCCGTCGCAGTGCATGCCGGCGCCGATGCCGATGGTCGGGATGGACACGCGCCGGGTAATCTCGCGCGCCAGTTGCACCGGAATGCCCTCCAGCACCACCGCAAAGGCTCCCGACTGCTCCACCGCCAAGGCGTCGTCGAGAATGTTGCGGGCGTCGGCCTCGCCGCGCCCCTGGATACGGTAGCCGCCGAACTGGTGCACCGACTGAGGGGTGAGCCCCACGTGGCCCATGACCGGCACGCCCATCTTGACCAGCGCCTCGATGGTGGCGGCCTGGGTCACCCCCCCTTCCAGCTTGACGGACTCGGCGCCCCCTTCCTGGATGAGCCTGCCGGCGTTGCGCTTGGCCTCGTCCACTCCGAGCTGGAAGGTCATGAAGGGCATGTCCGACACCACCAGCGCCCGCTTGCGCCCGCGAATCACCGCGCGCGTGTGGTAGATGATGTCGTCGACCGTCACCGGCAGCGTGCTGTCGTGCCCCTGCACCACCGAGCCCAGGGAGTCGCCGACCAGAAGGAGGTCTACACCGGATTGGTCCAGGATGCGGGCGAAACAGTAGTCATAGGCCGTGAGGCAGACGATCTTCTCGCCTCGCTCCTTCATGCTCCGAACTTCCGGCACCGTCATTTTCCGTCCCATTCGGCAGACCTCCTCAGGCTGAACATCCACAACAAAAAAGCCTCCCGGACCGATCCGGAAGGCCATCCCGCTACCGTTGGAGACGATAGATGCCAGAATGTCTCATCCGTCTCGGTCCGGCTCCCCCGGATCCAAGCGGAACTCACGTCTTTTCGCGTCTTCCCGTTCCCCCTTCCTGGAGTCGGCCGGCTTCGCCTGGCCGCTCCGGGGCTTCCGGAAAGATGGTGGGATACTAGCGCGAAGCGCGCGGAAAGTCCAGGGGGTTTCCGATGGGTTTCGAAATTGAACGCGACCGGCGGGCGGGGTCACGGCAGCTTGTAGGAGCTGTCCTCGATGAGCCTTCGGAGGTCCTGGCGGAACTCGCCCTGCCACTTGGAGAGGATCACGTCGGCGGGACACAGCCCCTGCTGGACCAGGTCGCGCAAGGGCTTCAGATGGATGGTCTCGTCCTCGCCGCGCTTGTTCAAGCCCCGCTGGCGCGCCAGCCCTTCCCAGGCGATGTCGACCATCTCCTTTGCCAGGTCGCCCAGGGAGTAGCGCCGGAAGCGCGCCGCCGGGCCGAGCCGGTGAGAGTCGTGGTAGGCGGTCATGCGCTCGTCGAAGGACCATCCCTTGACCAGGTCCCATCCGGCCTGGAGACAGTCGGCGTCATAGCAGATGCCCTTGATGAGCGCAGGCAGCGCCGGCATCAGCTCCGGCGCCTGGCTGTCGGCGGAGCGGAACTCCATGTAGTGCTTGAGCCGCACCTCGGGGAACAGCGTGGTGAGATGAAGCTGCCAGTCCGCCATGGTGGCGCGGTGGCCCTGGTGCCCGTGTTCCAGGAAGTGGCGGAACGGGATCCCGGTCATGTCCAGGTAGTTGCCGTCCCGGGCGATGATGTACATCGGCACGTCGAGGGCGTACTCCACGTAGTGGTGAAATTCGGCGTCGGGAGAGAAGCAGAACTCCAGGAGCCCGCAGCGGTCGGCGTCGGTGCGCGTCCAGATATGGCCGCGGTAGCTCTTGAAGCCGTTGGGCTCGCCGTCCGAGATGGGCGAGTTGGCGAACGTCGCGCCGATGATCGGCGCCAGCCCCATGGCGGTTCGCAGCTTCGCCATGGCGTCCGTCTCGTCGCCGTAGTCGATGTTGGCCTGCACGGTGGCCGTCTGCTTCATCATCCGATGGCCCAGGCTTCCCACCTTGGCCATGTACGGCCCCATGATGCGGTAGCGCCGCTTGGGCAGCCACTCGATCTCGTCGACGCGGCTGAAAGGCTGCATCCCCAGACCCAGAAACACCACGTCGAATTTCTCGGCGACGTCGATCAACTCGCGGATGTGCTGGGAGAACTCGGCGTTGCTGCAGTGGATGTCGTCGCAGGGCTCGCCGCTCAACTCGATCTGGCCGCCCGGCTCCAGGGTGATGGCGTGGTTGCCGCGCTTCAACCCGATGACGAAGCCGCCTTCCTCCTGCGGCTCCCATCCGTAGTCGCTTACGAGACCCTCGAGGATGACCCTGACACCGCGCGGGCCGGAGTATGACAGCGCCTTGGCCGTGTCGCGTTCGATGCCGACCTTCTCGTACTCGGTGCCCACGCGCCACTGCTCACGAGGCTTGCCGGCATCGTGAAAGAAGGCTTCCAGCTCGTCGCGTCTCTCGATTACGGACATCGCGCCGTATCCTCGCCGAAGGACCTAGTGTCCTGCCCGGTTGCTTCTACCCGCGGCAGACGGCCCGCAGGTTCTGCTCGTACGGCGGCGTGACCACCGCCTTTTCCGTGATGATGGCCGAAACCAGGGAATGATCGGTGACGTCGAAAGCGGGGTTCAGCGTGTTCACTCCGTCAGGCGCGATACGGGTTCCGGCGATGTGCGTCACCTCGTCCTGGCTGCGCTGCTCGATGGGAATATCGGCGCCGGATGGACAATCGAGATCCACCGTGGAAGTCGGGCACGCCACGTAGAAAGGAACCTCGTGCCGATGGGCCAGCACCGCCACCGTGTAAGTGCCGATCTTGTTGGCGACGTCGCCGTTGGCCGCCACCCGATCCGCCCCGACCACCACCGCGTCCACCCGGCCGCTGTTCATCACATAGCCCATCATGTTGTCGGTGATGAGGGTGACCGGAATCTCCTCCTTGGCGAGCTCCCATGCGGTCAAACGGGCGCCCTGAAGAAACGGCCGCGTCTCGTCCACGAACACTTCCTCGATGGCCGCGCCCGACTCCTTCATGGCCCGCAGAACTCCCAGGGCGGTGCCGTAGCCGGCGGTGGCCAGGGCGCCGGCGTTGCAGTGGGTGAGGATGCGCCGGGAATCCTTGAGCAACCCGGCCCCCAGGCCGCCGAGGGTGCGATTGGCGGCGACGTCTTCTTCGTATATCTCGAGAGCCTCATCCTCGAGCCGGCGCTTCAGCACCTCCAGGTCGCCGTCCTTGTACTCTTCATAGATCCGCCGCATGCGCGCCAGCGCCCAATGGAGGTTCACGGCGGTGGGCCGCGTGTCGGCCAGCGTGCGGAAAACCCTTTCCATCGCCGTTTCGGCCTGCCTGGGATGCTGGATGCGGCGCGCGCCCAGCGCGACCCCCATGGCGGCGGCAACGCCGATGGCCGGGGCGCCGCGAACGACCATCGTGCGGATGGCCTGGGCAACCTGCCGGAAGTTGCGGCAGACCCGGTACACCTCCCTGCGGGGGAGCCGGCGCTGGTCGATGAGGATCACCTCACCGTCGCGCCACTGGATCGTTCTCACGGTCATGTCGGTTCATCTTTCGGTCGTGCTCAAATATAGTACCTTGAGAACGACCGTCAAGGAAACTGGGAACGATGGACGTATTTGGACTTCTGGCCTATGCTTCTGGGCTCTATTTCATCAAGCCGGACCTGGGGCCGCAGGTGTTGCTGGCGACCCTGGCCTTCATTCACCTGTGCGACGGCATTCTTTGCCTGATCATCGCCCGGCACGGCGGGCGCACTCAGACGGGCTGGACCCTGGCCGGCTTGATCCTCGGCGTCTGGGGGGCGCTTCCGCTGCTCTTGCTTCGCCGCTAGCGCTAGTCCATCCGCTTGCGCAGGAACGCGGGGATGTCGAAGTCGTCCTCCGCCACCTCGTCCTCCGTGAGGTCGTAGGGTGTATGGGGCGTCGCCGAGTCCTTTCCCGACTCTCCGTGCCAGCTCGGTTCGCCGAATCCGTCATCCTCGAGGGTGCCGAGGTGAACGACCTTCTTGCCCTTGATGTCCTTGATACCCAACCCGAGCGAGCCCTGCCTGTTCGACGCCTGTTTCTGCTCGGCGGGCGCGGCCTCCGGCTGCCGGACGCCGCCGTCGCCGAACCCGGTAGCGATGACCGTAATCCGCAGCTCGTCCTCCATGGTCTCGTCGATGACGGCGCCGAAGATGATGGTCGCGTCGTCGTGGGCTTCACCCTGGATAAGGGTCGCCGCCTCGTTGACCTCGAACAGGCTCATGTCCGGACCGCCGGTGACGTTGATCAGGACGCCGCGGGCGCCGTTGATGGAAACGTCCTCCAGGAGCGGGCTGGAGATGGCCTGTTGAGCCGCTTCCAGAGCCCGATTGTCGCCCGAGGCCGCGGCCGCGCCCATGAGCGCGAATCCCATCTCCTTCATGACCGTACGGACGTCGGCGAAGTCGAGGTTGATGAGCCCGGGCGTCACGATCAGGTCGGCGATGCCCCGGACCGCTTGGGTGACCACGCTGTCCGCCACCTTGAAGGTCTCCAGCAACGTCGTGGACTTGCCGGCGATGCTGAGAAGCCGCTGGTTCGGGATGACCACGAGGGTATCCACCTTGTCCTTGAGCTCCCGGATGCCCTCCTCGGCCTGCTGCATGCGCCGCTTGCCTTCGAAGATGAAGGGTTTGGTCACCACGCCCACCGTCAGCGCCCCGACTTCGCGCGCCACGCTGGCGATGACCGGCGCGCCGCCCGTGCCGGTGCCGCCGCCCATGCCGGCAGTGATGAAGATCATGTCGGCGCCCGTGAGGAACTCGCGGAGGCGCTCCTTGTCCTCCATCGCGGCGCGCCGGCCTGTCTCCGGATTGGCGCCGGCCCCGAGGCCCTTGGTAAGGGAATCGCCGATCTGGACCTTGATCTCGGCCAGGTTCGCATCCAGCGCCTGGCTGTCCGTGTTGGCCACGATGAAGTCCACGCCCTTGAGGCCTTCCTGGATCATCGTATTGACCGCGTTGCCGCCGCCGCCGCCGATACCGATGGCCTTGATCCGTGCTCCGGTATCTACCGGGTCCACCATTTCAAACATGGCACTTCCTCCTTTTCCCCAGTTGCATTACAGTGTTCGATCCTTGGGAAACGAGCGCCCGCACACACGCCGGCCGGCCGTTCCCGCCTTATCGACTAGAAGAACTCCTTGAACCACTCCGTCATCCGACCCCGGACCTTGTAGAACAGATGTTCGTTGTCGCGGATCCGAAACAGACTCCGATCCTGCTGCCTGAGGCCGAAAAGCAGAAGTCCGGTGCCTGTCGCGTAGACCGGGCTGGACACCACGTCCACCAGCCCCGTGACGTTGACCGGCACCCCCTGCCGCACCGGCACGTCGAAGATCCTTTCCGCCATGTCGATGATCCCCGGCAGAAGCGTGCAGCCGCCGGTCATGACGATGCCCGACACCAGGTGGTCCTCGTAGCCGGACTTGCCGATCTCCCGCTGCACCAGGTTGAAGACCTCCTCCAGGCGCGGCTCGATGATCTCGCACAGGATCTGACGTGACACCGACCGCGGGCTCCGTCCGCCCACGCTCGGCACCTCCAGCGTCTCGTTGCGGTTGGCCAGATCGGTCTCCACGCACCCGTAACGCTGCTTCAACTGCTCCGCCGCTGCCATCGGGGCATGCAATCCCGCGGCGATATCGCTGGTGAGGTGGTTGCCGCCCACGCTGAGCACCGCCGTGTGCTTCACCGAGCCGCCGTGGAACAACGCGATGTCGGTGGTGCCCCCGCCCATGTCCACCAGCGCCACCCCCACCTCCTTCTCTTCCTGGGTCAGCGTCGCATCGGCGGACGCCAGCGGCTCGAGCACGAAATCCGCGACGTTGAGCCCGGTACGATTGCAGCACTTGATGACGTTCTGGGCCGCCGCCACCGCGCCCGTGACCACGTGCACGCTGGCCTCGAGCCGCACCCCCGCCATGCCCCGGGGCTCCACGATCCCACCCTGGCCGTCGAGGGCGAATTCCTGGGGCAGCACGTGGAGCACCTCCCGGTCCATGGGGATGGCCACCGCCTTGGCCGCGTCGATGACCCTGTCCACGTCGGCGTCGGTCACCTCGTTGTTCTTGACCGCCACCACCCCGTGGCTGTTGAACCCGCGGATGTGACCCCCCGCGATGCCGGCGAAGACGGTGTTGATCTCGCAGCCCGCCATGATCTCCGCCTCCTCCACCGCCTTCTTGATGCCCTCCATGGTGGCCTCGACATTGATCACCACGCCTTTCCTCAAACCGCGCGACGGGTGAATGCCGACCCCCACCACCTCCGGCCCCTGCTCGGTCTGCTCTCCCACCACGGCGCAGATCTTGTGGGTCCCGATGTCGAGCCCGACGACGACGTTGGTCTTCTTAGACATGGATGATCCCGCCTCTTTCATTGTTCGTTTCCATCGAATCACACCCTTCCCCGCGGGCGCGCCACCACCTGCCCCCGGAAACTCAAGTCCACGGCCCGGAAACGGGCTCCCTGCCCCTGGAACTTCCGCAGGAACCACCGCATCCGCGTCAGCTTCTCGTCCCAGTCGCCCCAGCCCATGCGAAAAGGCACCGCGTACGAAACCGGATAGAGGACGATGCCGCCGCCGGACTCGAAGCGGATTTCCGACAGGCCCAGCGACGCCCGTTCCACTTTCCGTCCCAGGGCCACCGCCTGGGACAGCTTCTCCCGCGTGGCGGGCTCCCGCAGCGGCAACCGCGCGGCCCGCAGCCCGGTGATGAAGGGAAAGTCGACGGAGTCCTCGTCGTCGAGTTCCTTGAAGATGACGCCGTCGTCCGCAACGTAGTAGAGCTTGTCCAGCGCCACGATGGCGCGCGCTCTCCATTCCTCGATGTCGATCACCAGGCGGCCCGGAAACTCCCGCCGTATCACGACCGACCGGACCCAGGGGTGCTGCCGCACCCTTTCCTCGATTTCCGTCGGATCGATGCTCCAGATGCCGGTATGAGGTCCCAGACCGGACATCGCCACCAGCTCCGCCCCCTTGACCTTCTCCACGCCTACGACCTTCACTTCCCGGATGGCGAAGTAGGGGTGCGTCACGAAGAAGCCCGAGGCCTCCCCGGCCGCCGACCGGGCCGTCGCCGCGGAAACGTCCAGCGCCGAGCGCGCCTGGCGATAGAGATCCACGGAGTATCCCCGGCCGAGCCACCCGACCGCCGCCAGCGACGCCAGCACACCGCCGGCCGCCGCCATGGCCAGCCAACGCCTGCCGGGCTTCCCGAACCGGTTCGACGGGCTATGCATTGCCTCCCTCCCGCGCGGCCGCGGCGTTCTTCAACGACGCGCGCTCCAGAATCCGCTCCACCAGCCCGCCGAAGTCGATTCCGACCCCCGCGGCGATCTCCGGCAGCAGGCTCAGCGGAGTCATCCCCGGCAGCGTGTTGACCTCCAGCACGTACAACCGCTGTTCCCGGGAGAGGCGGAAGTCCACCCGGGGCGCTCCCTCGCACCCCAACGCCGCACAGGCCCGAGCCGCCAGCCGCAGAGCCTTGCGATAGAGCATGCCCGGCAGGGGAGCCGGGAAGACGTGGGACGCCATGCCAGAGGTGTACTTGGTCTTGAAGTCGTAGAAACCCTTCGCCGGCCTGATCTCGGTGACCCCCAGGGCCTCGCCGTTGAGCAGCCCCACGGTAATTTCCCTGCCGGCCACGTATCGCTCCACCAGCGCGTCCCGGTCCGACCGACACGCCTTGCGCAACGCCGGAGCCAGGTCCCTTCGCCGCCGCACGATGGTGACGCCGATGGAGGAGCCCTCGGCCCGCGGTTTCACCACGGCGGGCAACGGGAGCTTCGCCGCCGCCTCTCCGTCCCCGGACACCACCCGATACGGCGGTGTCGGAACCCGGTTCCGTAGCAGCACCTCCTTGGTCAACACCTTGTCCATGCACAACGCCGAGGCGGTCACGCCCGAACCCGTATAGGGGATGCCCATGACCTCCAGCAGTCCCTGCACGCAGCCGTCCTCTCCGATCTTGCCGTGCAGCGCGTTGAAGACGACGTCGACGCGGCGCTTGCGCAGTTGTCCGGGCAAGTCCCGGCCCACGTCGATGAGAGACACTCCCTTGTAACCCCGTTGCCGCAAGGCGTCGGCGACCTCCTTCCCCGACACCAGCGACACTTCCCTTTCCGCCGAGGGACCGCCGTAGAGGACGCCCACCCGGCGTGTTCGCCAGGCTGTCGCCGGCGCGCTCATGACGGCCACTCCCCGGCAAACCGCACTTCGGTTTGCAGGGTGACCGAGAACCGGCTCTCCACCCTGCTGCTCACCTGCTCGATCAGCCGCCGGACGTCCTCGGCCCGGGCGTCGCCACGGTTGACGATGAAGTTCGCGTGGCGCCGCGACACCTCGGCGTCGCCCACGCGCATTCCCTTGAGCCCCGACGCCTCGATCAGCCTTCCGGCATAGTCGCCCGGCGGATTGCGGAACACCGAACCGAAGTTCGGATGGCCCGATGGCTGACTCTCCCGGCGCCGCGCCATGATGGCGCGCATGCGTGCGTCCACCACATCGGGCGTCTCCCGCGTCAGCGCCAACCCGACGCGGGTGACGACGGCGCCCTCGGGCAGCCGCGCCTCGCGATACGAGAAGCTCAACTCCTCGTGCGCGAAGACCAAGGGCTCGCCGCGGGCATTGACTGCCTCAACCCCGGTCACGATCCGCTCCATTTCCGATCCGTACGCGCCGGCGTTCATCATCAGCGAACCGCCCACGCTGCCGGGAATGCCCTCGGCGAACTCCAATCCGCCCAACCCGCGGCGCACGGTTTCGCGCACCAGTCGGCTCACCGCGTAGGCGGCGCCCACGTCCGCGCCCGCATCCCGCCAACGCACCCGGCGAAACTCCCCCCGCAACCGCACCACCACACCACGCACCCCCCGATCGCTGACCAACAGGTTGCTGCCGTTGCCCAGCAACAGCACCGGCACGTCGCGGCATGCCAGTACCCTCAGGCAGGCGCTCAGGCCCCGGTTCGTATTCGCCTCCACGAAGTAGTCCGCAGGTCCGCCGACCTTGAAAGAGGTGTAGCGGGCCAGCGGCTCGCGCACCCGCACCGCCACGCCGGCGATGCCGCTCAGCTCCGTGGTCAATCGGTCGGTGCTCATTGCCTCTGTTCTCGCAAGGACTCAAGCAGTGTCTCCCCAACCTTGTGGATGTCCCCGGCGCCGAGGGTCAGGACCATGTCGCCGTCCGCGAGCCGCGGCAGGAGGCCGCCGGCTACGTCCTCCTTGGCGGCGACGAACTCCACGTCCATGTGCCCCCGGCGCCTGATGGCGCGGTACAACTCCTCGCTGCTTGCCCCCGGCACCGGCTCCTCTCCGGCGGCGTAGATGTCGGTGACGATCAGCCGGTGGACGCCGTCGAACGCCGAGACGAAGTCCTCGAACAGGTCCTTCGTGCGGCTGTAACGGTGCGGCTGAAACACCACCGTCAAGGGACGCCCCCAACCCTCGGTGATGGCCTGGAGGGTGGACTCGATCTCCGTCGGATGATGCCCGTAGTCGTCCATGACGAGGATCCCGGCCACCTCGCCCTTGATCTCCGACCGGCGGTGGATGCCGGCGAAACGGCCCAGAGCCTCTGCCGCGTCGGCAAAGTCGACTCCCAGCTCCACCGCCACGGCGATGGCCGCCAGGGCGTTGGCGACGCTGTGGCGACCCGGCATGGGCAATGTCACCGCTCCCAGCGCCTGGCCGTGGTGCAGCACCGAGAAACTCGACTCCATCTGCCGCGCGCGAACCTCCTCGGCGCTGAAGTCCGCGTCCGCCGAAAGGCCGTAGGTGACCACCCGCTTGTTCACCCGGGGTATCAGTCCACGGACCGTCGGATGGTCCAGGCAGAGCACCGCGACCCCGTAGAAAGGCACCTTGTTGACGAACTCCAGAAACGCGTCGGCGAGCTCCTCCGTCGTGCCGTAGTACTCGATGTGCTCGCGGTCGATGTTGGTCACCACCGCCAACGACGGCGACAGCAGCAGGAAGGTGCCGTCGCTTTCGTCGGCCTCGGCCACCAGGATGTCGCCTCTGCCCATCTGCGCGTTTCCGGCCAGGGACCGTATCCGGCCGCCGATGACCAGGGTCGGATCCATTCGGGCCTCGGTCAGGACGTGTCCGATCATCGACGTCGTGGTGGTCTTCCCGTGGCTGCCCGCCACCGCGATGCC
Source organism: Deltaproteobacteria bacterium (assembly GCA_028821115.1). Classification (GTDB taxonomy): domain Bacteria; phylum Desulfobacterota; class Binatia; order UBA9968; family JAJDTQ01; genus JAJDTQ01. The sequence continues at coordinate 3,953 of JAPPHF010000078.1, read as the reverse complement.
GTACTTCATGCGCATGAGCTCGGCGAGCATCTCGGCGCGTGGAATCACCGGGATCTGGCGTTCCTTGGCCGCCACCACTTCCGGGTTGGAGAACTTCACCGCGGTGGAGATCACCACCACGGAAAGACCCTCGGCCAGGTTGGCGGCATCGTGGCCGATGCGCACCTCCGCCCCCAGGGACCGCAGACGCCGCGTGGCGTCGTTTTCCTGAAGATCGGAGCCGCTTATCTCGTAGCCCAGGTTCAACAAGACCTCCGCGATTCCGCTCATGCCGACGCCGCCGATGCCGACGAAGTGCACACGATGGCGTCTTTCAAACGCTCTCGGTCCCATCACCGCCACTCGGGGACGAGGGCATGGCACTCGTCCACGATTCGTTCGGCCGCGTCCCCCCGGCCGAGGCGCGCGGCGGCGCGGCCCATGGCCGAGCGCCGCGCGGAGTCCCCGTGGAGGGCGCGGATGGTTTCGGCCAACCCCGGGGATGTCAGTTCCTGCTCCACGATCACCTCGGCGGCGCCGGCTTCCTCGAGGGCTTGCGCATTGAGCCTCTGGTGGTCGTGAGCCGCGTGCGGATACGGGATCAACACCGAGGGCTTGCCGAATACCGTGAGCTCCGACAGCGTCGAGGCCCCCGCCCGGCACAGCACCAGGTCGGCCGCGGCGTACGCGCTGTCCATGCGCTCGATGAACGGCAGCACCTCCGCCGCGCACGGCAGCGACTCATAGCCCTTTCTCACCGGCTCCTCGTCGGCGCGCCCGGTCTGGTGCGTCACCCGGAACCCGGCCGCAAGATCGCCCAGATGCGCCAGCGCGCCCAGCACCGCCTCGTTGATCCGGTGAGCCCCCGCGCTGCCGCCGAAGACCAGCAGATGAAAGCGGTCCTCCCGCTCCACCGCGGGAAGGCCGCGCCACCGTACCGGCGTGCCCGTCAGCACGACCTTGGCTCCGGGGAAATAGTCCACGCTCTCGCGGAAGCTCGTGAAGATCCGGTCCACCAGCCGGCCCAGGACACGGTTGGTCAATCCCGGGCGCAGGTTCTGCTCCAGGATCGCGCAACGGACACGCCGCGACACCCCCGCCAGCAACAGCGGTCCGGAGGCGTAGCCGCCGAGGCCGATGATGCACTGCGGATCGAAGCGGCGGATGATGGAGCGAGAGCGCCACAGGCTCGCGGGTATCCCGTACAGACCCTCCAGCAACCCCTTGAGGCCGCGTCCCTTGAGGCCGCGAATGGGCAGCAACTCCAGCGGAAACTCGGTCTGCGGGATCACCCGGCTCTCGATGCCCCAGCGACTCCCTACGAAGAGGATGCGCGCAGCGTCGTTGCGCCGGCGGAACTCCCGCGCCACGGCCAAACCGGGAAAGAGGTGTCCTCCGGTGCCGCCGCCGGCCACGATCAGCCTCATGGCTGTGCCCTCCTCCAGGAGACGCCCAGGAGCATTCCCGCGACCGTCAAGTGGACGACCAGGGCCGAGCCGCCGTAGCTGACGAACGGCAGCACCAGTCCCTTGGTGGGCACCAGGCCCATGACCACGCTCATGTGCACCAGCGCCTGGAGCCCCAGGAGCATCGTGAGCCCGAACACCATGAGGCGGACGAAGGGTTCCTCGCTTTCCAGGGCCAGCCGCAGGCCGCGATAGAGCAGGATGCCGAACAACCCCACCACCAGCAGCGCCCCCCACAGACCCAGCTCCTCCCCGATCACCGAGTAGATGAAGTCGGTGTGGGCCTCCGGAAGGTAAAGGAGCTTCTGGCGGCTCTGGCCCAACCCACGGCCCCACAACTGCCCCGAGCCGAAGGCAATGTAGGACTGGATGATCTGGAACCCACTGTTGGCGGAGTCGCTCCAGGGGTCCAGAAAGGCCAGAAGCCGTTTCACCCGATAGTCGGCGGACATGACGAGGAAGGCCGCCAACGGCAGCGCCGCCGCCGCCACGCAGGCGAGATGCTTCACCCGGCTGCCGGCCACGAACAGCATGGCCATGGCGAGGATGGCGAGAATGAAAGCCGAGCCGAAGTCCGGCTCCGCCATCAGCAGGGCAACGAACCCCCCGGTCACCAGCAGCGGAGGCAGAACGCCGGATACGAAGCCGTCCAACCGGTCGGCCCTTCTGGAGAGGGAATAGGCCAGGTAGAGCACGAAGCACACCTTGGCCACCTCCGACGGCTGGAACAGGAACGGCGACACTCCCAGCCAGCGATGGGCCCCGCCCCGGACCACGCCGACACCGGGAATCAGCACCAGCACCAGCGTCACCAGGGCGGCGACGAGCAGCGGGCCCGCAAGGCGGCGATAGGCAGGCGGCGGCAGCAACAAGGCCACGGAGAGTCCCAGCAGGCCGAGGCCGGCGGCCAACAACTGCTTGCGGAACAGGTAGGTGCCGTCGCCGAAACGTTCCTGGGCGAAGAGGTAGCTGGTGTTCAGCACCATGGTGATGCCGATGGCGAGCAACGCCACCAGGCTCGCCAGCATCCACCGGTCCACGTTGCGAATCCCGTTCATAGGGCCTTCACCAGCTCCTTGAACGCGCGGCCCCGCTCGGCATAGTTCTCGAACATGTCGAAGCTCGAGCATGCCGGCGACAACAGCACCACGTCGCCGGCATGAGCGGCGGCCCGGGCCTCGCGCACCGCTTCCCCGAGATCCGTCACGACCAAAGTGTCGGTCAATCCCCCCAGGGCCTCCTCCATGAGCTCCGCGGATGCACCCAACAGGATCAGCTTGCGCACCCGCTCCCGTATCAGCGGCGCCAGTCCGCCGTAGCCGCCGCCCTTGTCAACGCCGCCGGCGATGAGCACGATGGGGCTGTCGAAGCTGGCCAGCGACTTCCGGACGGCGCCGACGTTGGTGCCCTTGGAGTCGTTGAAGTAGCGCGCCCCGGCGAGCTCCCGGACGAACTCCAGCCGGTGCTCGATGCCCCGGAACCGCCTGGTCGCGGCGCGGATGTGACGTCCTTCGACGCCTACGGCCTTGGCCGCGCACACCGCCGCCATGACGTTCTCCACGTTATGGACCCCGCGCAGCCGCACGTCTCTCAGGGGGAATCGCTCTTCGGCTCCGCCGCCGCGCCAGACGATGGCGTCCGCCGTGGCGAAGGCTCCCTCTTCCGCCCTTGACCATCCGAAGGAAACCACCCGGGCGTCCAGTCCATCCCGCAACCCCCACACCCAGGGGTCGTCGCGGTTCAGCACGGCGACGTCGGCGGGTTGCTGGGCGGCGAAGATCCGGGCCTTGGCCGCGCCGTAGCTCGAGAGGCCGTCGTAGCGGTCGAGATGATCCTCGCTGAGGTTGAGGTACAGGGCGACGCGAGGCCGGAAATCGCGCACCCATTCGAGCTGAAAGCTGCTGACTTCCACGACGCCCCAGTCCCAGTCTCCGTCCACGAACTCGATGAGCGGCCGGCCGATGTTGCCGCCAGCGAAGACGCGCAGCCCGGCCGCTTCCAGGATGGCGGCCGCGAGACGGGTCGTGGTGGTCTTTCCGTTGGTCCCGGTGATGGCCACCATGGGGGTACGGCTGAAACGCGCCGCAAGCTCGATCTCGCTCAACACCTCGATTCCGCGGCCGACGGCTTCCACCAGCAGTGGATTGTCCCGCGGCACTCCGGGGCTGGGAACCACCGCCTCCACGCCGTCGAGCCAGGCTGTTCGCTCCGGGCCGAAGTAGCAGGCGGCCGGCACCGGCAACCGCGACAGCTCGTCCTTCGCCTGCGACATGCCGTCTTCGGAGCGCGCGTCGGCGCCCACCACCCGGGCGCCGCGGGCGGCCAGAAACCGCGCCGCCGCCAGGCCGGTGCGGGCAAGTCCCAGCACCAGGATCCTTTTCCCCTCGACTTCCATCACGGGGTCTCCGCCCGTTTCCGGCTCCGTGTTGCGTGCCTCCGCCGTTCGCGTCACTCTAGTGTCGTGTCTCGCCTGAAACGTCATGAATCTGCGGGTCCTTTTCGCCGTCG
>JAPPHF010000031.1 GCA_028821115.1 Deltaproteobacteria bacterium | reverse complement strand
CACCCTAATGGACGCCTTCAAGGCCACGCTGGAGGAGATCCACCAGGCGGACCTGCTGCTGTGCGTGATGGACCCCACCAGCCCCGTGGCCGAGCAGCAGCTCGCCATCGTCGAGTCGGTGCTGGACGACATCGGCGCGGCCGAGACCCCCCGCCTCGTCGTACCCAACAAGATCGACGTCGCCGAGAGCCTGCCCGTCTACCCGCAAAACGGCCACGAGGGCCTCTGCCCCATCTCCGCCCACACCGGGGCGGGTATCGACCGCCTGCTGGAAATCATCGGCGGATTGCTGGACCGGGGGAAGCAGACCATCCGCTTGACGCTTCCGCAATCCGAGACCGTCATCATCCCCTTCCTGCGCGCTCGGGGCCGCGTGCTCGCCGAAGAATACAACGGTGGCGACGTGCACATCACCGCGCTGGTGAGCGCGAAGGTCTCGGGGCAACTCCGCAAGCTCGCCGCGGCAGCTCGCCATTGACAGAACCCCCTTGGTTTGGTAGTAAAATCAGACCTTTGCGAAGGTGGATCGAGGCACGTAGCTCAGTGGGAGAGCGCTTCCTTGACGCGGAAGAGGTCGGCGGTTCAATCCCGCCCGTGCCTACCATTCCCCGCGGTTGCCTGCCATAAAGAACCGTCGTTTTTTGCCGACCATATAATAGGATGAACAACATTCGCGTAACCGTCCCCGGGGGCGAGACCGTCGAGGCCGTCCCCGGCATACGTGCCGGAGACATCCGCGCGTCGGGCGCGGACGCGCCCGACGGCAGGCGCATCGTCGCTGCCGCCGTCGACGGCGCCGCGGTGGACCTCGCCCGGCCGGTGACCGAGGACTGCGCGGTCGAATGGATTCCCCTCGACAGCGCCGAGGGCATCGATATCCTGCGTCACTCCACTGCCCACCTCATGGCCCAGGCGGTTCAGAGCCTGTTTCCCGGCACCCAGGTGACCATCGGCCCGACCACTCAGGAGGGCTTCTACTACGACTTCAAGCGCGACAAGCCGTTCACGCCCGAGGAGATAGAGAAGATCGAAGAAAGGATGCGTGAGCTGGCGGGACAGGACCTGTCCATCGCCCGGGAGGAGCTGTCCAAGGCCGAGGCGATCGAGCTGTTCCGCGGCATGGGAGAGGATTACAAGGTCGAGATCCTCTCGGCGATCCCCGAGGACACCGTATCGCTCTATCGCCAGGGGGATTGGGTGGATCTCTGCCGCGGCCCGCATTTGCCCAGCACCGGCTTGATCCAGGCCTTCAAGCTCACCTCGGTGGCCGGCGCCTACTGGCGCGGCGACGAGAAGAACGAGATGCTCCAGCGCATCTACGGCACCGCGTTCCCGTCCCGAAAGCAGTTGAAGCAGCACCTCGCGTTGCTGGAGGAGGCGCGCAAGCGGGACCACCGCAAGCTGGGCAAGGAGCTGGACCTCTTCAGCTTCCATCCGGCGGCCCCGGCGAGCCCGTTCTTCCACCCCAAGGGGGCCTTCGTCTACAACACGCTCGTGGAGTACATGCGCGGGCTGTACCGGCGCTACGGCTACGAGGAAGTGATCACGCCGCAGATCTTCGACGCCGGCCTTTGGCACCGGTCGGGGCACTACGATCACTACAAGGACAACATGTACTTCACCCACATCGATGAGCGCGAGTTCGGCGTGAAGCCCATGAACTGCCCGAGCCACACCTTCATCTACGCGTCGAAGAAGCGTTCCTACCGGGACCTGCCGCTTCGGCTGGCGGACTTCGGGCGGCTGCACCGCTACGAGAAGTCCGGGGTCACCGCCGGCCTCACCCGGGTCCGCAGCTTCTCGCAGGACGACGCCCACATATTCTGCACCCCGGAGCAGATCGAGGGGGAAGTCAACAGCCTGCTTGACATGCTCCGCGAGGTGTATCATAGGTTCAACTTCGGAGACTTGGAGGTCTTCCTCTCCACAAGGCCGGACCAGTACCTGGGAGCTCTGGAAACCTGGGAACGGGCCGAGGCGGCGCTGGCCGCGTCGCTGGAGAAGCGGGACGTAGCCTATGAGATCAGTGAAGGCGATGGCGCCTTTTATGGCCCGAAGATCGATTTCGTCGTCAAGGACGCGATGAAGCGCGGCTGGCAGCTCGGCACCGTCCAACTCGACTTCTCCATGCCCGAACGGTTCGACCTTGGTTTCATCTCGCCCGAGGGAACGGTGGAACGGCCGGTGATGATCCACCGGGCGATTCTGGGCTCCATCGAACGCTTCATGGCACTGTTGATCGAGCATACCGGAGGGGCCTTCCCCTTGTGGCTGGCGCCGGTGCAATCCCGTATCGTGACGGTGACCGATCAACAGAAACCGTATGCCGCCACCGTGCGCGACAGGCTTCAGGCGGACGGATGGCGGGTGGAACTGGACGATCGCAACGAGAAGCTGGGGTTCAAGATCAGGGAAGCCCAGGTGGCCAAGATTCCGTATGCGCTGGTCATCGGCGACAAGGAAGTGCAGAACGGCACTCTGTCCGCGAGGAAACGCGGCGGCGAGAACCTCCCGGCCATGCCGGTGGCAGGTTTCCTCGACCGGCTGCGGGACGACGTGAGGCAGGAAACGGAGCCGGCACAATGAAACCGAGCGCGCGTATTTTTTCAGGAGGTGCCTTATAGCGCGGCCGACGAGAATCAACCAGCAGATACGGGCGCGCGAGGTCCGCGTCATCGACGCCGAAAGCGGCCAGCTCGGAGTCATGCCCTTGCATGAAGCCCTGAGCATCGCGGAGCAGAAGGAGCTCGATCTGGTGGAAGTGGCTCCGGACGCACAGCCTCCGGTGTGCCGCTTGCTGGACTACGGCAAGTTCCGCTACCTGCAGAAAAAGAAGACACAGGAGGCGAAACGGAACGCCACCTTCGTAGCGGTCAAGGAAGTCAAGATGGGAGCCCGGACCAACCAGCACGACCTGGAGTTCAAGGTGAGAAACATCCGGCGCTTCCTCGATCGGGGACAGCGGGTCAAGGTATCGGTGTTCTTTCGCGGCCGAGAGATCACCCACCCGGAACTCGGCAGGGCCATGCTCAACGGCGTCTTCGATGAAGTGCAGGACCTGGCGAAGCTGGACGTGTCGCCCAAGCTGGAAGGGCGCAACATGGCCATGCTGCTGACGCCGAAGAGCAGCGCATGAGAGGATATTCGGAGAAGGGACAGGGAAATTCAGGATGCCCAAGATAAAGACGAAGAGGGGAGCGGCCAAGAGGTTCAAGGTCAGCAAGAGCGGCAAGGTCATGAGGCGGCGCGGCTTCAAGAGCCATATTCTGTCCACCAAGAGCCGCAAGCGGAAACGCCGCCTGAGACAGGCCGAGTCGGTATCGAGCTACGAAGCGAAGACCATGCGACGCCTCATCCCCTACATGTAGGGAGAGGCCGGGCAGCGACTCACGTCCCGGCGACGAGCGCCGGGATCCACCGACATCAACACCCGTTTGGACGAAGTGCCCGGGCGCGCCCTCACCGGCAGCGCCCCTTTTGATATCTGTTCGAGGAGCAAACGCCATGCCTAGAGTCAAGGGCGGACCGGCCTCCCGCCGGCGCCGAAGAAAGTACATGAAACTGGCCAAGGGGTACGTTGGCGGCCGCCGCAGGCTGTACCGTGTCGCCAGGGAGACCGTCGAGCGCGGACTGGTCTACGCCTACCGGGACCGACGGGTGCGCAAGCGCACGTTCCGGGGGTTGTGGAACATACGCATCAGCGCGGGCGCGCGGGTCAACGGACTGTCCTACAGCCGGCTGATCCACGGCTTGAAGAGGGCGGGCGTGGCGCTGGACCGCAAGATCCTGGCCGATCTCGCGGCCACGGACGCGGCGGTGTTCGACCAGGTCGCGCAGTGCGCCAAGCATGCCCTCGATTCCCAAGCCAACCATGCCCCCGACCCCGATACGGGGGCCTGACACCCCGCCCTGCTCATGATCGAAGCCCTCGAGAAGCTCCATGAGGAGGCCGTGGAGCGCCTTGAACGGTGCGCCTCGGAACCGGAGCTGGAGCAGATCCGCATCGACTACCTGGGCCGCAAGGGCGGGAAGCTCACCGCGCTGATGCGCGGGCTCAGGGAGCTTCCGGCAGGCGAGCGGCCGCGCGCGGGGCAGGAGCTCAACCGCCGGCGGGCGGAGCTCGAGGGCCTTCTCGACGCCCGGCTGAAGGGTCTCCGGGAGAGCACGGAAACCCTCGCGGACGGGGGCCCGCGGCTCGACGTGACCCTGCCCGGAAACCGCCCGGAGCGGGGCCGCGTGCATCCCCTCTCCCGGGTCACCGACGAGATCATCGACGTCTTCACCGGCATGGGATTCGAGATCGCCCGCGGGCCGGACGTGGAGGACGACTACCACAACTTCGAGGCTCTCAACATTCCCAGGGACCACCCGGCGCGTGACATGCAGGACACCTTCTTCGTGTCGGACGATCACGTGCTCCGCACCCATACCTCGCCGGTGCAGATCCGCGTCATGGAGCAGCGCCGACCGCCGCTGCAGATCATCGCGCCGGGAGCCGTCTACCGCCACGACGACGACGCCACCCACTCTCCGGTCTTCCACCAGGTGGAAGGCTTCATGGTGGACCACGATATCACCTTCGGGGATCTGAAAGGCGTCCTGACCCATTTCCTGGAACAGATCTTTCAGGACGAGGTTCGTGTGCGCTTCCGCCCTAGCTTCTTCCCGTTCACCGAGCCCAGCGCCGAGGTGGACATCGGCTGCATCCTGTGCCGCGACGACAAGGACTCGGGCGGCTGCCGCGTGTGCCGCGGGTCGGGATGGCTGGAGATCCTCGGCTCGGGAATGATCGACCCCAACGTCTTCGACTTCGTGGGATACGATACCGAGGCCTTTTCGGGCTTTGCGTTCGGCATGGGCGTGGAGCGCATCGCCATGCTGAAATACGGGATGGACGACATCCGGATGTTCTTCCAGAACGACGTCCGCTTCCTGAGACAGTTTCCGCCTTAAGAGCCCATAGTGTCCCCGCGGTGCGAGCGCGGGCGGGTTGGAAACCCGCCCCGACACGCGGCGCGCGGGCTCACGAATCGATCATGAAGCTGACTTTCAATTGGTTGATGGAGCTGGTGGAGGTGCCGGACCCGGCCGCGTTCGGCCCCGACGAGCTCGCCGAGCGGCTCACCCACGCGGGGCTCGAGGTGGAGGCGGTCAAACCCTTGTCGGACGATGCCGGTGCGCTGATCGTCGAGGTGGCGGACGTCCGGCCCCACCCCAATGCCGACCGGCTGTCCGTGTGCGAGATCCACGATGCCGGCGAGCCGCGGCGCATCGTGTGCGGCGCCCCCAACGTCCGGACAGGAATGAAGACGGCTTTCCTGCGCGTGGGCGCCGTGCTGCCGTCGGGGCAGGCCATCGAAAGGCGCCCCATCCGGGGGGTCCCGTCGGACGGGATGCTCTGCTCCGAGAAGGAGTTGGGGTTCTCCGACGACCACCGCGGCATCATGGAACTGCCTGGCGACGCCCCCGCGGGGACCTCGCTGCAGGAGTACCTGGGCCTGAACGACTGGATGCTGGAGGTGAGCATCACTCCCAACCGGGGCGACTGCCTCAGCGTCCTGGGGCTGGCGCGGGAGATCGCCGCGCTTACCGGGGGGAGACTCCGGGTCCCCGCCGTCCCCGATCATCTCCGCAACCACCCGCCGGCGATCCCGGTTTCGGTGGAGATCCTGGACCCGGTGTTGTGCCCGCGCTACTCGGCCCGGCTCATCCACGGGCTGCGGCCGGCGCCCTCGCCGCCGTGGCTCCGCTTCCGGCTCGAGGCCTGCGGCATACGCTCCATCAACCACATCGTCGACGTCACCAACTACGTCATGCTGGAGACGGGCCAGCCACTCCACGCCTTCGACGCGCAGAGTATCGCGAGCCAGCGCATCGTGGTCCGCACCGCCGGGGAGGCGAACACGCTCACAACCCTGGACGGATCGGATCGGGCGCTCCATCCCGACGACCTGCTGATCTGCGACGGCGACACGCCCGCGGCGCTGGCGGGAGTCATGGGCGGCGCAGGCTCGGAGGTCACCGAGGAGACGGAGTCCGTGCTCCTGGAGAGCGCCCACTTCGACCCCCTGACCATCCGGCGCACGGCCAAGCGCATGGGAATGCATACCGAGGCCTCGCACCGGTTCGAACGGGGCGTGGACCCGGACGGAACACGCTACGCCATGGACCGGGCGGTGGCGTTGTGGGAGCAACTGGGCGAGGCCCAGGTCGTGCCCGGCTTCGCCGACGCCTACCCGGGGGAGCGCAAGCCCGCCGAGATCACCCTGCGGTACGCCAGCGTCAAACGCGCCCTGGGCGTGGAGCTGCCGCACGACCGTATCCATGGGATCATCGAATCCCTGGGCATCGAGATCAAGCGCTCATCGGACCACGACCTGGTGGTATCGCCGCCCTCGTACCGGTTCGACCTAACCCGGGAGGCGGACATCGTCGAAGAACTGGCGCGGGTCCACGGCTACGACAACATTCCGGCCACGCTTCCGGCGGTCAGGATGGGAATCCAGGGCGACGCGCTTCTGCGCTGGGTACGCAAGACCCGTTCCCTGCTGACGGCGGAGGGATTGAACGAGGTGGTGACGCTGCCCTTCTGCTCCGCCGCGATGAACCGGACCTTTCCCGGCCTGTGGGGCGAGGATGGCAAACCCGTCCGCATCGCCAACCCGCTGCGCCAGGAAACGGACGAGATGCGCCTGAGTCTGCTGCCCGGCCTGATCGAGAACCTGCACTACCACTCGGAGCGCCGCAGCGAAACCTCGATGATCTTCGAGCTGAACAAGGTGTTCTCGCTCGGAAGCGAGGGGGGCTACACCGAACGGATGAACGTCGCCGGCCTCATCCGCGGCCACCGGCCTCAGCGAGGCCTCAGGGCCGAGAGCCGAGCGTTCGTGTTCGCCGACATGAAGGGAATCGTGGAGGATCTCCTGGAAGGCCTCGGGCACGCCAATTGCCGCTGGCGCGCCGACGCGCCGACGCCGATTCTGCATCCCGGGGGCTTCGCCGCAGTCTCCGCCGGAGGCGTCCCGGTGGGCTACGTTGGCGAGATAAGTCCGCGAGTTCGCGAGGATTTGGACCTGCCGACCTTCTTCCTTTTCGAGCTTGACTTCGGTGCGATCGTTAACTATGCTCGGCCAGATTTCAAGGTGCGTCCCATTCCCCGTTTCCCGTCGGTGGAAAGGGATCTTGCCATCGTCGTGGCCGAAGACTTTCCGAGCCAGACCGTGATCGACTGGGTGCGGGAACTGGACCGGGCTCTCATCGAGAGAGTGGATGTCTTCGACGAATACACTGGCGCTCCCATCAGCGAAGGCAGGAAAAGCTTGGCTTACAAGGTGTTTTACCGTTCGACGGAAAGAACCCTTACCGATCACGAGGTCAACACGGTGCACGAGGATCTGACCCGCCGGCTTTGTGCCGCGTTCGACGCCACACTGCGATAGCGGGCCCCGGCCGGGGCTCCTCGGAGGAAGGCAACCATGACCAAGGCTGATATCATCAATCGGATCTATGAGAGGGTGGGCTTTTCCAAGAAGGAAGCCACCGACGTTGTCGAGGCCACGTTCGAGATCATCAAGTCCCATCTAGAGAAGGGCGACAAGGTGAAGATCTCGGGGTTCGGGAACTTCGTCATCCACGGAAAGCAGCCGCGCAAGGGGCGCAACCCCCAGACCGGCGAGGAGATCACCATCGCGGGCCGCAAGGTGCTGACGTTCAAGCCCAGCCAGACCCTCAAGAAGAACATGAACTCCGCTACCGCAGAGCTCTCCGATACCGACAACCTGACGATTTCATGATATCATGGGATCCATGGCAGTCGTGATTCCCGACAAGCTCTACTTCAAGATCGGCGAAGTCAGCGCCCTTCTGAAGCTGAAGCCGCACGTGCTGCGCTACTGGGAAACCGAGTTCGAAATCCTGAACCCGGGCAAGGCGCCGTCCCGCCACCGCCTCTACAGACGCAAGGACGTCGAGTTGCTGCTTCAGATCAAGCAGCTTCTTTACACGGAGGGGTACACCATCGAAGGGGCGCGGAAGAAGCTCAAGCAACGCGACCCGGCCGACGGGGAGCCGGGCTCGACACCGTGGCCCGACCCCGAGTACAAGGAAACGCTGCTCCAGATCAAGGAAGACCTGACCTCCCTCCGCAACATGATCTCCTGACCGCCCGCCAAGGGTAGTGGGTCAGAACTGACCCACTACCCCGCCAAATCGAGAATTGACCCGTTCCCGGTTGAGTGTTAAGACGTTTCCCATAGTGTCGGGGCGTAGCGCAGCCTGGTAGCGCACACGCTTGGGGTGCGTGTGGTCGCTGGTTCAAATCCAGTCGCCCCGACCATTTTCTTACCCGGACCATGATAACCCGCGCCGCCCCGATCTACCGTCGTGAGCTCAAATAGCCGTAGCGTCGCAGGATTCGAGGGCGCCAGGGAACGGATGGTCCAGTCCCAGTTGCGTGATCGAGGGATCCAAGACTCGCGGGTAATCCGTGCCATGCGCAGGGTGCCGCGCCACCTCTTCGTGGAGCCCGCCCTGGTGAACCGCGCCTACGACGACGACCCGTTGCCCATCGGCGCGAAGCAGACCATCTCCCAGCCCTATATCGTCGGGTACATGTTGCAGGCCCTCGAGTTGAAGGGGACCGAACGCGTGCTGGAAATCGGCACCGGCTCCGCCTACCAGACGGCGCTGCTGGCGGAACTGTGCGCCAACGTCTTCTCGGTGGAGAAGCTGCACGAGCTGGCAGTGCAGGCGCGGGCCCGCCTTGATGAGCTATGCTACTACAACGTGGCGATCCACATGGGAGATGGAACCCTCGGATGGTCCGAGCACGCCCCCTACGACGCCATCGTCGTGGCGGCGGGGGCGCCCGGGATTCCGGCGCCGCTGTCCCAGCAGCTCGCGGCCGGCGGAAGGCTCATCATTCCCATCGGCGACGACCAGTCGCAGACCCTGAAACTTACGGTGCGTACTCCCACCGGCCTTGAGGAAACGAACCTCGGAGGATGTCGGTTCGTCAAGCTTCTGGGGAGGTACGGTTGGCAGGGCTAGTGTCGTGTCTCGCCTGAAACGTCGTGAATATGCGAGGGCATTTTTGCCGTC
>JAPPHF010000021.1 GCA_028821115.1 Deltaproteobacteria bacterium | reverse complement strand
GCGACGCCGTGAGGCCACCGGGATCCGTTGCGGTTACGGTAATGGTTGCGACCCCGTCGAGCCCCGACGTTACGTTCAATTGGTCGCCCGTTACCCGAACCGCGGCAAAGAAGACATTGGTACTCCTCGCATTGTAAGTCAGCGTGTCGCCGTCGGGGTCCGAGAAGTATGAGGTCAGATTGAAAGTCCATGTCCTGGGCTGATCTGCCGGCGAGGATACCGTATGCGTCAGATCCTGAAACCGGGTCCTGATGACTGGTGCCTGGTTCGTGGGAGGCGTCGAGCGGCGATCGTCCACCCTCACTCTAAAACTCTGCGACACGGAACGGCTGCCAGGATCCCTTGCGGTGACCGTGATGGTCGCGGTGCCGCGGCGGAATCCTTGAACGGCAACTCGCTTTTCGTCGTCGAGGAGGACCGCAACCCGTGGTTCCGCAACACCGGGGTCGCTCGATCGAACGCTGTAGCCGAGCGTATCTCCGTCGGGGTCGGAGAAGTAATGGTCGAGACCCTGTGGTGTTAGCCATCTCGCTCTGGTCGGATTCCCAGCATCCAGAGTGAGCACTATCGTACTCGTTCCCGGCACAATCGTTCGCGCGACCACCGGCGCGCGGTTACCAGGCGGCAACACGACGGTTCCATTGCGACCACCCCCACCATCACCGCCCCCACCACAAGATGCCAGCCCGCCTGACATGATGCCGGCAACCACAAGGATCAATGTTATCCGCGAGAAAGCAATCCTATGCATCGGGCAAACCTTTCGATTGGGTGCGGCGGTGTTTCGTCCTCACGAAGCCATGGATACGGTGGCGCCCAAGCTCCGCGGCTGCTCCATGTTGTCGTTCCGGAGAAGCGTGATCGAGACGGTGCTGCTCGCTGTACCCTTCCGAATCGTGGTCTCGACGGGCTCGTCAACGAAGTCCTCTCCTGCCACTGCAGGATTCTCCCCGTCTCCCGGAACGAGCTGCACTACCACCCGAATGTCTTCCGGGGCGGCAGCCGGCAACAACACCTCCAACCGGACCGCTTCACCGCTGCCGACGGCGTCTTGCAAGAAACGGACCCGCGCCTTCCCCACGAGGGTGGATGCGCTTTGCCGCTTGGCGACCCTGATCGGGCCGATGTCCTCGATCGGCCGCCACAAGTCCTCGGTCTTTGGCCGCGAATAGTCCGCGGCCACACCCAAGCCTTCCCAAGTCGGCTTCTCCGACGGACCGCCGAACGGTAAGTGAAGCGCCACTTGAAGGCTGGTGGAACGCTCGCCCCCGCCGATGCCGTCGTAGTCGGCGCCGAACTTGAGCCACGGGTGTGGGCGCCAGTCGAGACCCACGCGGGTGCCCGTGTTCCACTGATTGGAGCCGTCCTCGGCCCGCCAGCGGTAACCGACCGTGTTGAGTTGAAGAGTTGTGGTCAGATCGAAGCGCATTCCGAGTTCCAGTCCCTCAAGGGCACGCTCCTCGTAACCTGAGCTGCCCTGACGCCAATCCGTGGTCGGAACGAAGTAGCGGAACGAACCGAAGCCCCACCTTCCGGTGTAGTCGATCCCCGGCGCCAGCACCCTGTGTCCACGCTCGGCGTTCAACAGGTGGAACGCCGAAATTCCGACGATGTCAGCGTTTGGCGCGCTCGAAACCCGGAAACGACGCACCACACCGTGCCGCAGATCGTTGCGGAACAGTCCGGAGCCGGATCCGTCCCACCAGCGGGTAACGCCCTGCTGGAAAAAGAACGAAGAAACGCCGTTCCTGTTACGGGACGATCCTGCGCCGGCGAACGGAAGCACCATGTCGATGTCACCGTCGATACCGAACTTGTGCGATACGGGGGAATAAGACAGGTTGCCGGCGACCTGGAAGTGCGGCCCGAACCTCCTTTTTCCGTATGCGTCCGCGAAACGCAGCCCTTCCTCCACGAAGAGCTTCAAGCCGTTGCCCAAAAGACACCGCGTGCCTTCCGACGCCGTATCGTTGAGCACGGCCTGACATCTGCTCGCGTGAATCAGGTAATCGCTCCAGAACCCATTGCCGGACTCCGCCCGTGAGACGGAGGGGCTGGAAGCAAGCCCGATCATCAGCGCGGCGGCGCATGCAGCCCGCCGGACATGGCGGAGACGGGACAACTTGCCACCAACCTTTGGGATTCTGTTCTCCATCATCGGGTTCCTCCGTATCCCACGACACACCGGCATCCCAACTCCGTCACCAGGCGTGAGTTCCCGGTGTCGCGCTACTCCAGGACCTGCCACAACTTCCCGTTCTTCGACGCGACCTTCAGACACCTGAGCAATATCAGCTTCGTTTCCGCCGCCGTCTTTTTCGCGCCTTCGCTCATGGATCCGACCAGTCCCGTGACGAGTCCCACGCCGGCGCCGATGCCCGCCGCTTCCCCGAGCTTGACGCCTCCGACACCCGCCATATCGAAGATTTGCCCCATCTGGGTCGCCATCGCGGCCCCTTGCACCGTGGATTGAGCGGTATCGGTAAGGGTTGCCAGTTGTGCTTCCTGCGCCGCGGTCATCTGCCGGTTGTTCGCCACGTTCCGGCAGATGCCGAGCACCTGTTTGTATTTTTCCTCCTGTCCCGGCTCGACATAGACCGAAGGGATGTATTGGCCGGAACCAAGCCCGCTGGAATCAACGATTCCCGTGTACGCCGAACCGCAACCGACCAGCAGGAGTACGGATAGACACACTCCTGCGCAGTTACGCAGGGTGTTCTCGTCGTATTTCGTTCTGGTGGTCCTGATATCTTGCGCCATCTCGTCGTCTCCTTGGCTCAAGCGAGGCGTCAACCTCGCATCCAGGAAATTCTTGAACTAACTCCGTACCTCTCCGGTGCCACGACCAATCCTTTCCTCCGCAAGAGCCGCGTGGAGAATCGTCGTCACTCCTTGCTCAAAGCCAACGCGCACAACCTTGAGACTTTCACAGCCATAGCGTGTCGCCAGGAGCGACAGTACCTCGGTCACTTCGTTCACCCCGTACTCGCCATCGGCGCCAAGGGTGTGCTGAATGGCATGGTGGGCGGCCTTGAAAGCGGCCACCACCCTGTCCTCGTTGGCGTTGTCATCAATCCATCGCGGAGCGGTGGACCACTCCTCGCGGTCGCGTTGGCGCTTGCCGCTGGATACCGGTACCAAAGACATGACGGTCGGCAGTTCGACACCAAGGGCTTGCGCAATTTCTCTCGCCGTTTTGAGCAGGACCTTACTCCCTTTCTCCGCTCGTTGGATGGTCCGATGGCAGCAACCAACCCTTGTGGCGAATCCGGCTTGGGTAAGTCCCATCTCGGTTCGCCGTAGGGCCACCAGTTCGCCGTTCATCGCGACTTTCCCGTTCATTCCGGCCACAGGACAAGCCTACTGCACTTGGCGTCGAAGGCTCTACGTCAGGTATGCGACAGCATGGCGACAACTAGACGACTTTCCGCCATCTACCGCGTACTCAACTCCACTCGGACGACTCGCGAAACGGTGTTTCGCACCTTTGCGACACGCCGAATTGCAACCGGCGAGGGGGCGACGGCCGCCCGGTCTGCCATCAATTCAGGCTTGTTTTGTAAAAGTTGCGACCCTGCCGTAGAGATGTTTCTGGCCGGGGTCGTTCGTATACGTACGTATAATCGTGCGTATAGGCACGCATGGAGGTAGGCACGTATAGAGGTAGAGTGAGGCGGGTCCTCACCTTAGCGCCGGAGCATCTTCTCCACGAAGAACTCCGCCGCCCGGTAGGAGCTGCGCACCATGGGGCCGGCAGCGACGTAGCGAAAACCCAGCCGCATGCCCTGTTCTTCGTACTCCCGGAAACGGTCCGGGTGCACGAACTCGGCCACGGGCACGTGTTTCCTGGTGGGCTGGAGGTACTGGCCCAGGGTGAGGATGTCCACGGACCGCTCGCGCAGGTCCCGCATCGTTTCCAGGACCTCCCCGGCGGTTTCGCCGAGGCCCAGCAGAATCGCGCTCTTGGTGTAGATACGCGGCTCCAAGGCCTTGACGTTGGCCAGCACGTCCAGGGTCTGCTCGTAGCCGCAGCGCGCGTCGCGGGCGTAGCGGGTGAGCCGCCGCACGGTCTCGATGTTCTGGCCGATGACCTTGGGGGAGACGGCGACAACTTTCCCCAGTGCCCGAACGTTGCCACGGAAATCCGGGATCAGCGCCTCGACGATCAGGTCCGGGCAGCGACGCCCGGTCTCTCGGATGGTGTCGGCGAATACCCCGGCGCCCCCGTCCTCCAGGTCGTCGCGGTCGACGGAGGTAATGACCACGTAGCGCAGGTTCATACGCGCCAAGGCCTCCGCCACGCGTCTGGGTTCGTCCGCGTCGGTCGGAACGCCGGTCCTGGCGGTCTTGACGGCGCAGAATCGGCAGCCGCGGGTGCACACGTCTCCGAGAATCATGATGGTGGCGGTGCCCGACTGCCAGCACTCGGCGAGATTGGGGCAGCGGGCCTCTTCGCAAACCGTGTGCAGCTTCAACCCGCGGAAGTTGTCCTTGAGGCGATTGTATTCGGCGCCGGCAGGAAGCTGGACCTTAAGCCACGAGGGCTTGTGGGCCGCTTGTGGGCGTGTGCTGATCATCAATTCCAGACTAGCTCACGATGCAAGAAAAGGCCATCGAGCTATTCGCGGGGGGCTCCTGGGGCAGGCACCGGGAGGCCGGAGGGCGGACCCAACGTCCTCCCGGTGCCTGTCCCAGGAGCCAGCGGGCAGAGGCAATGTCATCCCGGACCCCGGCCTGCACTCGATCCGGGGCCCGGGTGCCCCCCACCGACCCTTGACTACCCGCCACGGGTCAGGCGTCGAAATAGCCTCCCACGATAGCGTCGTGCCAGAGCCGGCACACCGGGGGGATGATGCCGTGCGGAAGGTCCTCGTAGGTGAGGCCCCAGGTGTGGATGCCGGCCCCCAGCGAGACGCAGGACACCTTGGGGGCCGGGTCCATGGCGGTGTAGAGCGGCATCGCACCGCAGCAGCGTTGCAGGGTGACGGTGTCGTCATCGAGACCGTGAAGCGAGAGGAACGGTGGCACCGGCTTGGCGCCGGGGCCGGAGAGTTCCCGCAGATAGCCGAGGTAGCGGGCCACGAGCGCCTTCTCCTCCGCCGCTCCCATCTTGAGCCGCCGGGCGGTGACCCGCGCGGCCTCTTCCAGCGCGCCGGCGCCGTTCTTGTGGACGAAGTCCTCGGCCTTGAAGTTGGTGCGTTTCTTGCCCACCTCCCACTTCTCCATGGTGAGCTCCATCAGCATCGGCAGGCCGTAGCCCTTGTCCTTGAGCCCTTCGTAGAGATAGCGGGCGGTGTCGCGCCAGGTCCGTAGCCGCAGGTGGTTGAAGGGGAACTCCCACCGGTCGCCGGTGGTGGCGGTGTAGATATAGCCGAAGGTCGATGAGCCGTATCCCAGCACCCCCGCCACGTTGGCCACCCGTTGCGCTGCCATCATGGCGAACGGTCCGCCGGTGGAGTGGCCGTGCACGTAGAGGGAGAATTCGGACTCCGGAAACTCGCGGCGGCAACTCTCCCTCAGCGCTTCCTCGAACGCTACGGGCCATGCGGCCATGCGGTGGTAAAATTCGGTGCCTTCCCGCGCCACCAGCGAGATGACGGTGCCGTAACTCTCGCGCCGGGCCTCGTCCCTGGCGACCTCGTACTGGTCGGAGGTGATGCGGGTCTCGCGGGTCCACAGCGGAGTCCGGCCGGTGCCGTCGGGCTCCAGCGTGTCGCCGGGCCAGTCCCTGGAAGGGTCCAGCAGGTAGAGGCGCCCGGGAAAGGTCATCAGCGTGACCTTGAAACCGAACTTCCCGGCCAGCATCCGGGCCACCGGCTCCAGCGACTTGTAGTCCGAGGTGCCCCCGTGCAACAGGAAGATGCCCGCGCGCCGTCCGTCAGAGACTTTCGGCACGCGACCGGGATCCTCGGGTTCGTAGGTCATGGTGCCGATGTCCCAGTCCATGTCCAGGGCCTGGATGCGGAAGATTTCCTCGCGGTTCGTGACCGGGATGTCGGGGAGGGTCAGGGTCTCCTCGGACAGCCTGACGACCTCGGGACGGGGGATCGAATCGGGGGGCGACCAGGCGCCGGCTCGTTGGGTCATTCAGCAATCTCCGTGGGTATAGGGGTCGGCTTCAAACCGCCTCCGCCGTTTTGAATGATGCTAGACATTGCCCGCGGGCACTCGTATCAGATCCCGAGCAACCCCTTCTGGCCGTAGTAGTAGAACCCGGCCAGGGCTCCGGTCATGAGAGTCGCGAGGGTGGCGCCCACCAGGGCACGGAGGCCCAGGGAGGAGAGGTCGCCTCGGCGCGCGGGCGCCAGGGCGCCGATGCCGCCGACGAAGACCCCGACCGAGGCCACGTGGGCGAACCCGCACAAGGTGTACGAGAGAATCAGGATGCCGCGCGGTGAGATCGCCCCCTCGGCGCCGAGCCTCCCCAGCTCCTGGTAGGCCACCACCTCGGTGAGGATGGCGCGGCCTCCCAGGATACGCCCCGCGGCGACGAGGTCGGTTCCCGGCAGGCCCAGCAGCCACGCCAGCGGCGTGAACAGCCATCCCAGGATGCGGCGGAGGTCCACCGGCCCAGCCAGCGCGTCGCTCAGCGGGGCCGTGAGCTTGGCGAGCCCGTAGTCGATTAGCGCCACGGCTCCCAGGACCGCGATGAGCAGTGTGGCGATGCCGGCGGCGAGCTTGAGCCCTTCCCAGGATCCGTCCATCAAGGCGGCCATGGTGTTGGGCTTGCGCTGGTCTTCGGCCATGGGCGGCACCGCCCCCAGCGTCTCCGGGGCCCCGGTCTCGGGCAGCATCAGCTTGGAAGCGAGGGCGGCGGCCGGAATCGACATGATGGATGCGGACACGAGATGTCCGGTAATCAGCGGAAAGCTGTCCTTGAGGAACAGGACGTAGAGAGCCAGGGTGGTGGAGGCGACCGTCGACATGCCGCAGGTAAGCAGCGTCAGCAACTCGGAGCGCGTCATACGGTCGATGTACGGCCGCACGGTCATGGCCGATTCCACGCCGATGAAGATGTTGGACGAACCGGCCAGGGACTCGGCGCCGGAGAGAGCCATGGTCCTGTGGAAGAGGACGGCGAAGAGCCTCACGACGGGCTGCAGGATCCGCAGGTGGTAGAGCGCCGCCATCAGCGACGCGAAGAACACCACCGCAGGCAACACCTGCGTGGCCAGCACGAAGCCCACCGACGGCGACCCTCCCGGAGTGGTCTCGCCCGGGTTGAGCGCCAAGGGACCGAAAAGGAAACGGGCGCCTTCGTTGCCCGCTCTGAGGACGGCGATGACCGCGTCGTTGATCCAGATGAGGGCGGTACGGCTCCACGGGACCCAGAACACCACCGCGCCCAGGAGCAGCATCAGGCCTCCCGCCGTGAGCACCGTGTGCCAGGGAACGGGGCGCCTGAACCCGCCTACCGCCCAGGCCAGAAACGCCAGCGCGACGAGTCCCGCGAGGGAGCCGAGGTTGAGCCAGCTCATGGTACGGTCAATAGCATGAGTCTTCGCCGGCGGGCCACTGCCCCGCGCCGGCGCCTTTCTTGACAACACCCATGGGTCAAGCTAATACCGGACGAGAGCCGGTGCGGACGACGGGGACGGAAGCGTCCATTCACACGGGCGGTGTCCCCGGCCGTCGCCGCATCGACGAACACCAACCACCATACGGGCCTACCTGGAGGTTACTCATGGCCAACAAGTACCAGATCATTGACGGCGACGGTCACGTCGTGGAGGACATGGAGGCGATCACCGGCCGCTTTCCCAAGGCGGTGCAGGAACAGATGCGCTGGTCCAACCCGTTTCCGCCGCTGGACCACCTGCATTCGGCCAATGCGCACAAGCTCCCGGAGGGTTCGTTCCAGCAGGTGGGCTTCGACGGCTGGGTGGAGTTCCTGGAGGACGTGGGCATCGACCGCACGGTCCTGTATCCCACTGTGGGCCTGTCCTACGGCAAGGTAGTGAGCCAGGACTGGGCCATCGACCTGGCGCGGTCCTACAACGACTGGATCGCCGAGAACTACATCCACAAGAGCCCCAGGTTCCAGGCAACGGCGCTGATCCCGCTGCAGGAGCCGGACGAGGCGGTCAAGGAGCTGCGCCGTGCGGTGGAGGAGCTGGGGATGTGCGGCGCCATGCTCCCGTCCACGGGAATCCAGTTGCACCTGGGCCACAAGTACTACTGGCCCATCTACGAGGAGGCCAACCGGCTGGGCTGCTGCCTGGGCATCCACGGCGGCGCTCACGAGAACCTGGGCATGGACGACCTGCATCCCTACGCGCCGGTGCACGCGCTGGGTCATCCCTTCGGGCAGATGATCTCCTTCGGCGGAATCGTCTTCAACGGCATCTTCGACAGGTACCCCAACGTGCGCATCGGTTTCCTGGAAGGCGGCGTCGCCTGGCTGCTCATGTGCCTGGAGCGCTTCGACCGCTCCTACGAGACCCACATCCAGCACGATCCCCGGAGCGAGTTCCTGCAACTCAAGGACGGCGAGAGCGTCAGCGACTACTGCAAGCGGCACATCGAGGACGGCCGCATCTACGTGGGCTGCGAGGGCCACGAGCCCGACCTGGCCCACGCCATCAGGACGGTGGGGAACAAGCCCTGGGTCTACTCCTCGGACTTCCCCCACGAAGTCAACAACGAGTTCTGCAAGGAAGAGCTGGGCGAGGTCATGGACAGCGACGAACTCTCCGAGGACGACAAGACCGCGGTGCTGTCGCGCAACGCGGAGCGCTTCTACAAACT
This sequence comes from Deltaproteobacteria bacterium, assembly GCA_028821115.1. Lineage (GTDB taxonomy): Bacteria > Desulfobacterota > Binatia > UBA9968 > JAJDTQ01 > JAJDTQ01. The sequence continues at coordinate 443 of JAPPHF010000021.1, read as the reverse complement.
GCCCTCCGGGCTGTAAGCCCGCTTGAACAGGGGAGCGGAGGAGATTCCGGGATCAGTGGTTCTCCAGGATCTTCTCCAGCTCCTTGCGGTCCTTTCCCGTGATTCCGCCCCTGTCCGGGGAACGAGTTTCCCGCGGCGGCGTGGTGAAGTCGATTCCCTGAAACCGGAAGGTAACGAGGTTCAGGATCTCGTCGCGGTAGAGCCAGCCCACCATCACCGCCAGTATGATGGCCGGGATGAGGAGCCATGCGCGGTGGTTCTTCTGCCTTCTCTTGCGCGGTCGTCGTCTTGTAGCCATTCCAGGAGGCGATCTCGTCCGCGCCATGCGGCGCCGGACCCTAGTGTCCTGTCCCACGTAATTCTTTACCGATATGCTTGTCTTTCTCGTCGTCGGCTGCGTTGCTCTTCCTCGCGTGGTGCCCGCCCTGGGGCGACCTACGGTC
>JAPPHF010000171.1 GCA_028821115.1 Deltaproteobacteria bacterium | reverse complement strand
TCGCCTACGCCGGCTTGCAAGACGGATCGAGTCCGGCCATGGTGTTGCTGGCCCTTGCCCTGGTGGGAGCCGGCGTGGGCGTCTTCCTGCCGGCGCACCAGAAGACCGTGTTCTCGCTGGCCCCTCGCGAGCACTACGGTCTCGTCGGCGGGTTGCTGTCGGCGTGCGGGCCGGGAGCGGGAGCCCTGGGCATCGGACTGGCGGTATCCCTCATGGAAGGCGCGGGCACGGTAGGGTTCGTCGCCGCGCAGCGGGCCGCCATGCTGTGGTTGCTGCCATTGCCCTTCCTGGCGCTCGCCCTCGTGGTTATTGGGCGGTTGCTCGGGTGGGGAAGAACGGCGCCGGGAACGGACGCCACGGCCGGTAAGGAATGATGCGTCCGCGGATCGGAATCTCGTCCAACCTGCTCTACTCGCTGTCCGCCATCTGCATGGCCTCGGGTGCCATCGGCGCATCCATGCTGGCACCGTTCTACATGGATGCCAAGGGGTTCCCCCTGGCGGTGGTGGGCATGCCGCTCCTGGTGAACGGCGTCGGCGCCCTCTGCTCCGATGTCGTGTCGGGCACGCTGGCGTCCTATTTCCGGTCGAGCTTCCTGCTGCTGGCATCGGTGGTCATCGCTTTGGTCGCCGCGCTTCTGGGTTACGCCTTCCAGGACAGCCTGACGGTCTTCCTCGTTGCCTTCACCATCCTGGGCCTCACGGAGGCCATGTTCAGCCTCGCCATCCGCCGCATCGTGTTCGTGCAGTCCACGCCGGAAGAGCAGGGTAAGGCCCAGGGCCAGGTGGCGGCGGCTCTGGGCCTCGGCTTCGCCCTCGGTCCCACCATGGGCGGCTTCGTCGGCGAGTGGTGGGGCCTCGACAAGCTGTTCCTGCTGGTGGCGGTCCCGCAGGGCGTCGGCCTGGTCTTCATCCTGCTGGCGCGGGGGCACCGTACCGAGAAGCCCGTGGAGCGCAGCCCCGTGCCGCTGTGGCGGGTGGGCACGGGGCTGATGAGCCAGGCCGGCTTTCTGGGCGCCTGGCTCGCCATCTTCCAGTCGTTCTTCTGCCTCGTCGGCGTCACCCGCATCGCCTTTCCTTTCCTGGCGGTACGGCGGGGCCTGACCCTGGACATCATCGGCACGATGGTGAGCATCTCGCGCCTGACGGACACCGCGGGCAGACTGGGCGGCGGCCGGCTCTGCGACCGCATCGGCACCCGCCGGGTGATTCTCCTGGGGGTGTTCGTGACGGTCCCTGCTTTTGTTCTGCAGGTCTTCGGCCACGGCTACATCGCGTTGCTGTTGCCGCTATGCCTCATGACCGCCGGCTTCGGCCTTTCCAACGTGGGCTCCACCACCCTGGCCCTGCAGATCGCCGACGACTCCAGCAAGGGCGTCGCCTTGGGACTCATTCGCGGCGGCAGCTCCACGGGCCGCATGTTCGGCCCCCTGCTCACGGGCATCCTGGTGGCCGACCTGGGCTTCCACTGGGGATTCGTCGCCCTGGGCGTGCTCTCGTTCGTCATCGGCGGGGGAGTGGCAGGGTTGTTCCGGCGGCAAGGGGAGGACGTTTGACGGTTCATTGCAACGGGCCACTCGCGGTGTTATGCATCCGTACCGTGGCCAAATGTCTTCCTTGATGGGTTGCACAGGGGCCTGAGGCGTTCGCGGACGCGTTTCCAGTCAACCATTGAGTCTCACCACCATGCGCAACTTCGATCTCCTCGAACCAAAAACTGTCGCCGAAGCCTGCCGCATGCTCGGCGCCGGTGACGAAGTCCGGCCCGTCAGCGGCGGTACGGCTCTCCTGATTCTTGTCAAGCAGGGGCTCCTGCGGCCGCATACCCTCGTCAATCTCAAGAAGCTGGAGGGCGCCAACGCCATCACCCGCGAGGGTGCGGGCGCGGTCCGCATCGAGGCCATGGCCACCATCCACGAGGTGGAGACCTCGCCGGTGGTGCGGGAGCACCTGCCGGTGCTGGCGGCGGCCTGCCACCAGGTGGCGAACATCCGTATCCGCCACCTGGCCACCATCGGCGGCAACCTCGCCCATGGCGACCACCAGTCGGACCCTCCCGGGGTGCTGGTGGCCCTGGGCGCGGAGGTGGAGCTGAGCGGCGCCGGCGGCGTACGGACGCTCAAGCTCGCCGACTTCTTGCTCGGTACGTACGAGACGGCGCTGGAGCCCGGCGAGATGGTCACGGCGGTGACGGTGCCGCCGGTGGAGGGGCGGCTGGTGGGCGATTATCTAAAGTTCACCACGGGCTCTTCGGAGGAGCGGCCGTGCGCGGGCATCACCGCGCTGGTGCGGCTGGAAGGGGAACGCGCGGCGGAGGCGAGGCTCGCGGTGGGTGCGGTGGCGTCGCGGCCGCTGCTCCTGTGTCAGGCCGATCCGTCGGAGACCGACCTCGAGGTCATGGCCGACCGGGCCGCCGAAGAGATCGATCCCATCCCCGACCTTCGCGGTTCGGCTGACTACAAGCGCCACCTGGTGCGGGTGCTGGGCCGCCGCGCCCTTGCCGCGGCGTGGAAGGAAGCGGTTACGTGAGCGCGGTCGGCAGCAGCATTCCCAGGGTGGACGGCAACGCCAAGGTCTCGGGCGCCGCGCAGTACACGGCCGACATCGAGCTGCCGGGCATGCTCCACGCCAAGGCCCTCCGGAGCCCCTACCCCCACGCCAGGCTCGTCAGCATCGACGTGAGCAAGGCCGCGGCGGTGCCCGGGGTTGTCGCCGTCGTGACCCGCGACGATCTCGAGGGGTTGAACCCTCACTACGGCGCGGTGGTGGAGGACCAGCCGGTGCTGGCCATGGACCGGGTGCGTTGCGTCGGCGACATCGTGGCGGCGGTGGCGGCGGAGGAGCGGGACATCGCGGAGGAGGCGGTGGAGCTCATCGAGGTGGAATACGAGCCCCTGCCCGCGGTGTTCGACGTGGTGGAGGCGGCCCAGGCCGGAGCGCCGATCATCCACGACGAGCGCTTCGAGACCCAGGCGGCCATTTTCCGGGAGCAGCTCAACCTGAACGCCGGCGGCAACGTCTGTAGCGTGTTCCGGGCCGCGGACGGCGACGCCGACGCGGGGTTCGCGGAATCCGAGGAGATCTTCGAAAACACCTACCGCATGCCGCCGGTGCAGCACGGCCACATCGAGCCCCACGTGGCCACGGCGGTGTGGGAGTCGCCCAACCGGCTGGTCGTGCACACGCCGTGCCAGAACGCGGTGGGACTCCAGGAACAGTTGGCGCGCATCTTCAACCTGCCCGAGAGCGGCGTGCGCGTGGTGGTGCCGCACGTGGGCGGCGGCTACGGCGGCAAGACCCACGCCCGGCTGGAGCCGGTGACGGCGCTCCTGGCGCGCAAGGCCGGGCGGCCGGTCCAGTGGATGCTTACCCGCGAGGAGGTGTTCCTCACGGGACGCCGCTACGGCGCGTTCGTGCGGATGAAGACCGGTTTCAAGCGCGACGGCAGTCTCGTGGCCCGGGAGGTGGAGGTCTTCTACGACCTGGGCGCTTACGCCCTGTCGGGGCCGGCCAATGCCAAGACCGGCTCCTACGTGGCCAGCGGGCCGTACCGGGTGCCCAACCGCCGCCTCACCACCTACGCGGTCTACACGAACCTCCCTCCGGCGGGCCCCTACCGCGGCGTGGGCGTGCCCCACGTGGCCTGGGCCTACGAATCGGAGATGGACCGCATCGCGCGGCACCTGGGTATGGACCCGGTGGAGCTTCGGCTCAAGAACCTGTTGCAGGAGGGCGACGCCTTCGTCACCGGCGAGTCGCTGGTGTCCGTGGGCATCTCGGACTGTCTCCGGCAGGCGGCTTCGGGCATCGGTTGGCGCGGCGGCGAGGAACAGGTCGACGGCGCCCGCGAAGGGTCGCTCCGGCGCGGCAAGGGCCTCGCGGTGATCATGAAGAGCACCACCACGCCCACGGCGTCGGCCGCCAGCGTGCGCTTGAACGGCGACGGCTCGGTGATGCTCTTGACCAGCAGCACCGAGATGGGTCAGGGGGTGCGCACCTGCCTGGCGCAGATCGTCGCGGAGCAGCTCGGCGTGCCGGTGGAGCGGGTGACCGTGTCCGCGCCGGACACCGACGTGACCCCCTACGACAAGTCCACCAGCTCCAGCCGCACGACCTTCCACATGGGCAACGCCGCGCTGAGGGCGGCCGAGGATGTGCGAGAGCAGTTGCTGGAGGCCGGCGCCGAGGCGTTGGAGGTGGACAAGACGGACCTGGAGATGATCGCCGACGGTGTGCGGGTCAAGGGGGTGCCGGACCGCAGCCTCACGGTGCCGCAGCTGCTGCGAGTCAAGTACGGCGATTCGGTGGGCAGCATCTTCGGGAGCTGCAACTTCCAGGTCAAGGGCGGGCTCGACCCCAAGACCGGCAAGGGCAAGGCCGCGGCCTTCTGGTTCTTCTCGGCGTGCGGCGCGGAGGTGGAGGTGGACGTGGAGACCGGCAAGGTGCGGGTGCTCAACATCGCCACCTCCGTGGACGTGGGCAAGGCCATCAATCCGCTTCAGTGCTGGCTCCAGAACGAGGGTTCGATGCTGGAGGCGCTGGGCGCCGCGTTCTTCGAGGAGATGGTGTTCGAGCAGGGCCAGCCGGTGAACGGTACCCTGCTGGAGTACATGCTGCCGTCCATGCAGGACCATCCCGAACGGTTCCAGTCGCTGCTGGTGGAGAACCCCCACCCGGACGGCCCGTTCGGCGCCAAGGGGACGGGCGAGGCGGTGATCCCGGCCGTCGCTCCCGCCATCGGCAACGCCGTGGCCAACGCCCTAGGCGGCGTCAACATCACCGAGCTGCCGCTCCGCCCGGAGCGCATCGTGGCCGCGTTGGGAGAGACAGAAGCCGGCGGCTCCGGAAAGAACCAGCCATGAGACACCTCATCACCGCCAACGTCAACGGACGCGAGCGCGAGCTGTCGGTCAAGTCCAACCAGACCTTGCTGGAGGTGCTGCGCGACGACCTGCGCCTCAAGGGCACCCGGGAGGGTTGCAGCGTGGGAGTGTGCGGCTCCTGCACCGTGCTGGTGGACGGCAAGCCGGTGAGCTCGTGCCTGATGCTGGCCAGCAACGCCGAGGGCAAGGAGGTGCTGACCATCGAGGGGCTCGCCCGGGACGGCAACCTCGATCCCGTGCAGCAGGCGTTTCTCGACCACCAGGCGTTCCAGTGCGGTTTCTGCACCCCCGGCATGATCATGGCCGTCAAGGGTCTCCTGAACGAGAACCCGAAACCCGACGAGGCCGAGGTGCGCGACTACCTTTCCGGCAACATCTGCCGCTGCGGCACGTACGTCGAGGTGATGGCCGCGGTCGAGGAACTGACCGGCAAGACCTGACGGCCACGCTTTCCGACCCCCCTCTCCCTCGGGAAGGGATCGGGGTTAGGGGTGCCCGGTTCAGCAGCCCGTTGGTCGGGTGACTCAGACGCAGGAGGAACGGCAATGGCCGAACGAATCATGGCGGGAACCCAGGAGGGCCTGCAAGTCTGGCGCGGCAGCGGCAGCAGTTGGAAAGAGCTGGATGTCGAGCTCCCTCGCGGAACGGTGGACGCCATCGACGGTCCCGCGCAACGGCCCGAGACCGTGTACGCCAGCGTGGCCGGAGAGGGGCTCTGCCGCAGCGACGACGGCGGGCAGCACTGGCGCACGGTCTTCTCCGGCAACGTCCGCGCCGTCACCGTGGATCCCACCGATCCGGAGGTGGTCTACGTGGGCACCGAGCCCATCCATCTCCACCGGAGCGAGGACGGCGGCGGGAGCTGGGAGGAGTTGGGCGCGTTGCAGGAGCTGCCGTCGGAAGTGCGCGCCAAGTGGACCTATCCGCGTCCTCCACATCGCGAGCACGTGCGCCATATCTTCGTCTCCCCCGACGACCCGCACACGGTTTACGTTTGCCTGGAGCACGGCGGCATCGTGCGCACCTTCGACCGCGGCGCCTTCTTCGAGGACGTGAGCGGCGGCATCGACTATCTGGACATCCATCACATCAGCAACACGCCCTCGGGAGCGGGTCCCATGTTCGTGGCCACCGCCAGGGGCTTCTTCCGCAGCGACGAACCGGGTGCGGGCTGGCGGCGCGCCGAGAGCGGCATGACCCGGGACTACTTCCACGACTTCGTCTTCCTGCCGGGGGACCCGCCCGTGATGTTGGTGGCCACCGCCGACAAGTCACCGGGTTACTGGGACCGTCCCGAGAAGGCCCAGGGAGCGGTCTTCCGCAGCCGCGACCTGGCCTCGAGCTGGGAGCGGGTGGGCGTGGACAAGGGCCTGCCGGATCACATGTTGCAGATGGTCTGGGCGCTGGCTCAGCATCCCGGCGAGCCCCAACGCATCTACGCGGGGCTGGGCGCGGTCTCCCGCGGGCGTTCAAGCGATTCGAACCAGAAGGGGAAGGGGGACATCCTCGTCTCCGAGGACGAGGGTGAGTCGTGGGAGCGCCTTCCGCTGGAGCTGCCGGCCGACCGGGTGCTGCTGGTCCGGCCCGACTAGACGGAGGCGGCGTCCTTCGACTTCGCTTCGCTACGCTCAGGACGAACGGTCGTGGAACCGTTCATGCGTACCTCCGTTCGTCCTGAGCGTAGCGGCGCGTCAGCGACGCGAAGTCGAAGGACGCAAGCACGCAACTTGTTCACCGGTCAATGAACTACGCCATCTTCGACATCGAGACCCGCGTCGACAAGGGGCTGGTCAAGTCGGTCTACGCTCCCAGGGATGAGATCTCCGATCGCCAGGCCTATGAGCGGCTCCGCTCCGAGCGGGTGGCGGAGACAGGCAGCGACTTCCTTCCCATCTCCCTCCATGTTCCGGTTTCCATAGCCGTCGGCACCGTCAACAGCGACGCCGTCCTCGTCAGCGTCGAGACCCTTGGCGCCGAGGACTACAGCGAGGAAACCATCGTCCGCGACTTCTGGGAGCGGGTGGAGCGGTTCAACGGCACGCTGGTGTCGTTCAACGGGCGCAACTTCGACCTGCCGGTCCTGGAGCTGCATGCGCTCAAGTACGGCTGTGCGGCGCCGCGCTATTTCAACCAGCGCTTCGGACACCGCTACCGGTACTCGGAGGAGGGCCACTACGACCTCTACGAGTTCATCGGCAACCACGGCGTCAACCGCATCCGCGGCGGCTTCGACCTGCTGTGCAAGCTCATCGGCCTGCGCGGCAAGGGCGACATCGACGGTTCCATGGTCCAGGACCTGTGGGAGGAGGGGCGCCTCGCGGAGATCCACGAATACTGCCGCCAGGACGTGATCCAGACCTATTTCCTGCTGCTGCGGGTGGAACTGATGCGGGGGCGCATCGACCAGGGTCAGTACGAAGCGGCCTGGGCCGCCTCTCAACACTTCCGTGAGCAACTGGAGGCGTCACGCCAGCCGGACCCCGATGACGCCGGCGGCTCGGGCGAGCCGGAAAGCGCCTAACCCGAACAGCAGTCCGCCGGCCGCCGCCGATCCGTGCGCATTTCCGGCGCCGGGAACAGGGCGTCGGTGTCGTCGGTGATCCGGTACCACTCCCACGAAAGCCCGTCGGGCTCCGTGGCCCAGACCTTGTTCTGGGTGGCGTGGCAGCAGTGCGTCTCGGTTTCAATCCGGTGGTCGATGCCGGCACCCTCCAGGCGCTCCTTGGCGGCGGCCACGTCCTCCTCCTCGAAGACCTCCACCCCCAGGTGGTTGATGCGTTCCCCGGCGCCGGGACGTTCGAACAGCACGAGCTTGAGAGGCGGGTCTTCGATGGCGAAATTGGCGTAGCCGGGCTTGCGCTTGTGGACCGGCGCACCGAACATCCTGGAGTAGAAGTCGACGGCCTTTTCGAGGTCGTTCACATTGAGGGCGAGTTGCAGACGCATGGTCGTTCTCCTCCGAGAGGGCGCACATGAGACGGCGCCCGTGACGCCACCGTGCGTGGGGCAGCGATGGCCATTCGATAATTCCAATATAATGGAAATATTGTCCGATGCAACCTTTCATGGGACTTAACGCTCCAGCGTCTCCTTGGCCGCGAACGCCAGCAGCAGTGCCGAAACCCACAGGGCCGGGGTGAGGGCCAGGAACGGGATGCCGGGGTGGAACGCGTTGGCGAGCATGCCGCCGCCCGCGGGCGCGCCCAGGCCCACGAAGTCCGCGATGGTGCGGCGCATGGCCTGGAGGCGCCCCCGGGCGTGCTGCGGCACCACGTCATAGGTGGTGGTGGCCAGGCAGCCCAGGGAGAGCCCGTTGGCGACCCCCATCAGCGACAACAGCACGGCCAACTGCAGGAAGGTGTCGGCCAGCGGAATGATGAAGAAGACGACCGCCGGAATCAGGTTGCTCGGCACCGTGGCCCACTTCCTGCCCACCTTGTCGAGCACGAACCCCGCGGGCACGATCATGAAGAACACCACCACTCCGGAAATCGAGAACAACGCGCCCACTTCCACCGGGCTGAACCCCAGGTGTCCGCCGGCGTAGAGGGGCAGCATGCTCTGGAGGGTGAGCCGGCACATCAGGCTGGCGCAGGTGGCGACGACGAGGACCGCGTAGGTGCGGCGAAACGGCGGCGCCACCTCGCGGTACAGCGCGAAGATGCGGCCCGTCCAGTAACCGAGTCCGAAGCGCCGGACGGTGTTTCGCGCGGAAGGCCGCGGCATGCCCGCGCCGGACGGGCGGTCCACCGCAAGGCCGCAAAGCGCGGCGAGAGCGGCGACCAGGGCATAGGCGACGAACACGTAGCGAAAGCCCGCCGACACGGTGAGGAAGCCGCCGGCCAGCGGTCCCAGAGTCATCCCGGCGCTGTGGACGCCGTGGAATCCGCTCATGACCCGCCCCCGCTGGTTCTGCGAAGCGAGGTCGATGCCCGCCACCTCGCGGCCCAGGTTCCATGAGGGCTCCACCGCGCCGACGACGAACAGCGCGATCAGCAGCCACACGAAGCCGGGGCTTGCGAACGCCGCGATGGCGGCCACGGCGGTGACGGCGGCGCCAACGACCATCATCATGCGCGGCTCGGTCCGGTCAAGCACGATGCCGCTCACCGGCGTGCCGACGAAGCGGCCGGTGGCCCAGGCCGTGACCGTCTGGGCGGCAGCCCCCAGGGATACGTCGAAGGAGACCGCCAGCACCGGGATGGTGGGCAGGACCATGCCCCAGCCGAGTCCGGAGAACATGGTGCTGCCGTACAACAGGAGGAAGTTGCGCAACACGCGCGGTCCGAGGAGAGGGGTCCTTGCCACGGTCAAGGGTCCCTCGCTAGTGTCGCGTCCCGTGATTTCCTGCCACAAGTTGCGCAGGATTTTTCGTTGTCGGCAAGGCGCGATGA
>JAPPHF010000082.1:8926-9428 GCA_028821115.1 Deltaproteobacteria bacterium | reverse complement strand
ACCGTAGGTCGCCCCAGGGCAGGCACCACGCGAGGAAGAGCAACGCCGCCTACGGCGAAAAAGACAAGCAGATTGTGGTGCGAATTAACCGGACAGGACACTAGGCAAGGCGGTAAGCGCGCCGCCCATGTTTTGGATTTCGTCTCCGATGTGATACCCCTACCGTTCATTCATCCAAAGGAGGCACATGTGACAGCAGACTCCGGCGTTGGCGCCGTCAAGGACAAGATCAGGGCGCTGAAAGCAGAGAAGGCCGAGGAGAAGGAAGCCGGCAAGCGCAAGGTCCTGCGGCGAAGGATCAACCGGCTGAAGAAGAAGACGCGCAAGCTGTCACGGGAAGCCAAGGTCCAGGCGCAGAGCGCCGCCGCGGCGGAGGCGACCCAGGCCGCTGCCCCGGCGGCAGCGGCCACGAAGCCCGCAGCAGTGGAGGCACCACCGGCAACCCCCCCACCTGTATCTAAAACACATCTACCATCCCACCAGACCCTACAATATAGCGTAA
>JAPPHF010000082.1:0-8916 GCA_028821115.1 Deltaproteobacteria bacterium | reverse complement strand
GGGGGTGGGGGTGGGGGGGGCCGGCGGGGGGGCCGCCGCCGGCGGGGGGGGGGGCGGCCCCCCGGCCGGCGCCCGGGGGGCCCGCGCCCACGGCTCCAGCAGAGGCGGTGGCAGCAGCGGAAACCCCCGCACCGGCCGAAGCGGCGGCGCCTGCGCAGGAGGCGGCAGCGGCCGAAGCGCCGGCACCGGCGGAGGACGCGCCCGAGGCGGCCCCCGAACCTGAGGTCGAAGACGACGCCAAGGACGACGACGAGTCCTCGGGCACGGCCTGAAAGACCCGACCGTTATCTCACCTCACTTCATTTCCCCGGCTCATGGGCGGTTCTTGAGCGAAGATAGTCAACGACCTGGTCCGCGACCTCTTCGACGCTTCGCTCGCCGGTCTTCAACACGATCTCGGGATTCTCGGGCGGCTCGTAGGCGCTGTCGACGCCCGTGAAGTTCTTGATCTGCCCGGCACGCGCCTTGCGGTAGAGTCCCTTGGGATCGCGCTGTTCGCACACCTCGATGGGGCAGTCCACGAAAATCTCGATGAACTCGCCCTCGTCCATCATCTCGCGCGCCATGCCGCGCTCGTCGCGGAAGGGTGAGATCACCGAGACCAGAACGATCATCCCTGCGTCGACAAACAGCTTGGCGACCTCGGCGATGCGCCGCACGTTCTCCACCCGATCCGCGTCGGTGAAGCCCAGGTCCCTGGTCAGGCCGTGCCTCAGGTTGTCGCCGTCCAGGGTGTAGCTGTGCCGCCCCATGGCGTGCAGGCGCCGCTCCACCGCGTTGGCGGTGGCCGACTTGCCCGCCCCCGACAATCCGGTGAGCCACAGGACGCAGGCCCTCTGGTTCTTCTGCGCCGCCCGCTCAGGTTTGTCGATGGCGAGCTGGTGGAGCGTCAGGTTGTCGCCCCGCCACAGCCCGAATTCGATCATGCCCGCGCCCACCGTCTCGTAGGTGTAGCGATCGATGAGGATGAAGCCGCCGGTCTCCCGCAGTTCGCGGTAGGGATCGAAGGCGATCCGGCGGTCGAGGCCGATGTTGCAGTAGGCGATGTCGTTGAGCGCGAGGTTCCTGCCCGCGGTGTGCTCCAGCGTGCTGACGTTGAGCTTGTGCTTGATGGCCGTGATCTGGGCTCCGGCAAGGCGCGTGCCGATCTTCAACAGATAGGGACGGTTCGGCAGCAGCGGGTCCTCGTGCATCCACACGATGTGGCAGGCGAACTGGTCGCTGAGGCTGGGCGGTTCGGCGGCGGAGGCGATGATGTCGCCGCGGCTCACGTCGACCTCGTCGGCCAGCGTAAGGGTCACGGCCTGGCCGGCGCGCGCGCCGTCGAGGTCGCCGTCCGGGCCCAGGATGCGTTTCACGGTCGAGGTCTTTTGGGAGGGGCACAACATCACGGGGTCGCCGCGGCGTATGAGCCCGGACGCGACGGTGCCGGCGAAACCGCGGAAATCGGCGCTGGGGCGGTTCACCCACTGCACGGGCATGCGAAAGGATGCGCTCTCGCGGCCGCTGGCCACCTCGGCGAATTCCAGAGCCTGCAGCAGCGTCGGCCCGCCATACCAGTCCATGGCAGTCGACGGTCGGGTGACGTTGTCGCCGGTGAGAGCCGATACCGGAATGCAGGCGACGTCGGTGACGTCGAGCCGTTGGGCGAATTGGCCGTAGGCCGCGACGATGCCGTCGAAGACGTCCTTGGACCAGTCCACGAGGTCCATCTTGTTGACCGCCGCGATCACGCGGCGCACTCCCAGGAGGGAGAGAATGGTGGTGTGGCGGCAGGTCTGGGGCAGCACGCCCTTGCGCGCATCGATGAGCACCACCGCGAGATCGGCGGTTGAGGCGCCGGTGGCCATGTTGCGCGTGTACTGCTCGTGCCCGGGCGCGTCGGCAACGATGAACTTGCGCCTGCCCGTGGAGAACATGCGGTAGGCGACGTCGATGGTGATGCCCTGCTCGCGCTCCGCCTGGAGGCCGTCCAACAGGAGCGCCAGGTCGAGGTTGTCTCCTTGGGTGCCGTGCAGCCTGCTGTCGGCCTCCACCTTCGCGAGCTGATCCTGGAACACCAAGCGGGACTCGTAGAGCAGGCGCCCGATCAGCGTGGACTTGCCGTCGTCCACGCTACCGCAGGTGATGAAGCGCAGGATGTCCCCGTCTTCGCGGGCGTTCACGTAGGCGCGGAACTGCCGGCGGTTCGCCGCTGGATTGGCGGACATCAGAAGTAGCCCTCCTGCTTCTTCCGCTCCATGGAGCCTTCCCCGTCGTGGTCGATGACGCGTCCCTGGCGTTCGGAGTGCGTGGCCGTCAGCATCTCGTGGATGATCGCGGGCACGCTGTCGGCGTCGGACTCGATGGCGCCCGAAAGCGGGTAGCAGCCCAGCGTGCGGAAACGCACCCGCTTCATCTCGGGTTCTTCCCCGGGCGCGAGCTGCATGCGCTCGTCGGCCACCATGATCAACGTCCCCGAGCGGTGCACCACCGGCCGTGGGGCGGCGAAGTAGAGCGGCACCACCGGGATCTTTTCGCGGTCGATGTAGCTCCAGACATCCAGCTCGGTCCAGTTGGAGAGCGGAAAGACCCGCATGGACTCGCCGTTGCGGACGTGGGTGTTGTAGAGGTGCCACAGTTCCGGACGCTGGTTCCTGGGGTCCCAGCGATGGGTCCGGGTGCGTAGCGAAAACACCCTTTCCTTGGCCCGGGACATCTCCTCGTCGCGCCGCGCCCCCGCCACCGCCGCATCGAAGCCATACTTGTCGAGCGCCTGCTTCAAGGCCTGGGTCTTCATCACGTCCGTATGGAGCGCCGATCCGTGCGTGAAGGGGTTGACGCCCTGGTCGAGTCCTTCCTGGTTGATATGGACGATGAGTTCCATTCCGGTCGCACGGGCCGTTCGTTCGCGGAACTCGTACATCTCCGGGAACTTCCAGGTGGTATCCACGTGCAGCAGCGGGAAGGGCGGCGGCGCCGGATGGAAGGCCTTCTGCGCCAACCGAACAAGGACCGAGCTGTCCTTGCCGATGGAGTAGAGCATGACCGGTTTCGAGAACGCGGCCACCACCTCGCGCATGATGTAAATGGATTCGGCCTCGAGCTCGTCGAGATGACCGAGACCGAGGGGACTGGCCATGCCAGCGGTTTACACGCTGGTGGCGTGGATGTCCACGGTGCCGGATCGGGGGCATCCCGGAGGGTGATTCCATCGCCACAGGGCGTTGCAACTTACCGGAATTACTGTCGAATCATATTGGGACTCCGCTCTGTTCAGGAGTTTCTCCGAATTTCTCCAATCGGTTGAAAATTCGGTGTCCTGTATGCCACAGTCAAAAAAGAGGAGGAACACGCTGGACATCAGACCGGCCCATGACACCACGGCGCGACAACGCTTCGGCCATGAACGAATCTGGCGGCATTCCTGGTGAAGACAGGGTCGCTCAGCCCGGCCAGCCCCGTACGGTAGCTTTCGATGGCCTTCGACACGAGTTCGGCCGCTTGCTGATACGAAATCTGCTGCTGAACCTTCTCACCCTCGGAATCTATCGATTCTGGGCAAAGACGCGCGTCCGCCATTTCCTGTGGCGGCACGTCAAGATCCTGGGCGAGCCGTTGGAGTATCTGGGCACGGGAACCGAGTTGTTGATCGGGTTTCTGGCAGTCGTCGTGATCTTCGCGCCGGTCGCCACTGCCTATTCGTATGCCGTGCCATTCCTGATCCCATGGGAGATCCCTTTCAGCGGAATCGCCATACAACTCTTCTACTATGCGGTGCTCGTATTCCTCATTCAGATGGCCGTCTATCGCGTGCGCCGCTATCGTCTGACCCGTACGGCGTGGCGTAGCGTGCGGTTCGGGCTCCACGGGTCCGCCTTCAAGTATGCCTCCATTTGGCTGCTGCACGGTCTCATGACCCTCGCGACGTTGGGCTTGGCCTACCCCTGGCTGCGCGTCGCCACCACCCGCTACTTCGCTCGCAACGCCCGGTTCGGCTCCACCAGCGTCTCGTTCAATGCACGCGCGGGTGGGCTTTTCCGGCGTTGGCTGACAGTCGCAGCGCCCGGTCTGGCGGCCATCGGGCTGTTCATCGCCGTGAACGAAGAAGGCTTCGAGGCCCTCGGTTCCCTGTGGAACGCGTTGCGGGAAGGCAAGGTCATTACGAATCCCGTGGCATTGGTCTTGTTCGTGGTGCGCAAGTTCAATCTCATGCCGCTGTGGCTCGTGGTGCTCAGCTTTTCCCTGTTCGTCTGGTACCGTGTTGGAGAGTTCCGCTATTTCGTCAACGCCATGCGCATCGGCGAGACCCGGCTGAGTTCCAGGATGGACACGGCCATCGTCTATGGAGTCTATTTCGCGTTTATCGTCGTGATCGTCGGCGCCGCGCTGTTCCTGCTGTTCGGGGTGCTCGGCAGTCTGATCGGCTTCCTCAAGCTGGGCGGCATAACGGGTAAACAGGTGATCTTCCTGATCACGACGCTCCTGCTCCTGGCCATCTATTGGTTCTATGGCTTTGTCCGGATGCTGTTCGTCAAGGTCGCATTGTTGACGAACATCTGCGAAACGCTGAGCCTCGAGCGGCAGGAGGCGCTGGATCGAACGGTCCAGGCCACGGCCGCGCTGCCGAGTCACGGCGAGGGGCTGGCCGACGCCCTGGATGTGGCGGGGCTTTGACTGGGACAGGGCACCAGGGATGAGGTTCGCAGCCAACTACTACGACGGCGTCGCGGCCCGGTCACAACCGGCCGTCATCGCCGTCACGGATGTGGGCATCATCATCTTCGCCGTGCACGGGGCCATGCTCGCGCACTGGCCCGCGGAGCGGGTGATCCTGGCGGAGCCGCCGCGTGACGGCGAACCGGTTCGGATCGGGCTGGACGGCACCACTGCCCGGCTGGTGATCGACGATCCAAGGGTGGTCGAGGCGCTCGATAGGGTGGCGCCCCGGCTCTATCGCCAGGTGCGTCTGTCATGGGGAGGCCTTGCCCGCATCGTGGGGTGGGCCGGAGCCGCCGTTGGGTCCATCACGTTCATTCTCCTGGTCGTCGTGCCTTCCCTGTCGGAGCAATTGGCGGCGGTCACTCCGCACACCGTCAGGGAACGCATCGGCTTCATGACGTTGCGGCAGCTCACCCGTCTCGTCAAGATCGACCGAAGCGGACCGCCCCGGGCGCGGCGGGCATATTGCAGCGATACAGAGGGACGGAACGCCCTCGAGGCGATGGTGGTGCGCGTCGCGGCGGGCATGGCGGAGCCGCCGTCATTGCGCATCGTCGTGGTCAATACGGAGCTGGACAACGCGTTCGCTCTGCCCGGCGGCATCGTCGTCCTGACGAAGGGGCTCATCGACAACGCCCTGAGCGCGGAGGAAGTCGCGGGCGTCATCGCTCATGAAATCGGCCACATCCATTACGACCACCCGATCCAGGGGATGTACCGCACAGCGGCCGTCTCGATCGTGGTGGGCCTCGTGACCGGTGACGTGGCCGGGGGTATACTGATCACGGGTCTCGGACGGTGGGTGCTCAACAGCGGCTATTCCCGCGTAGCCGAGCGGCAGGCGGACGACTATGCGCTGGAACGCCTGTATGCCGCGGGAATCGATTCCAAGGGGTTCGAGGAGTTCTTTACCCGGGCGCTCGCGGCGCAGGCACAGGGCGAAGGTGCGGTTTCCGGTTTCCTTTCGACCCATCCACTCACCCGCGAGCGTATCGAGACCGTGCGCCGCGCGGCCCGCGCCACCGGAAAGGTGTTCGGCGGCGACCACCGGGAATGGCGGAGACTCCGTCGCATTTGCCGGAGGACGCGGACCGCACCGCCGCCGGTCAGGATCCGCTGAAGCCTCAGCCCAACGGGTTGAAGAACGCCTTGGTGCCGCGGGCCTCCACCGCGTCGCCGATGCGCTCGAGGGCGTGGACGTAGGCGGCGGTGCGCATGCTGAAGGCCCTGTCCCTGGCCACGTCCCATACGCGCCGGGTTTCGGGCTCCAGGATGGCCTTGAGCTTGGTGTGCACCTCGTCCACCGGCCAGTAGTAGCCGGCCTTGTTCTGCACCCACTCGAAGTAGGACACCGTCACCCCGCCCGAATTGGCCAGGATGTCGGGAATCACCACCGTGCCCTTCTTGTCGAGGAGCGCGTCGCCGGCTGGCGTCGTCGGGCCGTTTGCGAGCTCCAGGATGACCGGCGCCTGGATCCTCGCCGCGTTGGATTCGGTGATCTGGTTCTCCACCGCGGCGGGAATCAGCACGTCGCATTCCGTTTCCAGCAGCGCCGCGTTGTCGAGTTCGCGCGCCGTGCCGTGCGTGGGCGCTCCGGCGACCTGTCCGGTGCGTTTCTTGTGCTCCATCACCGCGTGGGGATTCATGCCGTCGGGGTCATAGATGGCCGAGGTCGAATCCGAAAGCCCGATGATGCGGTACCCGTCGTCGTGGAGGAGGCGGGCGCAGTGAAACGAGGCGTTGCCGAACCCCTGCAGCACGATCCGCGACGTTTCGCGGCTGACCCCGAGGTCCTCCTTCAGGTGGTTCAGAATATAGAAACCGCCCCGGCCGGTGGCGTCGTCGCGTCCGAGCGAGCCGCCCAGCGCCACCGGCTTGCCGGTGATGATGGCCGGGCTGGGATGGCCGGTGATGGTGCCGTACTCGTCCGCCATCCAGGCCATGACGATGCCGTTGGTGTACATGTCAGGGGCGGGGATGTCGCGCTCGGGTCCGATGAAGCGCGAGAACGCCTCGACGTAGGAGCGGCTCAGGCGCTCCAGCTCGGCCCGGGAGAGTGTCTTGACGTCCACCGACACGCCGCCCTTGGCCCCGCCGAAGGGCAGGTTCACGACCGCGCACTTGAAGGTCATCCAGAACGCCAGCGTCATCACCTCGTCCACGTTCACCGCGGGGTGGAAGCGGATGCCGCCCTTGGTGGGGCCGCGGGTGTCGTCGTAGCGGCAGCGCCACGCCTTGAACGCCTTGCGCGAGCCGTCGTCCATGCGCACCAGCAGGGTGGCGGCCAGCGTTTCCTTGGGATAGCGGAGTTGGTCGATGACTTCGCGCTCGATGTCGAGATGGCGGGCCGCGTCTTCGAGGCGCTCCCGCGCGGTGGAAAACAGATCCGTGGCCATGATGTTCGCTCCTTTCGGGCCTTCGCGAGGCTGTATCCGAATAACCAGTCGCCCCTAATAGAATAGTAAAGCAGAAAAAACGGCAAAGCCGAAAAAAAACACTCCTCCGAGAGTGTGCGCGGCCCTTGCAATACTATGTTGGCAACGATTATTCTCAATTCTGTCTTTCAAATTGCCGTCCACGGAGTATACTTCTACTCAGAGTAAAGGCTCGAAGGACGAGACCCGATAACTTGGGAGGTGAGTCATGAGCAAAGTCCTGTCGGAACCCGGAAAAGAGCCCACACGCGACCCGGGGACGATGTCCGTTCAAGCGGAAGAAGAATACCTCACCCAGGAGGCGCCGATCTTTCCCTCCGAACGCTACAAGGCGCTGTCGACCAAGCATCTCGACGAGATTTCGCAGCTCGAACGTCTTCCCAGGGACGACCGCTTCGCCATGAAAGTGGTGGCCAACGTGCTGCCGTTCCGCTCCAACCGGTACGTGATCGACCAACTCATCGACTGGGACCGGGTGCCGGACGACCCCGTTTACCAGATGACCTTCCCGCAGCAGGGGATGCTGGAGCAGGACGATTTCCTGCGCATGGCGGACCTTTTCCGGCGCGACGCGTCGGCGAAGGAGATCAAGGAAGGCGCCCACGAGATCCGCGAGAAGCTCAACCCGCACCCTGCCGGGCAACGGGAACTGAACATCCCGCAGGTCGGGCACGAGACGATTCACGGTCTCCAGCACAAGTACCGTGAGACCGTGCTGTTCTTCCCCAGCCAGGGGCAGACCTGCCATGCCTACTGCACCTTCTGCTTCCGTTGGGCGCAGTTCGTGGGCGACAACGAGCTCAAGATCGTCGCCAAGGAGGCGGACGGCCTGCACGACTATCTGGCCGCGCATCCCGACGTCACCGATCTGCTGGTGACCGGCGGCGATCCCATGATCATGAAGACGGCCGTGTTCGCCAATTACCTGGAACCGTTGGTGGACGACCCGCGGTTCGCTCACGTGCAGGACATCCGCATCGGCACCAAGGCCTTGACGTTCTGGCCCTACCGGTTCGTGGGCGATGACGATGCCGACGACATGCTCCGCCTCTTGGAGAAGATCGTGAAGGCCGGCAAGCACGTTGCCATCATGGCCCACTTCAACCACTGGCGGGAGCTCGAGACCAACGTGGTGCGGGAGGCCATCCGCCGCCTGCGCGACGCCGGCGCGGTGATCCGCTGCCAGGCGCCCCTGCTGCGCCACATCAACGACTCCTCGGACGTGTGGATCCGCATGTGGGAGGAAGAGGTGCGGCTGGGGATGATCCCCTATTACATGTTCGTGGAACGCGACACCGGGGCGCGCAACTACTTCGAGGTGCCGCTGGATCGCTGCTGCGAAATTTTCCAGAACGCCTACAAGTTCGTCTCCGGCCTGTCCCGCACCGTGCGCGGCCCGAGCATGAGCGCCACCCCGGGCAAGGTGGAGGTCCAGGACGTGCAGGAGCTCGCCGGCGAGAAGGTGTTCATACTCCGCTTCCTCCAGGGACGGAATCCCGACTGGGTCGGCCGGCCGTTCTACGCGGCCTACGACCCGGAAGTGACGTGGTTCGACGGGTTGCGGCCCGCCTTCGGCCAGGAGAAGTTCTTCTACACCGACGACTTCAACGCCATGGTCCAGGGCCGGTGGCCGACCACCAAGCACTAGCGCCGCAAATAGCCGGCAGAAAGGGGCGGCGCATGCCGCCCCTTTCTTAATTCCGTTTCCAGTTTCGCCCTGAACGGCTAGTGTGGTGTCTGGTTAATTCGCAGCATAATATGCGGAGGATTTTTCGTCGTC
>JAPPHF010000138.1 GCA_028821115.1 Deltaproteobacteria bacterium | reverse complement strand
CGCTCAGGACGAACGGAAACAGGTTTCCAAAACCGTTCGTCCTGAGCGTAGCGAAGCGAAGTCGAAGGACGCCACTCTGCTTACTCGGACATGCTCCTAGGGCAACGTGGGACCCGACCACGTTGCCCTACCGTTCATCCTCGTACCAGTCATCGATGGAGAACTCCTTGCCGAGCCCGCGTTCCCGCGCCAAGGCGACAGCCTTGCCGCCCAGCGCCGCGAACTGGGCGCCGAAGCCCACGTTGTTGCAGAAGAACGTGATCTCCCGGTCGTTATCCCGGGAGCGCGCCTGTCCGGCGATCACCTCCCCCAACTCGGCGTAGTCGTCCCACGGGACGTTCTTCTCGAACGGCGCGAAACGCGGCGCGAGGGTTTCGCGCAGCACCGGCGGCGCGAAGTTCAGTCCCTCGTTGCAGCGCCCCTCGCGCATGCTCAGCACCGTGTAATCGGCGCGCGCGAAACACCCCTCGTCGATGTCGCGCCCCGATATCGAATCGAGGTGGACGCCCGGGCCGAGCCACTCGCCAAAGAAAACCGGATCGATGGTGTTGGTGCACACGACGATGATGTCGACGTCCAAGGTCGCCGCTACCGGGTCATCGACGGCCATGGCATCGAGGCGAAGACTCTGTCTTGCGTTCTCGGCGAACCGCTCCCGGTTGGCGGGAGTGGGGCTGAACACCTTGACGGATTCGAGCTCGCGGACGACTCCGAGTCCCATCAGCACGCCTTCGGCGAGCCAGCCCGAGCCGATGACGCCGACCCGGGACGCGTCCGCGCGGGCCAAGTACTCGGCAGCCACCCCGTGGGTGCCGGCGATGCGCAGCTTCTGGAGACAGGCATCCTGGACCACCGCCTGGAGGTCGGCGGTGTCCAGGTCGAAGACCAGGTCGAAAGCGAGGAACCTGCCGTTCTTCTTGGGCACCTTGTCGTATCGCCGGTTGTCGCCGATGCGGGGCCAGCGGTGCAGGTCCGGCAGGATCCGCATGCCCACCGAGCCGAAGGCCGGAACGATGCCGTCCATGGTGCGCAGCTCCACGAAGGTGCCCGGTTCGGTGGTCTCGGCGAAGGTCTGGCTCCGGGTGCGGGTGACCGCCGTTCCCGCGGCAAGCCCGCGATAGGTCTCCCGCATGACCTCCACCGCCGTCGCGGGCGAAATCAGCTCCCGCACATCGCTGTTGGTCAAGAGAATCGGCATCATCACCTCCCGTTCCGGCCCGCCTTCTTGCGTCTGATTTCCAAATTGCGGTATGGGTACGCACTTCGATCGTGCCACGGCACGGTCCACTGGACAAAGAGGAGGACCCTCCGATGATCGTAATCGACGCCGACGCGCACGTGGAAGAGTCTCCGGCGACCTTCAGCGATGACTACCTGGACCCGGCGTTCCGCAAGCGCAGACCCCAGGTGGTGAACTCGGAAGGGCGGCTCTACTGGCGCGTCGAGGACCAGATCTACCCGCGCCTGTTCGGACGCGGCTGCCACAACATGGGAACCCCCGCCCACCACGAA
Organism: Deltaproteobacteria bacterium; assembly: GCA_028821115.1. Taxonomy (GTDB): domain Bacteria; phylum Desulfobacterota; class Binatia; order UBA9968; family JAJDTQ01; genus JAJDTQ01. The sequence continues at coordinate 7,944 of JAPPHF010000138.1, read as the reverse complement.
GGACAACGCTCATTCTACACGGCGTCCAAGCCGGAAAGCATCGAGAGCATCGAGATCAGCCATCCGGAGGCCCGCCTCAAGGACATGGCCGACGAGGACCTGGGCGTGCAGGTCATCTACCCGAGCTTCTTCCTGGTCCATCCGCTGGTGGACGATCCCAATCTCGGCGCGGCCCTGTGCGGCTCCTACAACCGCTGGCTGGCGGACACCACGAGTTCCACGGACCAACTCCACTGGACCGCGGTGGTGGACCTTCACAACATCCCGGCCTCGGTGGCGCAGGTGCGCGAAGCCAAGCGGCTGGGAGCGGTGGCGGTGATGATCCTCGGCACCGTGGGCGAGCGCACCCTGGACCACCCGAGCTTCTTCCCGTTCTACGAAGCGCTGGCGAAAGAGGATCTGACGCTGGCGGTCCACGTGGGATGGTCGTGTCCGCCCCTCAGCAACATGTACGACCACCTCTACCCGGGCACCATCATCCCGTTCCTGGTGCCGCTGCTCATGGGGTTCACGGCCATGATCACCGGCGGCGTGCTGGACCGCTTCCCGACCCTGCGGGTGGCGTTTCTGGAAGCCGGCTGCCTCTGGGTCCATTTCCTCATGGACCGGCTGGGGCACCGGTTCGCCTTCACCAACCGCTTCGGCAAATCCATTCCCGAGGCCGCGCCCCGGGCCGCCGTCTCCCCCGCCGAGTACATGAGCCGCGGCAACCTCTTCCTCAGCACCGAAGTGGAGGACCCGCTGCTGCCGCAGGTGCTGGAGCTCGTGGGCGACGACCGTGTCGTCTTCGGCTCGGACATGCCCCACGGCGACCGGGACCGCTTCGCGGTGCGGGAGTTCAACAAACGGCAGGACATCAGCGAATCGGCCAAGGAGAAGATCCTCAACGCAAACCCGAAAAGGCTGTACGGCATCTGACCCCCCGACACCCGGCCACGCGCGAGGACGGGGAGGTCACCACGCCCACAAAACGCCCTCGTATAGCGGAAGATAGAGATAGACCACCGCGATGTGCAGAAAGGCGGCGCACGCGGCGGCGGCGCCGACCGCGGCGACCCAACCGACACGCGCTTCCAACCGGTAGTACGCCAGCACCGCCAGGGGCAATCCCCAGCGGAAACCGGCGAGCAGCACCAGGACGAAGAACACGGCGATCCATGCGAACGCGGCGCGGGCGCGCGCCGTGTCCTCGGTGTTCGGCCCGTTATCGCCTGCCGCCGTGGACCTCCAGCGCAGCACATCGCTCACCACACTCCAAACGGCCAGCACCAGGCCGGCGAACCCGATGAGCAGCGGGAAGGTGGCGGTCTCCGGCTGCCACTCGAGCGCGGTGAGCACGATCCAGGCAAAAAGCGCGGCCACCACGCCGCCAAGCACGATCTCGCGCGCCGGTGTCATCGCCGACCCACCCCCCGGCGCACCGCCACGAAAACCACCAGCGCCATGACCGCCATGCACCCCAGCGGAATGGGCCGGACGAGGAAGGCCGCGCCGTAGCTCGACAGGGAGATGACCAGGTTGTTCTCGGCCAGCGGACCCAGGATGAAACCCACCAGCAGCGGCGCCCGAGCCCAGTCGAACCGCATCATCAGGTAACCCAGCACCCCGAACGCCAGCGTGAGAACGAGGGTGTAGGGGTGGGGATAGGCGACGTACGCGCCGAACAGCACGAACAGCATCAGCGCCGGGATCAGCAGGTTGCTCTTGAGGAAAGCGATGCGCGCGGCGGGCCGCGTAATGGCGATGCATACGCCGGTGGCCAGCAGGTTCGAAAGCACCAGCACGATGACCATGGAGAAGCTCAGCGAGAGCTTCTCGCCCAGCATCTCCGGGCCGGGATTGATGCCGAGGATCAGGAACGCGGCCAGCAGGATGGCCGAGGTGGCGCCGCCGGGCACGCCGAACGCCAGCAACGGCACCAGCTCTCCGCCCGCCGATGAGTTGTTGGCGCTCTCGGGCGCGATGACGCCCTTGATCTCGCCCTTGCCGAAGCGCCGGCGCTCGGCCCCCTCGGCTCCCTGGACCGCCATCCCGTAGGCGTAGAATGCCGCCGCGGTGCCGCCGATGCCTGGGATGGCGCCTCCCACCACGCCCACCACGGCACTCCGCACCACCAGCCAGCGGTTCGCCAGACACGCCCGCAGGCCCGGCCGGAACCCCTCGCCCATGTCCACGTGGGTGCGTTCGGCGATGCGTCCGCGGATGGCCAGGGAAACCACCTCTGGGAGGGCGAACAGGCCCATGATGATGGGCACGGTCTGAAGCCCGTCGAGCAGGTAGTCGGAGCCGAAGGTGAAGCGGGCCACTCCAAGTTGCGGATCCTGGCCGACGGTGCCCAGCCAAAGACCCAAGGCGCCCGCCATCAGCCCTTTCACCGGCTTCGCGCCGCTCAGGAAGCTGATCATGAGGATCCCCAGGACCACCAGCATGAAGCGCTCCGGCGCGGCGAAGGCCAGCACCACCGGCTGCAAGGCCGGCAGCGCGATCAGCAGCACCAGCGCGCCGATGATCCCGCCCACGGCGGACACCACGAAGGCCGCGGTCAGCCCGCGCGCGGCATCGCCGTTGCGCGCCATGGGGTAACCGTCCAGGATGGTGGCGGCGGCGCTGGGGCTGCCGGGCACGTTGAAGAAGAACGCCGGGAAAGTGTTGGAGGTGTGGACCGCCGACACCAGGGAAAGCATGATCGCGAACGCCACGAAGGGCGACAGGCTCCAGACGAACGGGAGCAGCAGCACGATGCCGAGCACCGCATTCAGGCCCGGCACCGCGCCGAAGACGAGTCCCAGCGCGACCCCCAGCAGGATCCCGCCCAGCACCGGCAGGGTGAAGGTGGTGCCGAGGGCCTCGAGGAAGGCCTCAAAAGCCATTTCGCGGAAGTGTCCCGCGCCACGGACGCGGGACACTCATTTCAACGGGACTATTTCAGCAGGACCTTCAACCGGTCCTGTATGTCCGCGGGGAGGTTGAAGACCGAGAGGATCAGCTTCTCCGCCTCCGCGGCGTTCAATGTGTTCAGCACGAACCCCTGGTCGGTGGCGGTCTTCCGGAACTCGGGATCGGCCATCATGTCCGCCATGGCCTTCTTGAGGATGGCGGCCGGCTCCGCCGGCAGTCCCGGCGTGGTCGCGAACGGGCGGCTGGCGCTCAGAAGGCCCGAGAACGCCACCCAGGCGTCACGGTCCTTGGGGTCGGCGATGGCGTCCACGAATTTCGGGAGCGCCGCGACCTCCGCCTTGAGGGGGTCCGGCGGCGGCGCGCCGCCCATGGACAGTACCAGCTTGATGGTGCCGTCCTTGTGCATCTCGCGGGTCGCCGTATTGACCCTCACCGCGGACCCCGCCGTGGACACGCCGTCCACCTCGTTCTGCTTCATCGCCAGCGCCATGGGGTTATAGCCCTTGTAGCCCGGTACCAGCCGGATGTTGAACTTGCCGGCCCGCTGCAGGAACTTGGGCGCCTGGGTCAGCAGCGAGCTGGGCCCCGAGGCGCCGACGCGGATGGGCTTCTTGGTGGTCTGGAAGTCCTCGATGGTGCGCTCGGGCCGATCGGTGCGAAGGGCGAAGATGTAGTGGGCGCCCCCCACGCTGCCGAGCCAGGTGAGCTTCTTGAAATCGATGTCCTTGATGCCGCCGGTGAGGCTCCGCACCACCATGGGGCTGGTGAAATGGATCAGCGACAAGCCGTCGGGCTTGGCCTTGTAGACTGACCGTAACCCGATGACGCCGCCGGCGCCCGGTTTGTTGTTCACGATGGCGGCCGGGTTGCCGGGTATGTGTCTGGGCAGAAACTTCGCCGCCAGCCGCGACATGCGGTCGTAGGTGCCGCCCGTGGAATAGGGACAAACGATGGTGATGGTCTTGCCGGCGTAATAGTCCGCCGCTCCCGCGAGGGAGCCGGTAAGGATCAGCGCGGCGACGGCAACGAAACACCAAAACATTGCACTGCGCAGGTGCGTCTTCATCGAAACCTCCTGTGTGATCGTACCGGTTGAGATGGGCACAGCACTATCGCACCCCCCGGCGAACTGCAAGCGCAAACTCAGTTGCACCCGGGCAAGCTGGATGGACCCGCCGCTGGCGTTTGGAAGTCGATGGGCAGCGCCGTCTGAAGACGCCGCAAAGGGGAAGGTTGTTGTTCCCGATCAGGATCGAGCGCCCGCCCGCCTGCGGTCCAGCGGGATATAGGTGGGCCAGCCCCCGGACAGGATGGTGTCGAGGGAGCGGGTCGCCTGCCCGAACCGGATCCGGTAGATCCACATGTTGGTCAGCACCCGTTCGATGAAGATGCGGGTTTCCCAGCTGGGAATGCTTTCGATGAACAACAGCGGATCGTTCCGGTAGTCGACCCTGCGCTTCCACTCCCGCAGCTTTGCCGGACCACCGTTGTAGGCCGCCAGCGCGTAGAACAGGTTGCCGTCGACTTCGTCCCGCGAAAGCAGGTAGCGGAGATACTTCTCTCCCAGGGTGACGTTGAGCACCGGTTCCAGCAGTTCCCGGCGCTGTGCCCCGCGGTATTTCCGGCCGGCCATGACGCCCGCCGTCCGCGGCATGAGCTGCATCAGGCCACTGGCCCCGCGGGAGCTGCGGGCGCCGGCGCGGAACTTGGACTCCTGCCGCATGACGGCGAACAGGAAGGCGCGATCGAGGGTGTAACCGCCGTCCGGTTCCCACACCGGTAGGGGATAGAGCGCCGCGTCCACCGGAACGCCGGTACGTTGCAGAAGACTCTCGGCGGCACGGTACGACAGGTCGGCCAAGCCCGATTCAGATGCCAGGGCCAGAATCACGAGCGCCAACCGGGGAGACATGCGGTGGGCGAACCGTCGCAACTCGGTGCCCGCCCGCACATGCTCCCCGACCTGAATCAGGGCGAGGGCGCGGCGCACGGGCCGCATTCCGAGCAGGTCGTCGAGATCCGCGGCGCTGAGCTCGCGCATTTCAAAATCGAGCGGCGGCCGCTCGCCAAGGGCGGTGAGAGCCAGCAGCCCGTAAAAGGTCCGCGGATGCCGCGCCGCGGCCCGCAGCATGGGAGCCACGCGCTCCGCCTCGCCGGCCTCCCGGTAGGCGCGGCTGGCCCAGTAGCCGCCGGCCGATACCAGCCACGGGGTCACCGACCTCGACTCGGCCAACGCCCCGAAGAGTTCCGCGGCATCGCGATGGTGCCCCAGGCGCCAGGCCGCCAGGCCGCCCCACCAGTACGCCAGCGGCACCCGGGCACCCGACCGCGCGATCGCCCGTCTTGCAACTTCCAGCGCCCGCTGGTCCCGATCCCAGAAGTAGTATCCTCTGGCGATCCAGGCCAGGTTCTCGTCGAAGCTCACGGCGTCCAGGACACGGACATGGTGCGGCTGCTCCAGAAAACGGAGGGCCCTGGTCACGTAGCCGCCGGACACCAACTTCCGGATCTTCCCGTGAACCTGGCGGATCACCGGCCGGCGCGTGCGGGAACGGACCTCGACCTCCGTTCCTTTCTGGCGGCGGCCATTGGCGCTCCGCAACGCCACGGGCACCGGATCCGACTTGAGCTCGGAGGCCAGCACGGCCCGGGCGGGCTTTTTCGGCGATTTCCAGCCCTCGGGTTGCCGCTTCTTCGCCAGGCGGTAGACACGCCGGGCGCCGGGATGGTCCGCGTACGCGTTCATCCAGGTCCACAGCTCGCCGTAGGACGAACGGTAGAGGGTGGGGTGCATCAGGCGCTGGAACCGGACGTGACCCATCAGCAGCGGATCGCGGATCCACTTGATAAAGGCATCGGCCTCGTTCCAGTGCCCGTCCTTCTGGAGAGCGAAAATCCTTCGGTACAGGGCCGCGTCATGCCGGGACAGCAGCGTCGGCAGATGGGCCGTACGGCGCTCCACGGCATCGGACGCGCGCAATGACGCAGTCTTGAGCGCCGCTGACGTCTCCGCGGTCGCGGACCCGGCCACAAGCCAGCTGCTCATGGCGAGCAACAGCGCCGAAACCGCCGTGACTGTTACCGCGTGCCTCATCGTACCGAAATGACCGTTTCCACCGCGTTTTCCAGTGCTCAATCCAGAGCAACCGCCCTAACTACTCCATTTGTCCTCACGTTGCAAGGGTGCCGCGGGGGAAAGTCTTTCCACAAGGAAACATCGTTTCGACTCAGGAAATACGAGGACGGGTCGCTCTCATTCAAGCGTGCGCAACCGCCCTTCCACGCGGGGCGCGACGACTCTCCGGGCAGTGATGTAGTCGATCACCTGGGTCGCCATCAACGTACCGGCCCGAGCGTCGATGAGCCGCCTCCGGCTTGCGAGGACCCGGTAGCCGTCGCCACCCCGGGCCATGAAGTCGTTGGTGGCAACGGTATATTTCGCATTGGGGTCCAAAGGCACGCCGCCGCGACGGACCTCGATCACCCGCTTGCCCGCGGGCCGGCGGGGATCGTAGACCACCTCGATCCCGGAGACCTGGGGAAACCGCCCCGCGGTCTTCTCGATTCCGCTGAAACCGTTCTCGAGCGCCGTGCGCAACTCGGCGCCGGACAACTCCAGTAGCACGGTCTTGTTGCCGAACGGCAGCTCGCTCAGCACGTCCCGGCGAGTGAGGGTCGTGCCGGGCGGATAAACCCGGTCGGCGCGGATCCCGCCGCCGTTGGTCAACGCGACGTCGGCCCCCACGGCCAGGCGCATGGCGTCCGCCACCAGATTGCCGACGGCCGTCTCCCGCGTCCGCACCATGGCCCGGCGGCTGTCGAGCTCCGTTTCGGTGGTGCCGATCTCGATGTCGAGGGCCCGCGACAACCGGGTCTGATAGGCCCGGACCGACGCGGCGAGCTCGGGGTCGGGGGTTACGCGGCCGGTATGGACGGCGCGGAAAGCCGGGCTCCAGACGAACCGCTTTCTGCCCCTGGATTCCACCTCGTCGAGGGTGAGGTCGATGACCGTGACCCAGTCCGCCTGTTGACCGGATTCGGCGAACAGCATGCGGCCGTCGTAGTCCAAACGCAGCCGGTGGTCGTCACCGCTGAGGAGCAGGTCCACGGCTTCCTGCCGGAGCAGCGCCTCGTCCTCGGCGATGTCGGTGTGGGCCAGCGCCACCACCAGGTTCGCGCCAGCCGCCCGCAGCCTCTTGGCCTGAGCGGCGGCCACTTCCACGACCGGGGCGAAGGTGATGTTGCCGGGAAGTGACTTCACCGCGGTGCCCACGGTGGTCAGGCCGAAGATCCCCACCTTGAACCGCCCGACCTCCACCATGATGGACGCTCGCGCGCCTTCGATGATCTTGCCGTCCGGGTCGATGTTGTTTGCGCCCAGGACGGGAAAGGCCGCTTCGGAGAAGCGCTGCCGGGCCACCTCCGGACCGAAATCGTACTCGTGGTTGCCGATGGCCATGGCGGTGAGCCCGACCTGGTTGAGCAATTCGATCATGTGGGCGCCCTTGTCGATGGCGGACATCAGCGAAGGCGAGATGGCGTCGCCGGCGAAGGTCACCAACACGTTGGCGCTGCGCGCCCGCTCGGCCCGGACCACCGCGGCCAGACGCGCGACGCCGCCCTGCCCGCGGCTTTCGTCCATGCGGTCCAGGTCGTTGAAGTGAACGATGGTAAGTTCCACCGGCTTGGCGAAGCCCGGGCTTCCGGTCAATACGACCACGGCCAGCGCCACCCCGGCCCAGGTCAACGCGAGGCGCCTTGACGCTCTTCTCATGGAAATCCTCCCTTCATTTCTCTTCGTGCGATACCGTCGCTTCTTTAGGGCCTTGTTGCGAAAAGGAAACAAGATACACGGACTCCGACGGGCTGTCCGATCGCGTATGGCGTCTACACGGTCCGCACGGGCAGGCGCGCCAGCGGCCTGCCACACACGAATCCCGCAATCGATTCGTGTGGACAGGCCGCTAGTGTCGCGTCCCATGATTTCCTGGCATAAGTTGCGCAGGATTTTTTGTCGTCGGCAAGGCGCGATGACGAGCAGTGGCG
>JAPPHF010000051.1:7799-9580 GCA_028821115.1 Deltaproteobacteria bacterium | reverse complement strand
CGTCCCTTGCCGCAGCCGGTGCCGTCGCCCAGCATCCAGCCCCGGCGGAAGCGGACCGGCGCCGACAGGGTCTCGCCTTCGTCCGTGACGGCGGCGTCGCCCTGGTCCTTGTCGCCGCAACGCTGGACGGTCTCCCAGCTGGAGCCGATCCTGTAGCTCGCCGCGAGATGGCCCTGGTGGGCCTGGCCCGCCAGCACGACGCTTTCGAGCTGGGCGTCCGACAGGAGGCCGTCCGTGACGACGCGTTCCGGCAGCATGGGGCGGTAGGACGGCGCCGGATGCGGGACGGCTGCCATTGCCGCGGACTGCACCAGGGGCGTCGGATGCGCGGTTGCGCCCGGAGTCCGGAAGGCGCCGGGCCGCCAGGACTCGTAGGGACCGGAGACTGTGCCTGCGACGTCTGCGGTGGAGTCTGGCGGTCCGGTCTCGACGGTCAGTTCGGACACCGATCCCCAGTCATGGGCAGGTGTGGACGCGGGCGTAGCAGGCGCAGGAGCGTTTTTTCGTTTCGAGGGGCTTGGCGTGGCCGTGTTGCTGAAGAGGTCCCGACCAGGCACGGACACCGTGGTGCGTACTTCCACCGGCATGCGGGGCGGAACCCGGGCGATGACGGCGTCGAGCAGCTCGGCGGCGTTCTCGGCGCGGGTGTCGGGATCGACGTCGATGCCGGGCCGGTCGGCACGGTCAAGCACGGTGAGCCTTGTGTCGAAGCCGGTCCCCCGGCGCGCGTAGACGCGGCCGTCGACGACCATGGTGAACACGACCCGGGCGGGCGGATCAAGCTCGCCGAAGGCGCTGGTCCAGTCGGAATCGCCCGGAACGCAGTTGGCCGAGGTGACGGCGGCGAGCCGGCCACCCGGCGGCAGCATGGAGAAGGCCGAGCGCAGGTGCCGGAGGTCGGCGTCGTGGCGGATGCGGTGGACGCCCGGGGTTGCCGAGAACGGCGGGTTCATGATGACAACGGTAGGCCGGGCGCCGGGCAGGCGGTCCGCGACGTTCTCGGCGTTGACGCCGGTGACCAGGGTTTCGGGGAACAGGCGGCACAGGAGGGCGCGGCGGACATCCGCGATCTCGTTCAGGTGCAGGTTCCCGGCCGCTTGCCTCCCGAGCGCGCATTCCGCCATCACCGCGAGCATGCCCGTACCCGCGGACGGTTCCAGCACGACGTCTCCCGGCCGGACCGCCGCGGCCCGGAGCGCCGCGTAGGCGAGCGGCAGGGGCGTCGAGAACTGCTGCAGGCGGATCTGCTCTTCGGAGCGCTTCGTGTGGGACGGCTCCAGGGCGGCCACGGCCTCCAGCATCTTCAGCATGGCGAGGGGTCCTTCCGGACCGGCCCCGGCGTGGCGGCGCATGGCGCGGCCGTGACGGCGGATGAACAGCACGACCGCGGCCTCGGCGGCCTCGTAGGCGTCTTTCCAGACCCAGGCGCCTTGGGCATCGCCTGCGCCGAAGGCGCGTGTCATGGCGTCCCGCAGGGCGGCGGCGTCGAGCGCCCGACCGGCCTCCAGCACCGGCAACAGGGTTGTGGCGGCGGTGAACAGTGCGTCATGGGCGGAAGGCTCGGAGTCCGGAGCAGCGGGGACGGAAGGAAGGGTGTGGGGAACGGGAAGGCGCGCGGACGCGTCCGCCGCCGTATGGGCGTCGAGCATGGATCTCTCCCTCCTGAAATTGCGTGAGAGTGCCGGGGGGGGGGGGGGGGGGGGGGGGGAACAAACCCCCCCCCCCCCCCCCCCGCGGAGGAAGGGGGGGGGGGGCGCGCCGGCCCCCGCCGGCGGGGGGGG
>JAPPHF010000051.1:0-7789 GCA_028821115.1 Deltaproteobacteria bacterium | reverse complement strand
CGGTTGTTGGGGGGGGGTCTTTTTCCACCCCCTTTTTTTTTTTGGTGGTTGGGGGGGGGGGGGGGGGGGTTTTACACCCCCCCCCCCCCCCCCCGCCCCCCGCGGCCTGACTTCGACCGGCTGCCCGGGCTCCTCGCGCCAGGGAGCGGGCGTGCGGAAGATCAGGCTGGGGCGGTGGCGGGTTTCGGGGCTTTCCTCCGTTCGGCCGCACGGGCGCGGCAGGAGTCCATCAGCCGGCGGTATTCGTCGGGATCGAGGTCGGAATTGCCCTGGACGAGGAAGGCCAGCTGCGTGGTCATGAGGCGGACCGCGGCGTCTTCCTGCTGGTTGCCGCCCTCGTGGATGACCTGCGTGCATGCCTGGTGGATGGCGAGGGCCACGCCTGACGGGTTTGAGGCGCCTGGATCGACGATGGCAAGCGCGTCCTTGTGGCGGTCGTAGCCTTCGGGAAGGTCGGGAAAGCTCATTGGTCTGTTCTCCTCATGCGGGCGACGAGGCTTTCCACCATGCCGGCATCGGCGCCGCAGGCTTCGCCCCAGCCGCGGATGTTCGCCTCGAAATTCTCAAGCGATCCGAGATGCTGGTCGAACAGCGGGTTTTGGTCGGTCGCGGCCAGCACGCAGTTGCTGGAGACGACGATGCCGGTGATGGCCGGGCTGGTCATGGGTTCGAGACCCAGGAGCCAGCAAAGGAATGCGCTGAACATTGGCGAGAGGTCCCGGCCGCGGCGGGGGTCCATCGGGTGCGTGGTCGGCGGCGGGCCGGCGGAATGCTGACTGGTCATAGCAAGCCCTCCCGGTTGAAGCTGAAGAAGCGGTCGTGCCCGCAGACGACGTGGTCGTGGACACGCACTCCCAGCACCTCGCCCACCTGACGGAGCCGGTGGGTGATGTCTATGTCCTCGCGCGAGGGTGTCGGGTCCCCGCTAGGGTGGTTGTGTGTGAAGATGACCGAAGCGGCGCTCTCCCGGATGACGGGGTTGAAGCACTCACGGGGGTGAACAACGGACGCCGTCAGGCTGCCCGTGGACACCCGATGGCGGCGGATCAACTTGTTCCGGTTGGTCATCATCAGCACGTCGAAGTGTTCGCGGTATTCGTTGAGGTAGCGTGGCCTCATGTAGCGGTAGGCCTCCTCGGGACTGCTGACCATCGGAGCATTCTCGTGCACTCGGGATTCGGCTTCGAGGAGTTGGCGGCCCAGATCGAACGCCGCCTTGATTCTCCCGGCCTGCGCCGCGGTGAGCCCGTGCCGCCGCAGTTCCCGGAGCGTCATTGAATCGAGGTCGAGCAGGGAAAGACCGGCGACCTTGGCTGTCCCGTTCGTGCCGATCAGTGCTTCCATCGGGTTCTGGATTTCCATGGCGTCCTCTTCCCCGGTCGGAGTCATCCGATCCGGCCTCTGGCCCCATCGGGGATCAGTCAGTGCAAAATGAGTGCCGGGGAATCGTTTCCCGGTGCAGGTGTCGCAGCGGGGCCGTGGCCGCGGGAGCGGTTCAGGGATCGGGGCATCGGCAAACCCCGGTTCCGGGGCGTCCGGGCCGAGGTCCGCCGATGCAAGGACGATCCCGGGGTCCTCAAGACCGGCGACCGTGACGAGCCGGGTTTCCGTCCCGGCGGAGTTGGGAATCTGACGACGGCGTGTGACCGTTGACGGGCTCCGGCCGCCGCAACGCGCTACGGCGGCCGGCCGCCTCAGGTAGTGGCTTGGGCGGGATCGCCTAGGACGACCCGGACGTCCGGGCGCGTGATGGAGATCTCCACCTTGCGGCCGTTGGGAACGAGGTGGAGGATCTCCCGGCGAACGGTCTCGGCGATGGAGACTTCCAGCGCGGAGTCCTCGCTGCAAAGGAGCCTGGTGGCGACGTGGAGCGCGTCCTCGTCGAACCGCTGGGCTTGAGTGCTCCAGCTGTCGGCGTCCGCGTCATCGGAGGGGGCGAAGAAGCCCCGGCGCAAGAGCTCCGCGAGTTGGTGCGGCTCCACGTTGCTGTCCGCCGTGACCAACGGCAGCACGTCGCCGACCCAGCTCCAGGCCTCGCCGGCGAAGGCGAGGTCGGCGGGGAGATGGAGCGTGCGGCCAGGACCTCCGGCGCTCCTGACCGAAAGCGTCATGCGGATCGCAGCGGGACGCGGGGGCAAGGGGGTCCGGGCGGTGTCCTTCTGTCCTGGCAGAAGGAAGTCGCCGAGAGGACGCGTCTTGCCGTCATTGGCGGTGACCTGGGTGTCGATGCCCGTGACGCGGTCGAGGCGGTCATGCCACTCGTAGCCTTCCAGGCGTCTGTCGGCCTCGAAGAATCGCTCCGCCAGGCCGGCTCGCTCTGCCGCGCGCCACAGCGCCTGGGCCTCGGGAGGCTCGGGATCGAAGTCCACGACCAGGGCATCGGGGCCGGCAGGCGCGGTCCTCGGCGGCTCCCGCCAGTCGTCGATGTCGGCGATGGAGGGACGCCAGGGACGGAGCACCTGGGGAGGCGGCGGAAGCTCGATGCCGGCGTCGCGCGCCCGGTTCCAGTCGGCAAAGGCCGGACGGGGCTCGGGGTCGGCGGCCATGGCGCGGTAGATCGCCATGCGGGCGGCTTGGCGCAACTCCTCCAGAAAGGCGTTCTCCACGGGTTCCCGGCGGGCGGGCAGGAGCAGCTCGAGCCCGGGGCAGTCCACGACGTCGGCGCGGACGGACCATACGGCGCCGTGAACGGTCTCGACCGTGGGCAGGCGCACGGGCACGGTCAGGCCGAAGAAGTTGAGGTCGGGCTCCATGTAGCTTTGCCTGCGGTCCCGGTAGACCCCGAAAGCGAGTCCGTTCCATGTCTCGGCGTGGACGGCGCCGTCGAGAAATGCCTTGCGTTCAACCGTCTCGCCTTCGAAGGTGACCGGCACCGGGTAGTGGCGCGCCGCGTTGGCGAGCGCGGCGCGGATCATGTCGGCGGACTCGGCGGCCTGGAACTCCACGGTCGTGCCGGATGGATAAGGCGCGCCGTCGTCTGGCCGTACCGGGGCTTCGCTCCGGCCGGTGAAGTGTTCCGGCTCAAGCTCCACGGACCAACCATGCCCGGCATGGCCGTCCGGCGTGCGTACCCTCGATGCGATCCGGCAGCCGCGGTGGGCGAGGCTCAGGATTCCCATGCCGGCGGCGTCCTCTCGAGCCACGAGCTCATCATTCCAGCCGTTCTCGCCGAAGCTCAGCAGGACGGCCGGGTCCTCGATGCCGGCGCCGTCGTCGGTGATGCTCACCGCAAGGCGCGGTTCGGATGGCTCGGGCGTGTGGCCGGGGGGCTTGGTGAGTGTCTCCACGGTGACGTGGACCCGGGTGGCTCCGGCGCGGCGCGAGTTCTGGAGGGTTTCGATGAATATCTCGATCGGACGGGATGCCCAGAACTTCGTGACGCGCTTGAGAGCGCTGTCGTGGACCCGGGCGCGGATCGTTGCCCCGGGCGGAATGGCTGTGTGTGTCATGTGCGGTCTCCCGGATTGGGTGGGACAAACAAAAAAAGCCCCGCCCCGCGGTGTGCGGGACGGGGCGCGTTCGGGCCGGAGGGCGGTTCAGACGTCGCGCAGGAACTCGGGGATGTCGAGTCCGTTGCCGTTGTCATGGCCGTTGGCGGCGATGGGCGCGCCAGGGGGTTCGGCCGCCTCCGGAACCTCGATGCTCGCGGCCACGGGCTCCGGCGGATCGGCGGGCGTGTTGGCGCTTTCCGGTTCCACCGGCTCCGGGGCGCGAGCGTCCTCCGGTTCCGACGAAGGTTCCGGGCCGGCTACGGAGTCCGTTGTGTCGGCGGGCGGCGCTGTCTCCGCACTCGCATCCTCGGCACCGGCACGGCCCGCGTCGAACGCCTTGAAGCCGGGAGGGGTCCAGGCGAGCACGGCCGCGTGGGCGTCCGCGGTGACGCCCAGCGGAGGACTGCCGGCCGCGAAAGCCTCTTCCATCGCCTTGGCGATTGCGGGCTTCTTGCTCTTCGCCCGCGCCGAGGCCCATGCCGGTCCCAGGGTCTCCCTGGCGATCTCCAGGATGCGCCCCTTGTTGATGCGCGACCACAGCATGTCCGCGGTCGGACGCACCTGGCCGGCGAAGTCGACGTCGAGACGGGCAATGGTGGCTTCGAGTTCGGGACGCGCCTGGGGCTCGAAGGCTAGTTGGCCTTTCACGGTGCGCGCCACCGTGGCCGCGAAGAGCCGCTGCTTGTCGTCCTGTGGCAACGCGCGGAGCGCCGCGAAGGACTCGCCGCCGTCCTCGACGGTCAACCAGTCAAGCGGCAGGCTGGAGCGGTCGGCGAGCATCTCCTCGCCCGGGCTCCAGGCCCCGAAATCTTCGTCGTTCATGCGCAGGGTGGGCCGGTCCGGGGTCTCCCGGACAGCGATGTCGAGCGCATGGTCCTGGTAGCCGTGGGTGAACACGGCGCGGCCGAGCTGGTACAGCATGAGGTCGAAGGCGGCCTCGAAATCGTTCCCGAGGTGAGCCTTGACCAGTGCGGTGCGGATCGAGCGGAGATCGTCCGAAAGCCCGATCCCCACGCCGGCCTCCTTGCGCGCCTCGGCCTGCGGATCGGGAGGCGAGGCGATGGGCGCGGAGATTGCGGGTCTCCGGACCCGGTCGTCCGCGGTCGTGTCGTCGTCACCGGCATCGCCGCCGGCGCTGTCGCCGGAATCCGCCGGCTTGGGCATGTCCTCGGGGCGGACCAGGCCCGCGACGATCTGAAGGTCGCCCCTCCAGTCGATGGTGGCGATGGCGCCCGCCATCGCGCAGTCCTCCGTGCGGAAGGTGGCCCGGGCCTCCACGGCCGCGTTGATCTCGCAGGTCCGGGTCTCGATGGCTTCGGCTTCCCGTTCGAGCTCCTCGGTCCAGTCTTCCTCGTCGAGATCGGATATCTCGTCCTCGCGGGTGCGCAGACGCTCCAGCTCGGCCGTCTCCGCCGCGGTAGGCGCGGAGGGCTCCGGAGAGATGCGCCCGTAGCGGGCGATCTCGGTCCAGTCCACCTCCGGCGCGGCCGTTGCCCAGCGCCAGCGGGTCTCGAGATCCTTCACGGTCTCCCCGAGCTTCGCCATGGCGAGCTTCTGCAACAGCACCGGGTCCTCCAGCCAGATGCCGCTCTCGTCCTCGTCGGCGAACAGATCCCGCAACACCGGTCCGCCCGCGGCTTCGTAGTCTTCGATGCCCACGAAGTGGGCCATGGCGGAGTTCGCCGGGACCCGCTCCTCGGTGAGCATGCGTTTTACCTGCCAGGCGGCCGGACGGTAGCCTTGGTCCGCCACCTGCTCCCAGACCGCCATCTGCCGGGCGTGATCGGTCGTGACGGTGAAAGCCTTGAGCGTCTCCAGGTCGATCTCGCCGGCCCGGTAGGCATTGAGCAGCTCGGGCGCGGCGTTGCCGAGCCGCAGGCGCTGTTCGACCAGACGCTCGGAGGTGCCGAACCGCGCCGCGATGGCCGCCGCCGTGACGCCGGATTCGGTGAGCTTCGTGAAGGCGATCACTTGGTCGGCCGGATGCATGGCGATGCGTATGACGTTCTCGGCAAGGGACAGCTCCGCGGGCGCAGCATCGCCGTCCACGACCAGGCAGGCCACGGGATGGGCGGCGTCGAGCACGCCGTCGGCGGCGAGCGCCTTCAGGGCGGCGAGGCGCCGGCCGCCCGCGACCACGGCGTAGCCGCCGTCCGGGCCATCGCTTCTGACGACGAGGTTCTCGAGGAGCCCATGGTTTGCGATGGAGGCCTTCAGTTCGGCCTCGGCGACCGCGTCGGGCGGTGTCTTGCGCACGTTCTCCAGCGCGACGTACAGACGGTCGAGCGGGATCGAGCGGATCGCCGGCTCGTGGATGGGAGCGGTATGGTTCATGTGTTCCTCCGTGAATGGGGTTGTGGGCCAGGCAACTCTCTCCAGGCTCGGCCCGTCCCCGGGCCTCGGGCCGGGCTCCGCCTCCGGGCGGCGTTGGTTGAGGGACGGGTGGTTCATGGGCCGGCGACGCCTTCGTTGCGGAGCCGGTCGGACAGGCCGGACGTTCCGGCGTCGGGACCGGCCGGAATGCCGGTGAGAGCCGGAAGCGGAATACCGGACGGCGAAAGGGTGTGGCCGATGCGCTTCTCCAGCCGTGAGTATTTCTTGTAGAGGTCGGGACGGAGTTCGGCGGCGCGGCGCAAATCGGATCTGGACGAGAACAGGCAGAAACTGCAAGAACAACGAGACAACCCCTGCGCATACACCCAGTGCGGGGACTGGCCGGAGTCGCGGATGACCCGGAAGACGTCGTCAACGGTCAGATCGAAGATCGGCAACCAGTCGAACCATTCTCGCCCGGCGCGGGAATTGCGGTCGCTGCGCTTCCAGGGAATGCGCTTGGCGCGCTCGGCGCTCTCGTCGCGTCGCAGTCCCATGGCGCTGACCAGGCGGCCGGCGAAGCGTGGATGAGCCTTCAGATAGCGGCGAAGCTCGCGCTCGATAGGGCCCCTCTTATAAGACGCGGTACACCACCGAAGCCGTGGCGCCGGGAACATGCCCCTTTCCTCGATGCTTTCGAGAAGCGACTTGCCGGACGCCACCGGCGCGAATATCAGCGGAACGCCGGCGGGAAGCGTATTCTCGATGTGCTCGATCGTGCCCGGCCACTCGACCTCTCCGAGCGGGGCGTGAACCACCACCAGTTGGTCGCGGGGGACGATCCGGGCGAGCAGGATGGTCATGCTTTGGCTGTCCTTGCCTCCTGAATGATTGACAGCGACAAGCGCGCCGCGGCGGATCATGTCGCGGCATTCGGGCGGGACCTGGAGGTCGGCGGCGGGCCGGCAGGCGCTCACGCCTCCCTCCCGTCATGGTCGGTCAGGGTCATCGCCCCGGTCGGGAAGATGAAGAGCGGACTGATGAGATATTCCGGCTCGCCGCCGTCTTCAGCGGGGGGAGTAATGTTGACGGCGGCGATGGCCGCGGTTGGTTCGCCGTCAAGGAAGCAACTGACGAGGCAGAAGTTTTGGAACCGGCCGCTGGTCAGGGCTTCGAACGCGCGGCGGTGTTCTTCCGTGATGTTGGTTTCGGGCATGGCGGCGACCTCCTTGGCGGTGGCGTGGCGTGGGGGAGCCCGCCTCGGGCCCCCGGGACTCGCCCCGCCCCGCCGACCACCACCTCCCGGCGGCACACGGCGCGCCGGTGGAGGCCGAAGCGCCCGGGCCCGGCAGGTGGGACCGCCGCCGCGACGGATCAGCGAAGATGACGGTCGTCGTGGAGCAGCTCGTCCTCCATTTTGCGGAGCCAGGAATACCGGCCTGTCTTGAAAGTGAACTCGTGCAATTCGCCGTCGTCTTCCGGCAGCTCGTAATGGGAGAACGCGGACCAGTCGCGGTGACGGAACCCCCGCCACAGAGAACCTGCGAGGCTCGCGGCGAAGGTCCAGGCAATCGCGGCCATCCAGAGCGGGCCGATGTGCTCCACGCCCGCGTTGAGCGCGAGGGTTGTGGCCGTGTACACGGCGGCGAAGACGAGCCCGCCGAGCACGAAGGCGCGGGCGCGCCATGTGGTTCGGGCCGGGCTGCCGTCCTGGGTCTTGAATGTTATCGTCATGTTCATGCCTCCCCTGCGGCGGGCAGCGTCCCGCCCCTCTGCCGGACATCAGTCGCCGATGGTGATGCGGTCGCCCCAGGGCTGGCCGTTCCCCTCCGATGACGACTTCGAATGGTCGACCCAGATGACAGGAAAAACCGGCTCGGCCTCCGGGTAGCTGGAGCACTCCATGTCCGTGAAGTAGAGGCACACGCTTGGCTGTATCCCCTGCTCGTCGAGCCACTCGAAGCCCGGGCGGAAGTCGGTGCCGC
>JAPPHF010000054.1 GCA_028821115.1 Deltaproteobacteria bacterium | reverse complement strand
ATGGCTATGAGATGGTCTATGGGTTAAACTGTGGTTTTTTATTAAAATACTTGTGTGCTTTTTTGGTAGCTCAGCTAAGTCGAAGGGCGCCAACTGTACGCCGCATGCCTCCGTCGCCCCTGCGAAAGCGGGAAACCAGACGGGGCTGGGGTGCGGTATTCTATTTCCGCACGATCATGCAACGGATCACCGTCACCACCACCATCAACGGCACCGCCCACTCGTTCGAGGTGGAGCCGCGCCTTCTGCTGGTGGATCTCATCCGCGACAAGGCCGGCCTCAAGGGCACGCATATCGGTTGCGACACGGGCAACTGCGGCGCCTGCACCGTGATCATGGACGGCCTGACCGTGAAATCGTGCCAGGTGCTGGCGCCTCGGGCCAACGGAGCGGAGATCCACACCGTGGAATCGCTGGCGCGGGACGGCGCCCTGCATCCCATCCAGGAAGCGTTCTGGGAGTGCGACGGGCTGGAGTGCGGCTTCTGTACCCCGGGCATGCTGATGACGACGGCGGCCTTTCTCGCCGACCATCCGCGCCCTACCGACGAGGAGATACGCCGCGCCTATTCCGGCAACCTGTGCCGCTGCACCGGTTACCTCAACATCATCAAGGCGGTGAAGAGGGCGGCGGAGATGATGGGCTGATGGCGGCGTACGTCGGCCAGAGCATCAAGCGCAAGGAGTCCTTCGACTCCATCCAGGGACGCAACACCTACCTGAGCGACGTCCATGTCCCCGGCATGCTCCACGCCGCCATCCACCGAAGCCCCTACGCCCACGCCCGCATAACGCGGGTGGACCTGTCGGAAGCGCTCGCACAGCCCGGCGTGGTGGCGGCCATGAGCGGCGAGGAGGTCCGGCGGCTGGCCCGGCCCATGGCGCCGTTCCCGTTCACCCGCACCCGGCCCTACACCAGCGACTATCCGCGGGTGCGGTTCGCCGACCACTACTGTCTGGCGGTGGACCGGGTGCGCCACGTCGGCGAGGCCGTGGCGGTGGTGGTGACGGAAGACCGCTACGCGGCGGCGGACGCGGCCGAGGCGGTGCGGGTGGAGTACGAGCCGTTGCCGCCGGTGGTGGACGTGGAGGCGGCGCTGGAGCGCGGGGCCACGAGGCTCTACGAGGAGTGGCCCGACAACATCCAGTACGAGTTCCGCTTTAGCGAAGGCCCGGTGGAAGAGCTTCTGAAAGAGGCTCCGGTGGTGATTCGCGAGCGCATCGTGCAGCACCGTTACACCGGCACGCCGATGGAAACCCGGGGAGTGATCGCCAGCGTCGATGAGCGGGACAACCTGCTGACGCTGTGGAGCTCCACCCAGGTGCCGCACGCGCTGCCCAACCTGGTGCTGGAAACCCTCGGCCGCGCCGACCTCAAGATCCGGGTCATCTCGCCCACCATGGGCGGCGGCTTCGGCATCAAGTGGGCGTTCTACCCGGAAGAGGTGCTGATGCCGCTCCTGTCGCTCCAACTGAACCGGCCGGTGGGCTGGTGGGAGAGCCGCAGCGAGCACATGGTGGCATCGCACCACTCCCGCGCCCAGACCGACTACGTGGAGGCAGGCTTCGACCGGGCCGGCCGCATCACCGCCCTCAGGACCAGGGTCATCGTGGACCTGGGCGCCGCCTACCCCAGCGGCGGCACCTCCCTGGCCTTCGTCACCGCCAACTTCATTCCGGGGCCGTACCGGGTCGACAACTACGCCACCACTTCCTTCGGCGTGGTCACCAACAAGATGGCGGCCGGGCCCCACCGGGCCAACGGCAAGGCCGAGTCCAACTTCATCATGGAGCGGGTGATGGATCGGGCCGCCGGGGAACTGGGCCTGGGCAAGGACGAGATCCGCCGCCGCAACCTGATCCAGCCCCACGAATTCCCCTACACCTGCGTCACCGGCTCCACCTACGACAGCGGCGACTACCCCGCGTGCCTGCGCAAGGCGCTGGCGGAGGCGGACTACGTCGGCCTGCTGGCGGAGCGCGACCGGCTCCGCCGGGAAGGGCGCTACCGGGGCGTCGGCCTGGCCTTCATGCTGGAGCCCCTGAGCTCGCTCCGGCCCAATGCCTACAACGCCGGCTACGAGACCGTGACGGTGCGGCTGGACCCCGTGGGCAAGGCCTGGGTGTTCTCGGGCGACATGAACATGAGCGCGAGCCACAAGACCACGCTTTCGCAGGTGGTGGCGGACGGACTGGGGGTGCGCTTCGAGGATGTGCAGGTGTTCGAGGGCGACAGCGCCCTGGTGTCGTCTTCCAGCGGTTCCTACGCCAGCCGGTTCTCGACGGTGACGACCTCCGCCGCCATGAAGGCGTGCGAGGCGGTGCGGAGGAAGATGCTGGCCATCGCCGCCCACACGCTGCGTTGCCATCCCGAGGCACTCGAGTGCGCCGGCGGCATGATCCTGGACCGGACGAGGCCGGGGGTGGCGCTCACGGTCAAGGAAGTGGCCAACATGGCCTACTACTCCATCAACCAGCTCCCCGGGAACATGGACCCGGGGCTCCACGACACCCACTACTTCATCAACCCCAACACCAGCTTCGAGCCCGACGCCAAGGGTCGCACGTCCAACTTCTCGACGTTCCCCTATGCGATGCACGTGGCCTACGTGGAGGTGGACGCGGGCACCGGCGAAACCACGATCCTCAAGTATCTGACCGTGGACGACTCCGGCAACATGGTGAACCCCATGATCGTCGACACCCAGATCACCGGCGCCATCTCCCACGGCGTCGGGGGCGCGTTTCTCGAAGAGCTGGTATATGACGAGCAAGGGCAGCTCCTGTCGGGCACCTTCGCCGACTACCTGATTCCGTCGGCCATGGAGATGCCGGACCTGGAGATCCATCACATGGTGACGCCCACGCCCTTCACGCCGGGCGGGTTCAAGGGCGTGGGGGAGATCGGCGCCATCGGCCCGCCGGTGGTGCTGGCCAGCGCCATCGAGGATGCGCTGGCGCCGCTGGGGGTCAAGATCATGAGTCTGCCGCTCAAGCCGGAGAACATCTGGCGGGCGATACACGAAAACAAAAACGCAACAACAGGAGAACGGAGATGAGCGACGCAGGGAACGGTTTCACGGAACGGGCGACCCGCGAGCTGGCGCGGGTGGCGGCGGTCTTCGCCGCTGGGGAGGCGGAGATCGCCGACACCTACTTCAACTGGGACCAGCGGGACCGCGACAAGGAGGTCCTCTGGCTCACCAAGCAGGCGGGCCGGGAGATCGAGAGCACCTTCACCGGCTTGAAGGAGATCGTCGAGAAGGTCGGCGGCGACCTGACGGCGTCGGACCAGTACTGGGTCGACCGGTGGGGCGGCGACGTCGACCGCAACTGGCTGGAGGAGAACCTCTGGCGCACCAAGCAGGAGCTCAACCACGGCAACCGATGCGTGAACATCATCGAATGGCTCACCGGCGAGCCGGTGGACATCAAGGAAGTGGTGCGCCGCTACAACCGCTGGACCCCCGATCCGTCGTTGCCCGACATGAAGGAATGGGTGCGCCTGGCGGAGGTGTTCAAGGAGCAGGAGGCCCGCCAGGAGCCCTGGGCGCGGCTCATCAACTCCCAGGGGCTGCTCGAAGGCGGCAGTTGCGGCCTGTTCTACGCCGCCTCCCAGTTGAGCGGCAGCGAGCTCAACGACCGCCTGTCCGAGGCCTTCACCGTGGTGCTCGACGACGAGCGCGGCCATGGGCCGGCCAACATCTACCAGATCGCCGACGCCTTCACCCAGCAGGAAGCGGTGGACGGCGCCCGGGGACTGATGGTGGAGCGCGGCATCCAACGCATGCGCATGCGCAACGAGCAGTTCAGCTTTCCCATCGACGAAGCCCGCATCCAGGACATCGC
The DNA here is from genome assembly GCA_028821115.1 of Deltaproteobacteria bacterium. Classification (GTDB taxonomy): domain Bacteria; phylum Desulfobacterota; class Binatia; order UBA9968; family JAJDTQ01; genus JAJDTQ01. The sequence goes on along the minus strand of JAPPHF010000054.1, from coordinate 5,794 downwards.
CGCCGGCAACATCAGCCTCGACGTGACCAAGGCCATCTGGGGCGAGACCCTGGCGAAGTTCATCGATTGATACCGCTTCCATAGAGGCAACTCCGGCGTGGCGAAACACATCGACCTCGAGAACAGAGACGGTATCGCCTTCATCACGCTCAACCGGCCCGAGCGGCTCAACGCCATGAACGAGGAGATGTGGGCGGAGTTGGGGCGGGTGTGGGACGCGTTCGCGGCGGACCCTGCGCTCCGGGTGGCGGTGGTGAGCGGCGCGGGCGACCGGGCCTTCTCCACCGGCATGGACCTGAAGGAACGGGCGGTGGCCGGTGACCCCCGGGCGCGGGAGTTCTGGACCTCGGCGCTGGCCCGGGATCCCGGGCGGCGGGAGCCCGTGTGGAAGCCCATGATCGCGGCGGTGCACGGGTACTGCCTGGCCGGGGGTTTCGAGATCGCCCTGTCCTGTGACATCCGCATCTGCAGCGAAGAGGCCACCTTCGGCCTGCCGGAGATCAAGCGCGGGTTCTTTCCCGGCAGCTCGGGCACCGTGCGACTGCCGCGCATCGTGCCGTTGGGCATGGCCCTGGAGATGCTTTACACGGGCGAGTCCATCTCGGCGTCCGAAGCCTTCCGCTGCGGCCTGGTGAACCGGGTGGTGCCGAGAGACGACCTGATGCCCGCGGCCGAGCAACTGGCGCGGTCCATCGCCGACGGGCCGCCGCTGGCGCTGCAGGCCGTAAAGGAGGTGGTGCTGCGGGGACTCGACCTGCCCCTGGCTGACGCCATCCGCTTCGAGGCCGGGTTCCGCGCCATGGTCGGCGGCACCGAGGACGCCGCGGAGGGGCCCCGGGCGTTCAGCGAGAAGCGGAAGCCCGGCTACAAGGGGCGCTGAGCGCCAAACACCGGCGGGGGTCACGGGCTCCCTCACCCCGGCCCTCTCCCAGGGGGAGCGGGGGGACAGAGGATACAGGATGTATCAGGATATCCGGGAATATCTCCAATTGCTCGACCGCCAGGGTCTGCTGACGCGCGTGGCCGCCCCGGTGGACAAGGACACGGAGCTGCATCCGCTGGTGCGCTGGCAGTTCCTGGGGTTGCCGGACCACGAGCGCAAGGCGTTCCTGTTCGACAACGTGACGGATGCCAAAGGCCGGCGCTACGAGACTCCGGTGGTGCTGGGGGCGCTGGCGTCCAACGAGGCCATCTACGCCCTGGGCATGGGGTGCGAGCCGGGCAAAAGCTTCGAGAAGTGGTCGGCGGCGGTAGCCGCGCCGCTGGCGCCGGAGCTGGTGGAGACCGGCCCGGTCAAGGAGGAGATCCATGTCGGCGACGGCCTGCTGGAGCACGGCGGGCTCGACGAGTTCCCGGTGCCCATCTCGACGCCCGGGTTCGACAACGGGCCATACTTCACCGCATGCCACTGGATCACCAAGGACCCGGACACCGGCATCCGCAACGTCGGAAACTACCGGGGCCAGATCAAGTCCCCCACCAAGACCGGCGTCTACCTGATCAGCGCCCAGCAGGACCTGGCCATCCACTGGAACAAAGCTAGCGCACTGGGACAACCGCTCCCCGCGGCCGGGGTCATCGGCGCGGTGCCGTGCCTGTCCTACGTGGCGGTTCAGAAGATCGCCTACGGGGTGGACGAGCTGGGGGTGGCCGGCGCCATCCTGGGCCGCCCCATGCCGCTGGTCAAGTGCGAGACCGTGGACCTGGAGGTGCCGGCCAACGCGGAGATCGTCATCGAGGGGTACATCCGCACGGACGTGCTGGAGCCGGAAGGTCCCTTCGGCGAGTCCCACGGCTACATGGACCCCCGCAGCCTGAGCCCGGTGTTCGAGGTCACCTGCATCACGCACCGCAGGAAACCCCACTACGTGGGTGTCCTGAGCCAGGTCACGCCCAGCGAGAGCAGCAAGATCAAGCACCGGGGCTGGGAGTCGCTGGTGCTGGACCACCTGCGCAACCACTGCAACCTCAAGAGCGTGGTGCGGGTGGGCATGCACGAGCCGCTGGTGAACCTGCGCCAGTTCGTGGTGGTGCAGATGCGCAAGACCCACAAGCTGGAGCCCTGGCAGGCCATGATGGCGGTGCTGGGGTTCCGCTACGACCTCGGCAAGGTGGTGATCGCGGTGGACGACGACATCGACCCGGAGAACTTCGCCGCGGTCAACTGGGCCATCTGCCACCGCTCGCAGCCTCACAAGGACGTGCGCATCATCGAGGGCCGGCAGACGGTGCACTCGCCCATCAACCTGGTGCGCATGCACGGCCACGCCGGCGACTACGACAGCGAGGACTCCTCGCTGCTCATCGACGCCACCAAGAAGGCCGAGTTCCCGCCGGTGTCGCTGCCCACCCGGGAGTACATGGAGCGGGCACTCAAGCTCTGGGAGGAGTTGGGGATGCCGGAGCTCAAGTACGGCAACCCCTGGCACGGCTACTCCCTGGGCCTGTGGCCGCCGGAGCTGGACGACGAGGCGGCCCTGGCGGTCAAGGGCGAGCACCATCGCATCGGCGCCAAGCTGGACGAGCGCGCCGTGCCCGTGGAGCGGGGCGAGCGTCTGCAGGACGTGCAGAAGCGATGGAAACCCGAGTGACGGGCACCCTCCGCAATGGAGCTTGACGGCACCCTGGCCCTGGCGGCCATGGCCATCTTCTTCGCGGGCTTCGTCAAGGGCGCCACCGGCATGGGGTTCACCCTCATGGCCACCCCCATGCTGACCCTGCTGCTGGACATCCGCATGGCCATCGTCGTGCTGCTGCTCCCCGGCATGTTGATGGACTTGGGCCAGGTGTTTCGCCACGGCGTTCCCACCGCCATCCTGCGGCGTTTCTCGTCCATGTTCCTGTTTGCGCTGGCGGGCGTGTTCCTCGGCACCTGGGAGCTGACCCAGCTGCCCCTGTGGGTGCTGAACCTCATCCTTGGAACGGTGGTCATCCTTTGCGCGGGGGCCGGGCTGTTCTCGTTCACGGTCGTCACGCCCCCGCGGGCGGAGCGGCTGATGTCGCCGGTCATGGGCTTCGCGGGCGGGTTCTTCCTCGGGCTGGCCAACACCATGGGACCGATCATGGCGGTCTACCTCCAGGGCCTGCGGCTCGACAAGGCCGACTTCGTGAAGGCCATCTCCACGGCCTTCATCATGGCCAAGTTCTGGCAGGTGGTGGCGGTCTCCACCTGGGGCCTGTTCACCGTCGAGGCGGTGAAGCTCTCGTTGTTCGTGACCTCGGTCATCCTCGTGAGCTTCTACCTGGGCCTCAAGACGCAGGACCGGATCCGCCAGCAGACCTTCAACCGCGCCGTTCTGGTTCTGCTGATCTTCGCCGGGACAATGCTGGTATACCGCGCTCTGAACGCCGCGTAACGGTTCGGGAGAGTCCAACGGAGTCCCGGCAGCCCGTGACATCCGTGGGCGCTATCTGCTATGGAGTTTCTTCAGCGACCCTTTGGCGGATCCGGCCCGACCGGCCGTCCGTATGACCCGGACCCGAAGCTCAACAGACTCCAGCGAAGACAGCACTGATGCAGGCCTTCGACTACGACGTCATTGTCATCGGCAGCGGTCCCGCGGGCTACACGGCCGCCGTTCAGGCGTGCGAGCTGGGCGCCAGGGTCGCCATCGTGGAAAGGCAGGAGACCCTCGGCGGCATCACGCTGCTCTCGGGCACCATTCCCAGCAAGACCCTGCGCGAGGCCATCATCTACCTGCGCGGGGTGCGCCAGCGCCCCTTCTACGGCACCGACTTCACCGAGAAAAAGGACATCACGCTCTCCGACCTGTTCATCCGCGTGCGGAAGGTGGTGGAGCGGCGGGTGGCGACGATGGAAGACCAGCTTCAGGTCTATCGCGACCTGAACCGCATCGACGTCTTCCGCGGCTATCACGCGACCGTGGACGGTCCCAACTCGGTGCATGCATGGGTGCTGAAGAACCCCATGGAGTCCATCAACCTGAAGGCGGAGAAGATCATCATCGCCGCCGGGTCGAGGCCCCGCTTCGTGCCCGACATACCCATCGACAACGAGGTCGTCTTCGACTCCGACTCCGTGTTCACCCTGGAGTTCAAGCGCAAGAACCTGCCGCAATCGGTGATCGTCGTCGGCGCCGGGGTCATCGGCGCGGAGTACGGTTCGGCCTTCGCGGTCCTGGGGTGCAAGGTATCGCTGATCCAGCGGGATCAGACCTTTCTCACCTTCGCCGAGCGCCCTATCGTCGACATGCTGATCCGGCGCATGGAGGACTACGGCGTGGAGTTCGTCTGGGGCAACTGGTACGACAAGATCGAACGGGTGGCGGACTCGGCGGAGAGGGCGCGGGTCACCCTTGCCGACGGGCGGGTGCTGGAAGCGGACGCGGTGATCGTGGCCAGCGGCCGCGAGGTGGCCACCAAGGTGCTGGGGCTGGAGGACGTGGGCGTCGACTTCGATCAGTACGGCCTGATCGAGGTCAACGAGCTGTTCCAGACCTCGATCCCCAGCATCTACGCCGCCGGGGACGTCATCGGCTTCCCGGCGCTGGCCTCCACCAGCAGCGAGCAGGGCCGCATGGCCGCCAACTACGCCCTTGGGCGCCGGGCGGGTGGCCGCCGGACCCTGTTCCCCATGTGCGTCTACACCATCCCCGAGGTCGCCATGGTGGGCTATACCCGGCAGCAGCTCGAGGCCAAGGGCATCCCCTACGCCATGGGGGTGGCCACCTACGAGGAGGTTACCAAGGCCGGCATCATCGGCGACCCGCACGGTATGCTGACGCTCTTGTTCGAGCCCAACAACGGGCACCTGCTCGGCGTGCACATCATCGGCGACCAGGCCTGCGAGCTGATCCACATCGGGCAGGCGGTGCTGAGCTACAACGGCACCATCGACTACTTCACCGACAACGTCTTCAACTTCCCCACCATGGGCGAGGCCTACAAGATCGCAGCCTTGAACGGCGTGAAGCAACTCGCGAGAACCGGGGAATGAGGGAGGGTTCCGTTCCGGACCCATTGATATAATAGGGCGCATCGTCGTAGCATCAGGTCGGATTGTTCCGGCTGAGCCCACGGTGACTCAGAACCCTGCCGTTGACCCGCGGGCGTTGGCTTGTCGCGGATGCAATGCCTCCTCGAGGCAGGTATCGAGAAACGATTCAAAAGGAGGGAGCCATGAGAAAGCTGATTGCCGTGTTTGTGTTCTTGCTTGTTTCCGTTCACGCCGGCGCGGCCTTGGGGGCCGACGTCAAGCTGGGAGTGGTCTTCGGTTACACCGGGCCCATCGAGTCGCTGACCCCCCACATGGCGCAGGGCGCCGAGCTGGCCATGAAGGAAGTCAATGACGGCGGCGGGTTGCTGGGCGGCAAGAAGGTCGTCTCCGTGCGTGCCGATTCCACCTGCGGCGACGCCGCCGCCGGGTCGGCCGCGACCGAGCGCATCGTGACCTCGGACAAGGTCAACGCCATCGTCGGCGGCGACTGTTCGGGAGTGACCATTGCCATGCTCGAGAACGTGGCCAAACCCAACGGCATCGTCATGATCTCGCCGTCGGCAACCTCTCCGGCGCTGTCCACCATCGAGGACAACGGCCTGTTCTTCCGGACCGCGCCGTCCGACGCCCGCCAGGGTGTGATCGTTGCCGACATCCTGAAGGAGATGGGGATCAAGGAGGCCGCGCTGACCTACACCAACAACGACTACGGCAAGGGCCTGGCGGACAGCATCGCTGCCAACGTGAAGAAGGGCGGCGGCAAGATCACGATCTCGGCCCCCCATGAGGACGGCAAGGGCGACTACAGCGCCGAGGTGGCGGCGTTGGCCGCCGCGG
>JAPPHF010000141.1 GCA_028821115.1 Deltaproteobacteria bacterium | reverse complement strand
TTTTTATTTATCTCTGGGGGGGGGGGCCCCGGTTCGCCCCCCCCAGGGCGGGCACCACGCGAGGAGGAGCAACGCGGCCGACGGCGAGAAAGACCAGCAGATTCGTCGACGTATTCGTGGAACCCAACACTCAGCGAGGTCGGAATGAGCGAGATCAAGCAGGTAAGCGGCAGGGCGGTGGTGGTGCGGGGGCACGATATCGACACCGATCGGATCGTTCCCGCCCGCTACCTCAAGGAGATCACCTTCAGCCGCATGGGCGAATACCCGTTCTTCGACGAACGCTACGATTCCGGCGGCAACCCGGTGGACCATCCCTTCAACGAGGCCCGCTTCCAGGGCGCCGAGGTGCTGGTGGTGAACCGCAACTTCGGCTGCGGATCGTCGCGGGAGCACGCCCCGCAAGCCCTCTACCGCTGGGGTATCCGGGCCATCATCGGCGAGTCCTTCGGCCCCATCTTCGCCGGCAGCAGCCTGCTTCTGGGCATGCCCGCCGTGATGGTCTCCTCCGAGGATATCGGAAAGCTCATGACGCTGGTGGAGTCCGACCCCCAGGCGGAGTTCACGGTGGATCTCGACGCCAGGAAGGTCCGCTTGCCCGACGGCACCGACATGGACCTCGACATCAGCGACGGCCACCGAAACGCACTGACCACGGGCTCGTGGGACTCCACCGCGCTCTTGCTCGGCAATATGTCCGAGGTGGGCAAGACCGCCGAGAAGCTGCCCTACACCAAGAACTTCGAGGACCCGGCGCCGCTGTAGGGCGACCCGCGGTCGCCCTGGCGGTTTATCCCTCCACCTGCGGCAGCACCTTCTCCACGAACGCATCCAGTTGCGCGAGGTCGGAGATGGCCAGGCCGATGATAAGGGTCTGGAGGCCGCCGGCGAAGATCCGGTTGATGCCGTCGGCGCACGCGTCGGCGCTCCCCACCAGCATATACTTCTCCACGTCCATCCGCACCTTGCCGTAGTAGCGGATGAGGTAGTTCTCGCACGCCTCCACCGCCTTGCTCTTGTCGTCGTTGATGGCGATGAAGGTGAGCCCGGCCTTCTCGATGCTGTCGGGGTCGCGGCCGGCGGCGCGTGCATGGGCGCTGATCTTGTCCCACACCGCATCGAAGTTGTGCACCGCGTTGCTGCCGCAGATGTAGCCGTCGGCGAACCGCCCGACGCGCTTCAGGACCGGTTCGGCGCCGCCGCCCATCCAGATGGGAGGGTGGGGCGACTGGACGGTGTCGGGGCCGAAGCGGGTGCTGTGGAGGTCGAAGAAGCGGCCGTGGTGCTCCACTTCCTCCTCGGTCCAGAGCCGTTTCATGAGAGCGAGGGACTCCGCTGCGCGGCTGCCCCGATGCTCCCAGGGAACCTCCACCGAGGTGAAGTCGCTCTCCCGGCTGCCGAAGCCGATGCCCAGGGTCACTCTGCCGTTGGACAGGAAGTCGAGGGTGGCGACGGTCTTGGCCAGGAGCGCGGGATGGCGCAGCGCCGACAGCAGCACGGAGGTCCCCAGCCGGATGCGTTCGGTGACGGCAGCCGCCGCCGCCAGCACCGTCAACGCTTCCAGATTGTCGTAGGCGATGCGATCGATGGTCCACAACGAATGCAGACCCGCCTGGTCGCATGTCCGCGCCATGGCGGTGACGTAGTCCGGCTCGATCTGCGGGGCCGGGTTGACGAAGCAGATGCCCAGGTTTCCCATGGTGATGATCCTTTCCGGGAAGTCGGAGGTTCGCCGTCGCAAACCCTTTTACACGGGCGTTCGCACCCGGGTTCAAGGCGTACGGTACGATACCAGTCCTACTAGTTCTTTTCCCCCAATCCCGCAATGGGGGCCGGCTTCGCGAGAACGCCCTAGGCAGGAACCGCGTCAGCTTGACAGTCCTTCCAGACCTCGATATATCCCTGTGGATTTCGAAGGGGCAGAAGGGAGTCCGTATGTTGGAAGCCGCCACCATGGCGATCGACAACCTCCTGGTTCCGACCCGGTTGATGTACCTGTTCATCGGCGTGCTCATGGGTCTGGCTCTGGGCGCGATACCCGGGCTGGGAGGCCTCGTCGGGCTCGCTATCCTGCTCCCCTTCACCTTCGACATGGACTCCTTCGAGGCGTTCGCCATCATGATCGGCTTGATCTCGGTCACGAGCACCTCCGACACCATCCCGTCGGTTCTCTTTGGCGTCCCCGGCACCTCGGCATCCCAGGCCACCATCCTCGACGGCCACCCCATGGCCAAGAAGGGGGAGGCCGGGCGGGCCTTCGGCGGCGCCTACATGGCCTCGCTCCTGGGCGGGCTCTTCGGCTCGCTGATTCTGGCGCTTTCCATCCCGGTTCTCCGTCCCATCGTGTTGGCGTTCGGCTCGCCGGAGTTCTTCATGCTGGGGCTACTGGGCATCTCCATGGTGGCTGTGCTGAGCGGCAACGCGCCGGTGAAGGGGCTCATCGCCGGCGCCATCGGCCTGTGCGTGGGCATGGTCGGGATGGATCCCCAGACGGGTGTGCTCCGCTGGGTCTTCGGGCAACTGTACCTCTGGGACGGCGTGCCGCTGGTCCCGGTGGCGCTGGGCATCTTCGCCATCCCCGAGATCGTCGACCTGACGATCCGCGGCACGCGTATCGCCGACGTGCCCAAGGAGCGCCTGCAGGGGGTCCTGATCGGCATCCGCGATACATTCCGCAACTGGTTCCTGGTGCTGCGATGCGGCGTCGTGGGAGTCTTCGTGGGCGCCATCCCCGGGCTGGGCGCGTCGGTGGTGGACTGGTTCGCCTACGGCCACGCCATCCAGACCGAGAAGGGTGCCAACGAGACCTTCGGTACCGGCGACGTGCGTGGCGTGTTGGCCCCCGAAGCGGCCAACAACGCCAAGGAGGGCGGGGCCCTGATCCCCACCATCGCCTTCGGCGTCCCGGGCAGCGCCTCCATGGCGTTGTTGCTGGGCGCCATGACCATCCAGGGGTTGACCCCGGGCTCGGCGATGCTCACCAAGGACTTGGCGGTCACCTATACGATGATCTGGAGCCTGGCCATCGCCAACATCTTCGGCACCGTGGCCTGTATGCTGCTGACCAACACCCTGGCCAAGATCGCCATGGTGCGGATCAACCTGCTGACGCCGCTGGTGGTGGTGATCGTGGTCCTGGCGTCGTTCCAGGCCACCCGGCACTGGGGGGACCTGTGGTCGCTGCTGTTCTTCTCCCTGTTGGGCTGGTTCATGAAGCGGTTCAGTTGGCCGCGGCCGCCGCTGATCCTGGGGCTGGTGCTGAGCGGCATCATCGAGAACTACCTCTTCATCTCCATCAGCCGCTACGGCGCCACGTGGATGCTGCGGCCCATCGTGATGATCGTGATGGTGCTCATCGCCGTCAGCCTCTACTACGGCATCCGCAACGCCCGCAAGCAGCAGGAGTTGCAGAAATCGCGCGAGGCGCAGATCGAGCATGAACAGAGCGGAGGAGCCGATGAAGCTTAGGGCCAATCCCGGTGCGCTGTTCACCGTCTTTGTCCTGCTGCTGATGATCGGCCTGGTGGCTACCGCCAAGCAGTGGCAATACCAGGCGCGCCTGTTCCCGTGGACCATCGGCATTCCCACCATGGTGCTGTGTTTCCTGCAACTGGGACTCGACATGTTCCGTGGCAAGGACGCGGACGAGGACGTAGCCGGTATGATGGACCTGCCGGTGGACCGCAGCGTTCCGGTGGCGGTGGTGGTCCAGCGCGCCATCAACATCTTCGCGTGGATTCTCGGCCTCTACCTGTCCATCTGGATCATCGGCTTCATCCTGAGCGTGCCGATCTTCCTGCTCCTCTACCTGGGCATTCAGGCGGGCGAGACGTGGAAGGTCGCCGTGACCTACATGGTGGTGATGATGGTGTTCATGATCGGCGTCTTCGAGATGGTGCTGCACATCCCGTGGCCGCCGGGCTTGATTAACGGGCCGCAAGAGTTCATTCTGGGGCTGGTTGAGAGGTACTTGTCGAGTCTCGTTCCCATCTGATGGCGGGGTAAAATTTCGGTTGAGGGGGCTCTTGACATTTGCCGCAAGGCTTACGTATAAAGGGAGCCGTCTGGATCGGCGGAACAAAAAACCAAAGGGAGGTACGTATGGCAAGGAAGAGTCTAGTCGGATTGGCAGCGGCCCTGGGAGCGTTGTTCCTGATGTCGTCGATCGCCATGGCTATGGGCGCGAAGCTCATGGTGGACGTGGGCGACGTGAAGAAGGGTCGGCTGCAGGTCAAGATCTCCGCTTCGGGCCTGAAGGCGGGCCAAGAGGTCGGTATCCGGACCATGATGGGCGGCGTGCTGTCGGACGTGAGCTTCCTCGCGAAGCCTTCCGTCGAGAAGGCGGACGACAAGGGCATGGTGTCCACGACGTGGGGGATCCGGGGACGGACCATCAAGCGTCTGCTGAAGCCCGGCGACCATGAGGTCATGCTGGTGGACGGGGATGGCAACACGCTGGCAAAGGCCAAGCTGACCATACCCGCTCCGAAAAAGAAATAGGGTTTCGTGCGGAAGGAGCGTCGCTGGGTTTGCCCCAGCTATGCTCCTGACGCAGGTCGGTTCCGCAAGGAGCGGCCGTCAAGAACAGACGGGCTGAGGATCTCGGTGTACGGAGTCCTCAGCCCGTCTGCGTTTCAGGGCCTCATGTGCTCGGAATGATGGTTCCAGTGGCGTTTTCTGCTGCTGTTGAGGGGGTAAACGGATCATGAAGACATCGAGAACGGCGGGTTGGTGCACCCTGTTTTTTCTTCTGGCCTTCGCTGTTTTGACGACGACGGCGGCGGCCAAGAACGTGACCATTCTGATCGGCTATCCGCCCGGCGGAGGCCATGATATCGAGGCGCGCGTCATGGGGCGGTACCTCGGCAAGTACCTGCCCGGAAACCCGAAGGTCCTGGTCCAGAATATGCCGGGCGCCGGCGGCATGATCATGTCGTCCTACGTCTACAATCGGGCCAAGCCGGACGGGAACACCATCGGCCTCTTCGGCAGCAGCCATGGAATGCAGGCGGTGCTGGCGCCGCCGGAGATGGTCAAGTACGACCTCTTGAAGATGCCGATCATCTGGTCCGTTGCCGGCATTCAGGTTCATTTGACCCGGGATTTTCTCGGCGCGAAGAACGCGGACGACCTGGTAAACAGGGTCGACCGCTCGAAGATCGTCGTGGCCGGCCGCTCCAAGCAGGGGTCCTCGTGCCTGCGCGGGCAGTTGGCCCTGCGGCTCCTGGGCATCGAGAAGTACACGGCGGTTTGCGCTTATGGGGGAACGTCGCCCATCAGGGCCGCCATGGAACGGAGCGAGGTGAGCTACTTCGTGGCCAGCGACGCCCATCTGGTGGGTGGCGGCGCCTTCGTGGACCTGCACAAGCGGGGCCTGGTGTTCCCGATGTACCAGAGCGGCATCCTCAAGAGCGACGGGACCATCGCGCGGTCCGCCACGGTGAAGGGGGACGTCCCCACGCTCTACGAGGTGTACAAGGCGGTCCACAAGAAAGAGCCTTCGGGGCCCGATTGGGAGGCATGGCGCGCCATCGGGCTCGGCATCTCGAATCTGACCCGTACCCTGGTGCTGCCTCCGGGCATAGCCGGGGCCAAAGTCGGCGAGTTACGCGAGGCGGTGGGGAAGATGGCCAAGGACCCGGGCTTCGTCAAGGACTGGGAGAGGGTCTTCGGCCAGAAGCTCGCCCCAGTGCTCGTGCCGCCGGAGGCTGCGACCAAGATTCGCGACGAGACCATGGCGCCCGCCGAGTGGCAGACCCATCTCCGCAAGTTCGTCGGCACCAAGTAACGTGCGGGTGAACGGAGAGGGTATCCCAACCATTCTCGAAAGGGAGGAATCTCATGATCCTACGCAGAGTGTCGTTGTTGTTCGTGTGCGGTGCGGTGCTGGGGGTTCTCGCCTTGGGCTCGGCGCAAGCCTTCACCGAGGGCAAGAGAATCCAGATCCTTTCCGGCTATTCGCCCGGCGGCGGTCATGACACCGAAGGCCGTCTCATCGCGCGCCGCATCGGCAAGTACCTTCCCGGCATGCCCAAGAAGGTGGTCAAGATCAACATGCCCGGCGCGTCCGGCCTGATTCACGGCGCCTACATCCACCACAAGGCCAAGAAGGACGGCCTTACCTGGTCGATCATGGGCACGACCCACCTGAGCAGCTCGGTCCTGAAGGAGCCCAAGCCCAACTTCGACCTGACGAAGATGCCCGCGATCTACGCCACCAGCGGCGCCTCCGCCGCCATCGTGCGGGACTTCCTCAAGGTCAAGACCGGGCTCGAGCTGACCAAGATCGATCCCAAGACGATCGCGGTTTCCGGACGCTCCATCACCGGGTCGTCCTTCCTGAACGACGCCATCGGCCTCGACCTGCTGGGCATCAAGGGCTACACCTTCGCGGTAGGCTACCCCGGCACCGCCCAGATGGCTCTGGCGTTCCTGTCGGGAGAGGTTTCCTATGTCGGCGGCACCGGGCTGCATCACGTGCTCGGTAGCGGCGGCCGGTACTATTCCTCCATAAAGGAGGGGGTCGCCGTCGCCATCTGGCAGGGCGGTGTGCTGACTCCCGAAGGGAAGGTCATCCGCTCTCCCGGCACCGACATCCCGACCTTCGAGGAGGTCTACAGGCAGGTGAAGGGCAAGGCCCCTTCGGGCCCGGCCTGGGAAGCGTACAAGCTGACCGGTCCCACCCTGCGCACCCTGAACCGTACGCTGGTGGTGCCTCCGGGCACGCCGGCGGACCGCGTGGCGGCCATCCGGGCCGCGTTCGACAAGATGTACTCCGATCCGGTGTACGTGAAGGAGTGGGAGAAGATCTTCGGGTTGAAGCTCGACTACATCAAGGGTCCCGACGCGGACAAGATCACCAAGACCCTGCTCCAGCCCTCACCGGGGTGGGACTGGCTCAAGAACGAGTACATCCCCGCGCTGCTGGCGCGCAAGAAATAGACCAACCCGGTGTCGTCTCCCGCACGCAACTTATCGCAGGAGTTCGCGGGACACGACACTAGTTGCGATCGGGGGGGGGGGGGGGGGCGGGCCGGCGGGGGGTTTGAAACAACCAAAAAAAAAAAAAAAAAAAAATTAAAACCCCCCCGGGGTTGCCCCCCCCCAAACCAATTTTTCGCCGGTTTTGCGTTTTTATTCCCTTTTGGGCCCGGGGGGGGGGGGGCGCGCCCCCCACGGCAGTGCTTTCCCAACGACGAATAAGCCAATGAAAAAGGATATACGCACCTGGATCGACCAGTTGCGGGGCGCCGGCGTGCTCGACACCATCTCCAAGCCGGTGGACCCGCGGACCCAGATGGGGGCGCTGTTGTGGCAGTCCCGGGAGCGGGCGCTCCTGTTCGAGAACCTCGACGGCTTCCCGGGCTGGCGCTGCCTCGGACAGGCGCCCGGCGACGTGCGGCTGGCGCCGTTGGCCTTCGGCGTCGACCGCAACGAGATGGTGCCGGAGTTCGTCCGTCGCACGCAGACGGCCGGCGCCACCCGGCTGGTGCCCTCGGGTCCGGTGAAGGAACGCATCCTCAAGGACGACGAGGTGGACATCACCAAGCTTCCGATCCACCAGTGCGGCATCCGTGACGGCGGCCCCTTCATCTCCGCCGGCCTGATGATCTCCAAGGACCCGGACACGGGCAACCGCAACCTGAGCTTCCACCGCCTGCAGATGAAGGGGCCGCGCAAGACCGGCATCCTGCTCTACCCGCGCCACGGCTGGGCCAACTACCAAAAGCACGAGTCCAAGGGCGAGGGCATGCCGGTGGCCTTCATGATCGGCCACCACCCCATGTATTACTTCGCCGCCGCCACCACCACGGACTACGGCCGGGACGAGCTGACCATCGCCTCGGGGCTCCTGCAGGAAGAGGTGGAGATGGTGAAGTGCGAGACCATCGACATGGAGGTGCCGGCCCAGGCCGAGGTGGTGCTGGAAGGGGAGATCCTGCCCCATGTGCGCGAGGAAGAGGGCCCGTTCAGCGAGTTCCAGGACTACTACCTGGCGGGGGCGGGGCAGAACCCGGTGTTCCAGGTCAACGCCGTCACCATGCGCGGCGACGCCATCTTCAAGAACATCCAGAACGGCGCCGAGGTGGAAGGCTGCGTGTACCACAAGGTGCCCATGTCGGCGCAGATCCTGCGGCGCATCCGCAACGTCGGCGGCGGCGCGCAGGTCAAGAACGTGCTGGCGCTGCCGGGCATCTTCGGCATCGTCGTGCAGATGAACTCCCGCTACTACGGCGAGGCGCGCAACGTGCTCATGGCCGCCCTGTCGAGCGAGTACCAGCACCCCAAGGTGGCCATCGCCGTGGACGAGGACGTGGACATCTTCAACTACGCCGACGTGCTGTGGGCCATCTCCACCCGCGTCAACCCGGCCGAGGACATCATCACCATCCCCGGCGCCAAGATCCACGCCATGGACCCCTCGTGCGCGGAGATGGGAGAGCCCGGCGCGCCGGGCTGGCACCGCCTGGGCGGCAAGGTGATGATCGACGCCACCAAGCCGCCGGAGTGCGACCCGGCGCGACGCTTCGAGTTCGACCGCCTGCAGCCCATGGGCGCGGGCAAGGTGCGGCTGGAGGATTTTCTCTAGTGTCCTGTCTCCCAAATAGCGTTATGAAGCTGCGAGGGCATTTTTGTTGTCGGCAAGGCGCGATGACGAGTGGGGGCGACCGTAGGTCGCCCCAGGGCGGGCACCACGCGAGGAAGAGCAACGCAGCCGACGGCGAAAAGGACCCGCAGATTCATAACGCTATTTGGGAGACAGGACACTAGGCAAGAAAAGGAGCATCCGTTGAGCGACGTGGCAATCATTTCCGGGGGCGGCAACGGCATCGGCCGTTGCGTCGCGTTGCGGTTCGCACGGGCGGGCATCGCCGTCGCCATCGCCGACGCGGATCGTGAGGGCGCGGCAGGAGTCGTGGAGGAGCTGGCCGCGGCCGGGGCGCAGGCGCGCGCCTATGGCGTCGACGTCACCCGGTCTGAAGAGATCAAGGACGTGGTGGCGCAAGTCCGCAAGGATTTCGGCACCGTCGACATCCTCGCCAACCTGGCTGGCGGCACCATTCACACCAAGGCCGTGGAGAACCTCTCCTGGGCGGAGTGGCGCGAGGTGCTGGACGTCAACCTCAAGGGAACCTTCCTCTTCTGCCGCGAGGTGGCTCCCTTGATGATGGAGCAGCGGCGTGGTCGTATCGTCAACACCGCGTCCAACTACGGCCTCACCGGCTGCGCCCTACGCACGCCCTACTCGGCCGCCAAGGCCGGGGTGCTGGGCTTCACCAAGTCCCTGGCCCAGGAGCTGGCGCCCTACGGCGTCCTGGTCAACGTCGTGGCCCCCGGCCCCACGGACACGCCCCGGGTCCTGGCCCACGCCGCCCCCGGGTCCCGGGAGGCATGGAAGCCGCTGATCCCCATGGGACGCACCGGCCAGCCGGAGGACATCGCCGAGGGCTTCTACTTCCTCGTGAGTCCCGAGAACACCTACATCACCGGGTACACGCTCAATGTCAACGGTGGTTTGGTGATGAACTGAACTTCGGCTAACCCGACCGGCAGGGAGGGAGACCCTCGTGGCACCGACCGGAAAGGTAACTAGTGTGGTGTCTGGTTAATTCGCAGCATAATCTGCGGGTCTTTTTCGCCGTC
>JAPPHF010000191.1 GCA_028821115.1 Deltaproteobacteria bacterium | reverse complement strand
TCGCGGCGCTGGTCGCGGTGGTGGTGATCGGCGGCATCCAGCGCATCGGCGAGGTCGCAGGCAAGCTGGTGCCGGCCATGATCGTGCTCTACATCGGCGCCGCCCTGCTGATCATCATCATCAACATCACCGCGGTGCCGGCCGCCATCGCGCTGATCTTCACCCACGCCTTCACGCCGGCCGCGGCGGCCGGGGGCTTCGCAGGCGCGGCGGTGGCCGCGGCCGTGCGCTTCGGCGTGGCGCGGGGCGTCTTCTCCAACGAGTCCGGGCTCGGGTCGGCGGCCATCGCCCACGCGGCGGCGCAGACCAACAGCCCGGTGCGGCAGGGCGTCATCGCCATGCTGGGGACCTTCATCGACACCATCGTGGTCTGCTCCATGACGGCGCTGGTGATCCTGACCTCGGGCGCGTGGACGTTGACGGGCGCGGACGGCGGCGGCCTCACCGGGGTGGTGCTCACGTCCGCGGGCTTCGAAAGCACCGTGACGGGCGGACGCTACATCGTCACCATAGCGCTGGCGGTCTTCGCCTTCACCACCATCCTCGGGTGGTCCTACTACGGGGAGCGCTGCTGGCAGTACCTGTTCAGCGAGAAAAGTCTGATGATCTATCGCGGGCTGTGGGTACTGGCGGCCCTGACCTTCGCCAACGTCAAGGTGGCCTTTGTCTGGAACCTCTCGGACACCCTCAACGGGCTGATGGCGGTGCCCAACCTCATCGGCCTGTTGCTGCTGGCACCCATGGTGTTCAAGGTGACGCGGGAATACTTTGACAAGGCGGAGAACCGGTAGCGTCGGCGCGAGGTCCGAGACAAGCCGCGCGGTGCTCTCCGTGTTGCCCGGGTAGCAGGCTTCTCAAGTAGACGGGGCTTGACGAGCATTGTTCCGCCCATCGACACGGGGGCGACTCGTCCTCTACTCCATCCCGGCTGTCCTTTTGATGAGCTTTACCGGCTTCCTCGAGAACTTCTTCCTCTACCACCCGCTCCCGAAGATCGAGGCCACCCCCGCTGATCACGGCGTACCCTTCGAGGACGTGCGCTTCCAGGCCAGGGACGGCGTCCGCCTGCACGGCTGGTACGTGGAACCCCCCGGCCCGGACCGCCCCGTGCTGCTCTGGGCGCACGGCAACGCGGGCAACCTCTCCCACCGGGCTCACAACATCGCCGTGATCCACACGGGACTGCGAGCGGGAGTCTTCCTGTTCGACTACAGGGGCTTCGGAAGGAGCGAGGGAAAGCCCTGGGAGCCGGGCCTGTATGAAGACGCCCGGGGCGCGTACGCCTGGCTGCGCCGGCGCGTGCCGCCGGAGCGGATATTTCTCTTCGGGCGTTCTCTCGGCGCGTCCGTCGTGGTCCGCATCGTCGCCGAGGGCGCCGCGGCCCGCGGTCTGATACTCGAATCACCCTTCGAGAGCCTGGTGGCCATGGGGAGGACGGTCTTCCCCTTCCTTCCCGTGAGCTGGCTGGTTTCCCAGGAGTTCGACAACCTCAAATACCTTCCCCAGGTAAGGATCCCGGTGTTGATCCTTCATGGGGACGCTGACGAGATCGTCCCCCTCGCTCAGGGGCGGCGGCTCTTCGAGCTGGCCAACCCGCCCAAGCGCTTCCACGTCATTGGCGGATCTGGGCACAACGATACCTACCTCGCGGGCGGAGAGCCGTACTGGGACGCCTGGCGCTCGTTCATGGCGAACCCCGAGCATGGAACCCCGGAATCGGAAGGTCGGGATGCGGACTAGAACCCGATACGGATACCCGCCCGGAAGACGTGGTTGCCGGCCTCGGACTTGGCCGAGGAATCGGAGAGCGAGGTGAGCTTGGGATCGCCCGCGCCCATGTACCGATAGCCCACCTGAACCACCAGGGACTCCATCAGCCGATATGCCACTCCGCCGCCGATCTGGTAGGCAAGCACCCAGTCCCCGTCGTCGCCGCCGATGGTTCTGGCGGCGCTGACTACCTCCGGCTCGAATCTCGACAAATCGCGCGGCCGATCGATCTCGTATCTCACATACTGGATACCGAGACCGCCGCCGAAATACGGCGTGAAACCGATGCCGACGTCCAGGTCGTACCAGGCGTTGGCCATGAGACTCAACGTCGCGCGGCTCCCTTTCAAGTCCACCGCGTTGTTGATGTCTCTGACGACGTCCTGCGGGAGATCCTGGCCGGCCACGCTGAACCGGGTGTACTCGATGGAGTCGATGTCGGTTTCCCGCCAGGAGGCCTCTCCCTCCATCCGTAGCGGGCCCCAGCCGAAGCCGACGGCCGCGCTGTATCCCAATGCGGAACCGAAGTCGGTCTTGCCTCTCGTGCCCCCCGACTTGAGGTCCGAGGTGGAGCTCGAGGCCATGCCCAGATCCGCGGCCAGGTAGAGGCCGCTCCCCCGCTCGGCGTGCGCCGCGGTAGAGAAAACCAGCAGCGCCACCCCCAGAAGCGTCGCGGCACCTAGTATCCTCCTGATACCCGCCGGACCAGCTACGTTACCCATTTGCAACTCCTTTCCCGTTCCTGTCAGGGTCAAACCACCCGCAAACCCCCACGCGACCCCAACTAGCGACTGTCGGGCTCGAACACCTGCGTCGCATCGAGCTTGCGCTGATAGTCCAGGTACTGCTGCTTCGTCATCCGGGGCTTGTCTTCCCGGAGGACCCGCTGTGCCGCTCCGGCGCCATCGTGCATCAGGTCGATAGCGGTCATGGCCAGGAGCTTCGCCGACTTCACGTAGACCGAATCCTGGTCCACCAGCAGGTAGCCGTTGGTATGGCCGCCACCGGCGGCGCCGGCAACATAGGGCTGCACCGCCGGCATGATGTGGGCGAGGTCGCCGAAATCGGTGCTGCTGGTGCGGTGCTCCGTGCCGAGCGCGAACTGGCCCGCGCCGAACACCTGCTCGGCGTTCTCGCCCCACAGACGGGCCATGGTCTCGTTGTTGGTCTGAGGCAGGTAACCCGGCACCGTGGTGATCTCCACGCTTGCACCCACCGCCGTGGCGGCGCCCCGCAGCGCGTTGTCCACCTTGCGGTTGGCGTCGAGGATGCCCTCGAGGGTCTTGCCGCGAATGAAGGTCTCCAGGGTAACCTCCGCCGGCACCACGCTCACGGCGTCGCCGCCCCGGGTGATGATGGGATGAATGCGAATGGTGTCGTCGTCGTAGAAGGTCTCGCGCTGGTAGGCGATGGCGGTCATGGCCAGATTGGCGGCGTTGAGAGCGTTGATGCCTTTCTGCGGGCTCCCGCCAGCGTGCGCGGCCTTGCCGAGGAAGCGGATCTTCTTGATGATGGCGCCGTTAGAGGACCGCGCGACGTGGGAGGCGAGGGTGTCGGTCTTGGTGTGGAACATCATAGCCAGGTCGACATCGTCGAAGTGCCCGAGCCGGATGAGTTCCGCCTTGCCCGAGAGAAACTCAAGCTCGTTGCGCGCCTTGCGACGCATGCGCCCGTCGACGTCGATCATCTCTTCGGCCGGAACGGCGAAGAACACCAGCGACCCGCTGAGCTCCGGCAACACCGCGGCGGACAGGAGCCCCATGGCCGCGCCCACCATCCCCGCCACCTGCGCGTTGTGCCCGCAGGCATGGGCCGCGCCGGTTCGAGGGTCGGCATGGGGGTGGTCCGGCACCACGAGCGCGTCCAACTCTCCCAGGATAGCCAGGCTCGGACCCGGTCCGCCGCAGTCGCGCCGACCCTTGACGCCGGTGATGGCCAGGCCTCGCTGAGGCTCGACGCCGAGCCCCTGAAGCCGCGTGGCAATCAGGTCCGCGGTCTTGTTCTCGTTGAAACCCGTCTCCGGGTTGCGCAGAATGGTCTCGCCCAGGTCAACGATCTCCTGCCTGCGGGCGTCGATGACCCGGCAAGCTTCGGCCTTGAGATCCTCCCTGGAGGTCATGGGGCTTCTCCCGTCGCCGTGTCTATCCGAACCTCCATTCCACGGGCCGCTAACCCTGCCGTAGCGCGTCTTCCAGAAGCGTCAGGGCGGCCTTCGTGAAGGCCCACATATTGGCTTCCCGGTCCGAATCGCCGGTCTCGATGGTGATGGCCTTCTCGACCGGTCCGACGACGGCCATGCAACTGTTGCCTGCGGCGTCGCCGTAGCGGTTGCCGGTCGGGCCGGTGGCGCCGCTTTCCGAGAGACCCCAGGTGGTGTTCAGCCGGCCCTGGATCAGCCGCGCCGCGTTGAGCGCGTAGGGCTCGGTGCTGCCGCGGACCGTCACTTCGCTCTCGGGCATCATCAGGAGCCCCGCCCGGGCGTGCCGGGTGTAGATGACGCCGCCGCCGACGAAATAGGCCGACGCTCCGGGTAGCGCCAGCAGCGCCGCGGAGATCAGGCCGCCGGTGGAGGACTCGGCCACCGCCACGGTCTGGTTCTTCTCCTTGAGCAGCTCACCCACCGAGCGTCCGAGTGTTATGAGGTCCGGCATATGTTCTCCTTCCCGCCAGATGGGGAATCACGCCCGCAGCCCCGCCCTACCCCTGGATTCCCGCTTTCGCGAGAATGACGGGAGAGAGCGCACACGTGATCCCGAGCAATCATGCGTCGCCCCGCTGCAACGACAACGAGAACCCGGGACGGCGCACCTGGATGCCGACGTAGCGGCCGCGGTCGGTGAGCCGCTCCATCAGTGCCACCATGGGCAGCCTAGCGCTCAGGTATTCCCGCGGCGGACCGGCGGCGCGCATGGCGGCGATCTCTTCTTCGCTGAGCATCCACCGGAGCAGCAGCTCCTCGTCGGTCACCCCCGGGCCGCCGAGCTTGCGCCGCACCTCTTCGATGGTGAGGTCCGGCGGCTCCCACTCGGCCATCTCCTTGCCGCGGGGCCGGTCCAGGATCTTGTGCTTGACGTCGGGGTCCATGGTCTCGGCGCCTTCCCGACCCCAAAGGCCGAGCGCGTACTGGATGATCTGGTCGGTGACCTCGCGGTAGGGTTCGCCGACGATGACGTTGATGGCGGCCTGGCTGCCGACGAACTGCGAGAGCGGCGTGACCATGATGGGGTAGCCGAGATCGGCCCGCACCCGCACCACCTCTTCCAACGCCTCATCCACCTTGTCTTCAAGGCCCACCTTCGCGAGCTGATGGCGGAGGTTCGAGATCATTCCGCCCGGGACCTGGTGCTGGTACTGAGCATAGTCGTATTCCACCGGGGCGCCGATGGGAAAGCCTTCCTGCCGGGCCACGTTGGTGAAGTGCTCCGATACTTCCTCCAGCGCGTCCGTGTCCACCGCGCAGGCGTAGCCCAGGGCGCGAAGGTTGGCGGCGACGCTGAACACCGACGGGTTCGAGGAGGCATTGGCCAGCGGCGGAACCGCCGTGTTGACCGTGCGGATGCCGAGCTTCACCGCCTCCAGGCAGCAAAGCGGCCCGAGCCCGGTGGTGCAGTGGGTGTGCAGCTCCACCGGGATGCCGCTGGCGTTCTCGAAGATCATCGGCACCAGGGTGCGGGTGCGCTCGGGGGTGAGCAGGCCGCCGGGGTCCTTGAGGCAGAGGTACGGGACTCCCAGGGAGGCGGCCTCGCGGGTCTTCCGCGCGTAGTACTCGTCGGTGTGTTTCGGCGACACCGAGTAGATCAGGTTGACGATGGGCTGGAGGCCGTTCTTGCGCGCGATGCTCACCTTGCGCTCCCACCCCTCCAGCTCGTTCCACTCCTCGGAAATGCGCGCCTGCCGGATGCCGTTGGCGGCCATCCGCTCGATGAAGAGCTCGTACACCGACACCGGCGTGATCTCGAACGCGTTGACCCGGCCGGCCATGAGCCGCAACGGCGTGCGGGTGACGCGCTCCGCCACCATCCGCACCCGGTCCCACGGATCCTCCTTGAGCTCGCGGACACACTTCTTCAGGTGGGAGGCGGACATGAGCTCGATGGCGTCGAACCCGGCCTCGTCCATGGTCCGGGCCACGGGCAGCATCATGCCGGTGGTCATCCGCTCGGCCCAGAGACTCTGGTGGCCGTCGCGCAACGTGGTGTCTACGAATCGGATCTCGTCCATCGGTTACTCGAGGATCCGCGAACCGAACAGCGTCACGGCGTTGTCCCACAGGATCTTGCCCTTGGCCTCGTCCGTAATCGATTGCGCGTCCAGATCGGGCAGCGCCTTCTCCGGCCGCGGCGCATCCGGATGCGGGTAGTCGGTGTTCCAGGCGATGTTGTCGCCGCCAAGATGGTCCACCGCGTAGGACAGCGCGCTCTCGTCGCTGTCGCAGGTCACCGTGATCTGTCGCTTGAAGTACTCGCTGGGCAGCATCGGCAGACGCTCCACCGCGTTGCCCATGACGCTGTTGCGTCCGTGGGTGTGCTCGTCCATCCGTCCGAGCCAGAAAGGCACCCAGCCGACGTTGGACTCGAGGATCCCCAGCCGCAGCTTGGGGAAACGCTCCAGGATGCCGGTGAAGATGAACTGTCCCATGGTGGCCATGTTGTCGCACGGGAAGCCCAGGGCGTGGTCGAGGCCGCGCAGCGCCAACATCTGCATGTCGCGGTCGTCGACGTTGCCGCGGTTGCCGCCGGCGAACGGGTGGAACCGGCGTTGACGGTATTCGCCGTGAACGGAGATGGGGAAGTCCAGCTCACACGCCAGGCCCCACAGCGCGTCGTATTCGGGCTCGTGCAGCCAGCGGCCTTCGGGCAGGAACGGGTTCCGTACGGACACGGCCCCCAACTCCTCCACCGCCCTGCGGGCCTCCACCAGCATGGCGTCGGTATCCGATCCCGGAAGCACCGCCACGAACTTGAGGCGCTTGGGGTCGGCGTCGCAGTAGTCCCGGCACCAGTTGTTGTACGCGCGGCACATGGCGGCGCCGAGCTTGGCGTCCTTCAGCGCCACCCGGTAGGCGAAGTTGCCGTTGTTGCCGGTGGGCAGCAGAACCTGGACATCCCATCCGTGCGTGTCCATGTCCTTGAGCCGCGTTTCCGCGGACCACCACGTGCGATAGCCGTCGCCGTACTTGGCCTCCATGTCGGCCCACGCCGTGGCCGGCAGCTTCGGCTGCTTCTCGGTCTTAGGAATGATCCGCCCGTCCGGCTCATAGACCATGAAGGCCCCGTCCATGAACGCCACCTTGGGCACCTGATCCCGGTAGGCGGGCTCGACGTACCGCTCCCAGAGGTACTGCGGCTCGTGCATGTGCGCGTCCGCGTCAATGACCTTGAATCCCTTCCACATGATGGCGCTCCTTTCAGTCGCGGGCCGTCCGCGGGCCCCGGCACGGCACGCCTGTTACTATTCACTGTTTCGCGTCCCGCTTCAACCGCGCGGCCGATCCTTGACAGCGGCGCGACGATTCCATAGTGTCCTGCGTCATCGTTCCGACGAGTCCGCGGTCGAGAGAAGCATCGTGACATCGCGTACCTTTGTAGCCTCGGTTGTCGAAGAGATCATCGCCCCCGGAATCCAACGGCTGATGACGGGACGGTACTTTACCGACCTGCGCAACGGCACGCTGTCGACTTCCAGGCTCCAGGGCTTCGCCCTTCAGCACTATCTACTCAACGTCGCCATCAACAAGGGCTTCACCCTGTGCATGGCGAAGAACGCCCACAACCAGGAGCTCTACGACCTGTTCCTCCACGCCTTCACGGAGGAACAGACCCACCCGGACCTCATGAAGCGGTTCGGCCTCGCCATCGGCCTGACCGATGAGGACTTCGACGAGGCCCTGCCCATCTTCGAATGCCAGGCCCACGCCGCCGCCATACTCCGGGGCATGTTCCTGGGCTCGCCCGCCGAAAGCCGCACGAGCGCATTGGTGAACGAAAGCATGGTGGGGCGCTACGCGGCGGAGTTCGACGCCTGCCTGGCCGGAGGAGAATACGGGATCAACGACCACGACCGGGAGTTCTTCACGGTGCACGCCGTCGCGGACCAGGAGCACACGGCGCTAGCGGCGCGGGTCGTCGAGCGGTACTGCACCACCGAGCGGGACCGCCGCGTGGTCGAGCACGCGGCCCGCAACATGGTCCGCTTCAAGCTGGCCAAGTTCGACGGCATCTACGACGCCTACGAGTGAGCCGGTTGACGGCAAGGGAAGCGGCCCTATAATCAGGGAAGGAGGGTCAGCATGGAAGACAAAACCGAATCCGTCTCGTTGCCGGAGATCCTTTCCGTGTTTCCGCTTACCGGCGTGCTGCTGCTGCCCGGCACGCGGCTTCCGCTGCACATTTTCGAACCCCGCTACCGGAACATGGTGCACGACGCGCTCGAGGCGGAGGGCGTCTTCGGCATGATCCAGCCCTTCGTTCCCCAGAACGACAACCGGCCCCAACCCGGCGCCGAGCGCAGCGCGCCCGAGCTTTACCCCGTCGGTTGCGCCGGACACATCGAGCGCTGGGAGCAAGCCCCCGACGGCCGCTACATGGTGCAGCTTCGCGGCATAAGCCGGTTTCGCGTCAAGGAGGAGTTGTCTCTCGAACGCGGTTACCGCCGCGTGCTGCCGGACTACGACTGCTTCGCCGACCTCGGGGAGACGGAAACCGGGACCATCGACCGCCAGCGCCTGACGCGGGCGCTGGACAGCTACGCGCAGGGCCACGGCCTCGCCATCGACCTGGGGCAGCTCGAGCCCGTGTCGGACGCCGATCTGGTCAACTTCCTGGGAGTCGCCATGCCCTTCCACCCGTCGGAGAAGCAGGCGCTCCTGGAGGCCGGCTCCGTGGAGGACCGGCAAAACATCCTCATCAGCCTCCTGGAGTTCGGCGACGGCGCGGCCGCACCCCCCAGTTCGGGTTCACGCACCCTCAACTAAGGCCGGGCGACTCCGCCACGGAGGCGTGGCGGAAGGCTATCGGGGCATGCAGCAGCGCTTGTACTTGCGGCCGCTGCCGCAGGGACAGGGGTCGTTGCGGCCGGCGGTGGGGCGGGCGACGGCGTCCGCTTCGCGCACCAGGCGCATGACCTTCTCCATGGGCTCGCCGGCCTGCCACAGGCCGGCCATGGTGCTCAAGTGCTCGCGGCTGTGGATGAAGAACTTCTTGTAGCCGGCGCAGAGGTAGTTGAGGCCGTCCTCGCCGTCCGGGGTCTTGATGAACCGGTCCTTGGGGCAGCCGCCGTTACACTGGGCGCGCACCTCGCACTCGCGGCAGTAGCGCGGCAGCGAGGTCCACTTGTCGCGGCCGAACTGCCGCTGGGCGTCGCTGTCGATCATGCGCGCCAGGGAGGTGTCGCGAATGTTGCCGAGGTGGTAGCCCGGGTCCACGTAGTGGTCGCAGGAATAGAAGTCGCCGTTGTGCTCCACCACCGGCACGTCGCCGCAGGTTTCGCGGAAGATACACAGGGCATGCTCGATACCCAGGCCGGTTCGGGCCGCCTCGTCGAAGATCTGGATGGTCACCCGGCCGACGTCATTGCGGATCCATTCGTCGAAGATGGCGCACAGGAAGGTGCCGAAGGCCTCCGCCGGCACGCTGCGGGGACCCACCGCCGCGTCCCCGGGCATCCGCTCCACCAGCGGGATGAACTGCTGGTGGTCCGCGCCGAGGCTCTTGAAGTAGCGGTACACGGTGGTGGGATGGCCGACGTTGCCGGCGTGCACCACGCACAGCACGTCACAGGGCACCTTGTGGGCCTTGAGCCGCCTGTACGCCTGCACCACCTTGCGGTGGGTGGGCTGCTGCCCCTTGGTGACGCGGTACTCGTCGTGGAGCTTCTCCGGGCCGTCGATGCTGAGGCCGATGGAGAAGCCCTCCTCGGCGAAGAACCGGCACCATTCGTCGTCCAGCAGGACCCCGTTGGTCTGCATTCCGTTGCGCACCTTGCGGCCCGGCGGGCAGTGCTTGCGCTGCAGCCCGACCACCTCCCGGAAGTAGTCGAGGCCCAGGATGGTGGGCTCGCCGCCATGCCAGGCGAAGTCGATGACGGGATCCGGGCAGGCCTGGATGTGCTGCGAGATATAGTCCTCCAGCACGTCGCTCGCCATGCGGAACGACTTCGTCTCGGGGTAGAGGTCTTCCTTCTGGAGGTAGTAGCAGTAGACGCAGTCCAGATTGCAGA
>JAPPHF010000056.1 GCA_028821115.1 Deltaproteobacteria bacterium | reverse complement strand
AAAGGGGACATCTTAGCTTTGTTGAAAAGGGGACATTATCGCTTTGCGCTAACATACATGGCCCGGCCCTTTGACAAACAAAAGGAATATAGATACCATACGATCCAAGCATGAATGTAGGGCACTATCGGACACGATCAGAAAGCCGAGACCGTAATGGAAAGAACTGCACCCGCCGGTGCGGTTCTTTTTTTGTTTCGCGTCCGGCAACGGGAGGGTAAACGTGTTGCAGGAGCAGTTGGAGACCTTGGCGGTACTTCAGGGCATCGATCTGGAAGTGAAAAAACACAGGGACGCGCAATCGGAACGCCGCAAGGAAATCGCAACGCGTGAGAATGAAATCGCCCGGCTGGCAACGGAAGTCAGGACGCTCAGGGAGGCTTGGCAGGAAAGGGAAGCGGTTCGGCGCGGCAAGGAACAGACCGTGACGGATGCCAACAGGAAGGCGACGGACAAGCGCATGCGCATGAGCCACGTCAAGAATATCAAGGAGTTGCAGGCGCTTCAGCGGGAGATCGCACAGATCAAGGAGTCCAACTCCATCCTCGAGGAGGAGTTGCTCGAGGTGATGACCGACCTGGAGGAGCAAGAGGGCGTCCTGAAGCAGAAAGAGGAGGAATTGAGCGGGCTCCAGGCGGAATGGACCGAGCGGAAGGGGCCCCTGGAGGGAGAGATCGCCGAAATCGAGGACAAGATCGCCCAGACGCGGCAGGCCCGCGAAGAAACCGCGTCGCGTCTCAACGGTGATCTCATGGGGAGATATGAACTGCTGTTCGACCGCCGCGGGGGCACCGCGGTGGTGTCGGTGTCCTCGGCCATTTGCCAGGCCTGCTACATGAATATCCCGCCCCAGCTATGGAACGACGTCCAGCGCAACGAGCGCGTGATCCTGTGCCCCAGCTGCCAAAGGATCCTCTTCTACAACCCTCCCGCCCCAGGGCAGGACGGGCAGCAATAAATCGGCATCTACCAGGCAGCAGGGGTTGCAACGTCCCCCTGTAACCGCGAAACTGAATCCGGGCACAGCGGATCAGACGGTCGCTTCCGCGTTCGTCGCGGAGGAGGAAAGTCCGGACTCCACAGGACAGGGTGGCCGTTAACGGCGGCCTCGAGCGATCGGGGGAAAGTGCCACAGAAAACACACCGCCCGGCGGGTTCCGGCTTCACCGGGCCCTCGGGTAAGGTTGAAAAGGCGAGGTAAGAGCTCACCGGTCCGCCAGTGATGGCGGATGCTTGGTAAACCCCACCCGGAGCAAGACCAAATAGGAGGGTTGGGTCGTCCGCCTGAAGCCCTCGGGTAAGGTCGCTGGACCCCGCGAGCAATCACGGGGCTAGATGAATGACCGTCCCGCTTCCTGTTGGGAAGCAGAACAGAATCCGGCTTACCGATCCGCTGGCCCCATCTCCCGCCGAAACCTGGACCGGATCCCCTTCCAACCCGTTTTGGACCCCTCCATGACCCTCGCGCCATGGTCGCGGCGAGGTGTGTTCGCCGTTTCCGGGAAACCTACATCTTGTAGTCCACCCGCTCCACACGGCCCATCCAACAACCAGATGTAGTCAACGCTGGGATT
Source organism: Deltaproteobacteria bacterium (assembly GCA_028821115.1). Classification (GTDB taxonomy): domain Bacteria; phylum Desulfobacterota; class Binatia; order UBA9968; family JAJDTQ01; genus JAJDTQ01. The sequence continues at coordinate 8,413 of JAPPHF010000056.1, read as the reverse complement.
TTTTAGGCGGATTTGGCCGCCATATTCCTGGTTCGAAATATGACGTTTTTGTGTTGACAGGCACGAAACGCTCTGGCTATATTGCCGTTTTGTGGGATAAAGTGGGATAAATTCCCATAGAGTGTCACCCATGTTTCGCGGCAGATACGAGCATACGGTCGATACCAAGGGTCGCCTGAGCATTCCGGCCAAGTATCGCGAAGTCCTCCTGGGCAAAGGCGACGAACGTCTCATTATCACAAATTTCGTCGTCAGCTCCAAGCGCTGCCTGGACGTCTATCCGCTGGACGAGTGGCTGGCCCTGGAGGAGGCGGTTCGCCAGAGGCCCAAGTTCGATGCGCGAATGGTGCGGTTTCAGACCTACTACCTCGGCGGGGCGACGGAATGCGCGGTGGACCCTCACGGCCGCATCCTCATCCCGCCCACGTTACGCAAGTACGCCGACCTCAAACGTGACGTGATGCTGGTGTCGGCCGGGGAGAAGTTTCGCATCTGGGACAAGGACGCGTGGGACACGGTGTTTACGGAGGCCGAGGAGCAACTCATGGAAGATCCGGATTCGTTCTCGGACCTGGGCTTGTAGTGCCGAGGGGCGCCGGAAGAAAGGAGCGATCCATGATCGGACTCGACAGGAAGCCCATTCAGGATATTGCCGTGATCGATGTGAACGGCGATATCGACCTCCGCGAAATGGTGCGGATCAAGGACCTGATCGGAGGCCTGATCGAGAAGGAGCGTCTCAAGGTCGTTCTGAACCTCAAGGCGGTCGACCACATCAACTACCTGAGCATCGGCGTGCTGCTTGACCGCCTGAGGCTGTTGCGCGAGATGAACGGCGACCTGAAGCTCTCGGGCATGCACCCCCATCTGAAGGACATATTCCGCGTCGTGGGCATGGACGGGATCTTCGAGTTCTACGCATCCCTGGACGACGCCATCGAGAGCTTCGACGACGATTGGGAGGGCGCGGCTACCTGTCATTGAAATACCGGTCGCATGAGCTATGCACACCAGCCCGTGATGCTTCGCGAGGTGCTCGAGATCCTCGCGCCGAAGCCGGCGCGAAGGTACCTCGACGCAACCGTGGGGGGAGGCGGACACGCGGGAGAGATCCTGCGCCTGTCTTCCCCTGACGGCACCCTTCTGGGGCTGGATTGCGACGACCAGGCGATTGCCGCCGCCGGAAGCGCCCTGGCCGATTTCGGCGAGCGGGTAACGTTGCGCCGGTCGGGATTCGACGGGGCGCGGGAGGTTTTGGACGAAGTGGGTTGGCTGGGCGTGGACGGCTTGTTGCTGGACCTGGGCCTGTCCTCCCACCAACTCGATACTCCGGAACGCGGATTCGGTTTCCAGAGCGACGCCAGACTGGACATGCGCATGGATCGGCGCCGTCCGGTGGACGCGCATGAGCTGGTGAACAGCCTGCCGGTGGTCGAGCTGGAACAGATCATCCGCGACTTCGGTGAAGAGCCGCGGGCGCACCGGATAGCTTCGGCCATCGACGCCCGCCGCCGCAAGGAGGCCATCGACTCGACGCGTCAACTTGCCGAGACGGTGGCCCGGGCCATGGGCGGTTCGCCCGGGCGGCCGCGGAGGGCCGGCAGGCCTGCGACCCATCCCGCTACCCGGACGTTTCAGGCGGTGCGCATCGCGGTGAACCGCGAACTGGAGAGTCTCGAGAAGTTTCTCGAGTCGGCGTACGAGTTGTTGTGTGCCAAGGGGCGCCTCGTGATCATTTCGTTCCACTCGCTGGAGGACCGTCTGGTCAAGCGCGCGTTTCGCCGCTGGGGACTCGACTGTGTCTGTCCCCCGCGCGTCCCCGCGTGTGTCTGCGGTTGGGCCCGCAAGGCCACCGCCATCACGAAAAGACCGCGGGTGGCGAGCGAGGAGGAGGTCCGGGCCAACCCCAGGGCACGCTCGGCCAGGCTTCGGGCGGTTGAAAGGTTGTGATGAACTCCGCTCGCGCGGGTGAGGAGGGGAAATTGTTGTTTTCCCGGCGAGAACCGACCGATGGGGCAGGCGTTCTCGACAACCAGCAGGTAGCCGATGTGACGCCCGAAACAGGTCGCCGAGGCGCCCTGTTGCCCGTAGTGCTGAGTTGCCTCCTTGTGGCGTTGGCCCTGTTGCTGGTGTGGCAGCGCCTGCGCGTCGTGCAACTCGGGTACGTGCTCTCCACCGGCGCCAAGCTGGAGCGCCGGTTGGAGCAGACGAATCGGGAGTTGAAGCTGGAGATGGCGACCCTGACCGCGCCCGAGCGTCTGGAGGCCATGGCGCGGAGACGTCTGGGGCTCAGGGACCCCGAGACCGGACAGGTGGTGAGACTGCCGTGACCAAGACACGGCCACAGGGCCCTTCCGCGAACCTGCGGTTCCGGCTCCGGCTGACCGGTGGTCTGCTGCTGGCGCTGCTGCTGGCGGTGGCGCTACGGGCCATCCAACTCCAGGCCTTCGACGGCGCCAGGTTGGCAAGGCTGGGCGAGCGGCAGCATCTCCAGGAACAGATCTTCGTGCCCAAGCGCGGCACCATCCTGACGCGGAACGGAGACGCTTTGGCCATCAGCGTCGAGTCCAAATCGGTTTACGTCAGGCCGCGGCGGGTCAAGTCCCCCAAGAAGCTGGTGCCGGCGGTGGCGCGCGCCCTGAAACTGAAGCCCAGGGACGTGCGCCGCAAGGTCACCTCCGACAAGCCGTTCGTGTGGCTCAAGCGGCAGGTGACGCCGCGCGAGGCGCAACGCATCCGGGCCCTGAAGCTCGAGGGAGTCGGCTTGTACCACGAGCCCAAACGCTACTACCCACAGGGTCATCTCGCCGGACAGGCGCTGGGTCTGGTGGGAAGGGACGCGCAAGGGCTGGAAGGGGTCGAACGTAGCTACGACCGCCACATACGCGGCAAGCCCCGCTCCTCGGTGGTGGAGCGGGATGCCCTGGGGCGCCGCGTCCTGGTCACCGGCATGGACGACCTCAAGATCCGCCCCGGGGCGGATGTGCGCCTGACCCTCGACACCACGCTGCAGCATCTCGCCGAAAAGCACCTGGAAGCCACCGTGAACCGGTATCGCGCCAAGGGCGGCACCGTGGTGATGGTGGACCCCTTCACCGGGGCGATCCTGGCCCTGGCGAGCTACCCGTTCTTCAACCCCAACCAGTTCCGCAACCAGGATCGGGAGCGGTGGCGCGTCCGCGCCATCACGGACACCTACGAACCCGGCTCGGTCTTCAAGGCGGTGTTCGCCGCGGCCGCCTTCGAGGAACAGGTGGTGGGACGGGAGGACCTGATTTTCTGCGAGTTCGGGCGCTATCGGTACGGCGGCCGCACCATCCACGATTTCAAGGAGTACGGCTGGCTGTCCTTCGCCAAGGTGCTCCAGCATTCCAGCAACATCGGCGTGGTCAAGGTAGCCCACAAACTCGGGAAGGAGCGCTACCACCGCTACATCCGGCGGTTCGGCTTCGGCGACAAGACCGGCGTCGATCTGCCGGGCGAGGTGGCCGGAAAGGTGCGGCCGCACCACGCGTGGTACGGCATCGACCTCGCCGCGGCCTCTTTCGGGCAGTCCGTGGCGGTGACTCCTCTGCAGATGGTCATGGCCTTCTCCGCCATCGCCAACGGCGGTCTGCTCATGAAGCCGTTCATCGTCGATCGCGTCGTGGACGAGGACGGCAGGGTCCTGTTGCAGAACCTGCCTGAAATGGTGCGACGAGTGGTCTCCAGGGCCACGGCCCGCACGGTGGCGGACATCCTCAAGGGCGTGGTGGCGGAGGGCGGCACCGGCACCCGCGCCGCCCTGGCGGGGTTCGAGACGGCGGGCAAGACCGGCACCTCCCAGAAGGCGGACCGGGTCAAGGGGGGCTACTCCAAGACCAAGCGGGTCGCCTCCTTCGTCGGCTTCGTACCGGCGAGCGAGCCGCGTTTCGTGCTTCTGACGCTGGTGGACGAGCCCACGGTCAACGTGTACGGGGGCGTGGTCGCCGCCCCGCTGTTCCGGCGGATCGCGGCTCCCGCGCTCCATGCCCTCGGGGTGACTCCGAGCCGGCGGCTCCTTCCGGAAGTGCCCTCGGGGAAGGACGGGGGTGTCATCCGGGTGTCCGGGAAGGCTCCGCGGCAGCGCGAATCCGCCCGCGGCGGCCGCCCGAGTCTCATCGGCCTCAGCATGCGGGAGGCGGTGAACAAGGCCAAGCAGCACAGGTTCTCCGTGGTTCTCCGCGGCCACGGATACGTGGTGGATCAGCGGTTCGACGGCGCCGGCGGGCGCCTCGTGCTGACGTTGAAGGATTGAAGTCGATGCTCCTTCGGGACCTCCTGCATACGCCGGATATCCGGGACCAAAGCGGACCCTTGGACCGCGTCATCAAGGGTCTAGCGTGTGATTCCCGCAGGGTCCGCGAGGGTTACGTCTTTTTCGCGCTGGCGGGACAGTCTGCCGACGGCCACGACTACGTCGAGGAGGCGGTCAGGCGGGGAGCGGCGGCCGTGGTGGTGGAACGATCCGTGCCGGTTTCACCGGAGGCCGCGTGCGTACGCGTGCCGGATACACGGCAGGCCGTGGCCCATGCCGCGGCGGTGTTCTTCGGGCGTCCGAGCCGCGGCCTGGTGCTCGTGGGCGTGACCGGCACCAACGGCAAGACCACGGTGACCTACCTGCTCGACGCCATCTTCTCCGCCGCCGGCCATCCGTGCGGCGTCATCGGCACCATCAGCCAGCGCTATGGCCGGTGGCAGCGGCCGGCGCCGCTCACCACCCCGGAATCCATCGACATCGAGGAACTGCTGTCCGACATGGCGGCCGCGGGCGTCAGGTTCGTCGCCATGGAGGTGTCCTCCCACGCCCTGGACCTGCGGCGCGTGCACGGGCTCGACTTCGACGGCGCGGTGTTCACCAACCTCTCGCGGGATCACCTGGACTATCACCGCGACATGGAGACGTACTTCGCGAGCAAGACGCGGCTGTTCACCGACTGCCTGCCCGCCAGCGTGAAGGAAAGACCGTTCGCGGTCGTCAACGCCGACGACCCCCGCGGCCCGGAGCTGGCCCATCTGGCCGAGGAGGCCGGGCTTGCGACCCTCACCTACGGCAGGTCGCCGGAACGGGACATCCATCCCGTGGCCTTCGAAAGCGGGCTCGACGGGTTGAAGGGGACCCTGGCGTGCGGGGAGCAGCGGATCGAGTTCGAATCCGCGCTCATGGGAGAGATCAACCTCGAGAACATCCTCGCGGCGGCGGGAGCGGCCTGGGCCCTGGGCCTCGGCCCCGAAGCCATCGCGGCCGGGCTGTCCCGCCTCGAGCGGGTGCCGGGACGGCTGGAACGGGTTCCCAACAGCCTGGGGATCACCCTGGTGGTGGACTACGCGCACACGCCGGACGCCCTGGCCAAGGTCATCCGCGCCCTGCGCGCGTTGACCCGTGAGAGGCTGATCACGGTGTTCGGGTGCGGCGGCGACCGGGACCACGGGAAACGGGCCGTCATGGGAGAGATCGCCGCGGCGGAAAGCGACTGTGTCGTGCTGACCTCCGACAACCCGCGCGGAGAGGATCCGCTGGCGATCATTCGGGACATCGAGGAAGGGGTTCGCGGCCGGGGCATGAAACGGCTCGGGGACAGCGGCGCCGCCGCGCCGCAAGCCGGATACCGGGTCGAGCCCGACCGGCGTTCCGCCATCCGGCTCGGACTGTCCATGGCAACCCGGGGCGACGTCCTGCTGGTGGCGGGCAAGGGCCATGAAGACTACCAGATCGTGGGAAAACAGCGGCTTCGGTTCGACGACCGCCAGGTCTTGCGGGAAGAGGTGCACGGCGTCGGCGGCTGACGCAGGCTCGGCCATGGATTGGACCATTGAAGAGCTGGCGCGAGCGGCCAAGGGCACCATCGTTCAGCATGGTGCGGCGAGCCGGTTCGGCCGCATCAGCACGGATTCGCGCCAGGTGGAACGAGACGGCGTATTCGTGGCGCTGCGCGGGGAGTTGCGCGACGGTCACGTGTTCGTGGCCGAGGTGGCGCGGCGCGGGGGTGGGTGCGTGGTGGTGCAGCGGAACGTCGCCGGTTCCGGGCCGGTGTCGGTGATTCGCGTGCGTGACACGCTCCGGGCCTTGGGCGACATCGCCCACTTCCATCGCCGGAGGACGGCGCCGCGGGTTCTGGCCATCACCGGGTCCAACGGCAAGACCACCACAAAAGAGATGCTCTTCTCCATCCTGCAGCGCGCGCGCATGGAAGACCGGCCGTTGCGCGGCAAGGTCCTCAAGACCGAAGGCAACTACAACAACCTGGTGGGGTTGCCGTTGACCCTGCTGCGGCTTCGAGGACACGAACGCGCGGCGGTGGTGGAGCTCGGCACCAACCGGCCGGGGGAGATCCGCCGTCTGACGGCCATTGCGGACCCCGATCTCGCACTCATCACCTCGGTGGCTCCCGCCCATCTTTCGGGACTGCGAACCCTCGCCGGCGTGGCCCGGGAGAAGGGAGCGATCTTTCGCGGACTCGATCCACGGGGCACCGCCGTGGTCAACCTGGACGACCACCGGGTGGTGCGCCAGAGCCGGGCTTTCCGGGGCCGGGTGGTGACCTACGGCACCGGCGGTTTCGTTCGCGGCGAGGACGCCGAGATGCTGTCCGGCGGCCGGTTGCGGTTCAACCTCCGCCTGGGCCGCGTGCGGGAGCCGGTGCGGCTGCGCCTGTGCGGCATGCACAACGTCCGCAACGCGGTCGGGGCCGCGGCCATGGCCCACGCCTTCGGGGCGGACATGGCCGCCATCCGCGCGGGTCTCGAGGCGGTGCGCCCGGTGGCCATGCGCATGCAGGTGGAGCGCTGGAACGGCATCGGCATCATCAACGACGCCTACAACGCCAATCCCGCCTCCATGGAAGCGGCGCTGGCGGCGCTGAAGGCGATTCCGGGGAGAGGCCGCCGGGTCGCCGCGCTGGGCGACATGCGGGAGATGGGCGCCAACGAGGCCGCCTGCCATCGCGAGGTCGGCGAGGCCGCGGCGGCGAGTGGGCTGGACGCCCTCTACCTGCTGGGCCGCTTCGCCCGGGACATGCGGCAGGGGGCGCTGGCGGCGGGCATGCAGCGGACCTCCGTGCACGTTGCGAGGAGTCACCGGAAGCTGGGGTCGGCCTTGCGGGCCGAGCTTCGCAAGGGCGACTGGGTCCTCGTCAAGGGCTCGCGGGGCGCCGCCATGGAAAAGGTCCTGGCGGCCATGAAGGACGGGGGGGCGTAGCGTCGTGCTGTATCTTCTGTTGTTTCCGCTGCATACCACGTTCCCGGTCCTGAACGTGTTCCGCTACATCACGTTTCGCGCGGCGCTGGCGGCGCTCGTGTCGTTGCTGCTGGCCTTCGTCATCGGCCCTTATCTCATCCGCGCCCTCAAGGAGTGGCAGATCCGGCAACCGATTCGGGACGACGGTCCGGACCGCCACGCCGGCAAGGCCGGCACCCCCACCATGGGGGGGACCCTGATCGTGCTCTCTCTGGTGTTGTCCACTGTGCTGGTGGGCGACGTTACCAACGTTTACGTGCTGGTGGCGCTCGCGGTCACGGTGGCCTTCGCGGCCATCGGCCTCATCGACGACCTCCTCAAGGTCCGGCGCGAGAGCAGCCGGGGACTGGGCATGTGGAGCAAGCTCATTCCCCAGATCGCCGTGGCCTCGGCGGCGACGGTGGTGCTACTACTACAGCCAGATTTCAGCAGCACCGTCGCCGTCCCTTTCTTCAAGAACGTACGCCCGGAGTTGGGACTCTGGTACGTCCCGTTCGCGGTGGTGGTGGTGGTGGGCGCCTCCAACGCCGTCAACCTCACCGACGGTCTCGACGGCCTGGCCATCGGCCCGGTGATGACCGCCGCGGCCACGTACGCGCTCATCGTCTATCTCGCGGGCCACGTGAAGTTCGCCGAGTATCTGCAGATCCCCCACGTGTCCCGGGTCGGAGAGCTTACGGTGTTCTGCGCCGCGGTGGTGGCCGCGGGCCTGGGTTTCCTCTGGTTCAACACCTACCCGGCGCAGATGTTCATGGGGGACGTCGGCAGTCTGGGTCTGGGAGCCGCTCTGGGGATCCTCGCGGTCATCAGCAAGAACGAGATTCTGTTGGTGGTGGTGGGGGGCGTCTTCGTGGTGGAGGCGGTGTCGGTGATCGTGCAGGTGGCGTCCTTCAAGCTGCGCGGCAAACGCGTCTTCCGCATGGCGCCCATCCACCACCACTATGAGCTGAAGGGTTGGCCGGAACCGCAGATCATCGTGCGGTTCTGGATCGTGTCGATCATTTGCGCGCTGTTCGCGTTGAGCACGCTCAAGCTGCGCTGAAGGACACTAGTGTGGGGGGGGGGGGGGGGGGGGGGGGGGGGGGGGGGGGGGGGGGTTGTGTTGGTGGGGGTGGTGGCACCGGGCAGCCCGCCCTGAGCGACAAGGCCTAGCGGCCC
>JAPPHF010000112.1 GCA_028821115.1 Deltaproteobacteria bacterium | reverse complement strand
GTTCCACCAGCGACCACAGTCCGTTGGGCAGGAACATGATGATGGCGAGCAGCGTCCCGCCCATGATGAGCTGCCAGATCTCGGGGAACTTGTCGAAGGCGTAGGTGCGGATCAGCTCGTACATCAACGCGCCGATGAAGGGCGCGACGACGTTTCCGGTGCCGCTGAGGATGGCAATGAAGACGAAGTCCCCGGACACTGGCCAGTACACCATGGAATCCGGGTCCACGTGGCCGATGGTCAGGGCGGCGATGGCGCCGCCGAACCCTCCCACGAGGCCGGAGATGACGAACTTGGCGTGGACCGCCCTTTCCCCCGAGTAACCCAGGTAACCTAGGCGGATCTCGTTCTCGCGCACCGCCGTAGTCATGTTGCCCAGGGTCGAGCGCAGGTAGAGGTGCACCAGCACCGCCACCCCCCAGGTCAGGATAACCGCGAACACGAACAGCGCGGTCTTGTTCTCCGCTCCCAGCGGCGCGTACCAGAGGTAGGTCGTCGTCTCCAGGCTTATGCCGTCAGTGGACCCCAGCTCCTCGAGCTTGGCCAGCACGCCATAGAGGATCATGGAGAACGCCATGTTCAGGAGGGCGAAGAAGATTCCCCGATACTGCCGCAGCAGGAACCCCAGGGCATACGCGAGCAGGCCCGCCGTCACCACCCCGCAGGCGATGGTGAGGAAGGCATCGGTGATTCCCAGGTACCGGCTCATCAGCCCCACGGTGTAGGCGCCGACGCCGAAGTAGAGCGCGTGGCCGAAGGAGATCAACCCGCAGCGCCACAGCACCAGCAGACCCAGCGCCACCGAACCCCGGGCCAGGGAAAGGGTAAGGATGGAGCGGAACCAGTCCGGCACCACGAAGTTGAGCAGCAGCAGCGCGGCGAGGCCGAGGGTCAGGCCCCAGAGGGTCTTGTCCTGGCGCCAGGTCATATGGTTCTCGGCTTGGCGGGGGCGAACAGCCCCTGCGGCCGGACGATGAGCACCGCGGCCATGATCATGTAGATGACGAACAGCTCCAGGGCCGGCTCCTGGTGCACCGCGAAGGCCCGCGCCACGCCCACGATCACCGACCCGATCAGCGCGCCGGGAATGCTGCCCATGCCGCCGATGACCACCACGGCGAAGGCGAGCACGATCACCTCCACACCGATGCCGGGCTGCACCGAAATGGCCGGCGCCTGGTACGCGCCGCCCAGTGCGCCCAGGAACGAGCCCAGCATGAAGGTCAGCAGAAAGACCCGGTTGACGTTGATCCCCATGGCCTGGGCCAGCTCGCGGTCATAGATCACCGCCAGGAGCAGCTTGCCGAACTGGGTCCGGTTGAGGCCGTACCAGAGCACCGCGGCCACCACGGCTGACAACAGCACCATGGACAGGCTGTAGTTGTCGAAGGGAAGCCCCGCGATCTCCGTCGAGCCCAGCAAGCCCAGGGGCTCCGGGGCGAGATAGGGGTCCGTGCCCCAGATCAGCAGCAGCACGTCCTCGAGCACCAGGAACGCCGCGAACGTCGCCAGCACGATGATGTGCTCGTCCTCGTGATAGAGATGGCGGAGCAGGCCGCGCTCGATGATGACGCCGAAGAACACGCCGAGGAAGAGTGCGGCGAACAGCATCACCGCGAAGGCGCCGAACTGCGGCCAGTCCACCTGGAAATAGAGGATCAGCAGCGTGGCCGTCAGATAGGCGCCGAAGGCGTAGAGCGCGCCGTGGGTGACGTTGAGGAGCTTCTGGACCCCGCAGATGACCGTCAGGCCCACGGCCACCATGAACAGGTACGAACCGTAGACGAGTCCGTCGACGAGGATGATGAGTAGGAGCTCGAAATCCAACGGTCTCCCCGTAAGCGGGAATGGATAAAGATGGACCCGGACGCCGGCACTTCGGCGCCCGGGTCACGAAGAAACTAAACCGGAGCGCCGCTCAGTCGCACTTGGCGCCCTTCATGCCGCCCTTGACCCAGTCCGCCGCATTGACCCCTTCCGGCGGGTTCACGCACTCGGCCTTGAACTCCACCACGTCCTTGACCACGATCTCGCCCTTGGCATCGTCCCACTCGGCATAGCCCCAGCGGTCCGAGGTGACCGCCTGATGCCCCTTGCCGAGGGACATCTTGACCTTGGCGGCCAGGATGTCGTAGGTGGCGTGCTCCAGTGCCTTGATGACCTGGTCGGTGGACGGGAACTTGCCGCCGTTGGCCTTCATGGCCGTGTCGTAAGCGTACTTGGCCGCCACGATGCCATCGGCGTAGTGATAGGCCGGCGACGAAGGCGGCTGCTTGTACGCCTTGCGGTATTCGCTCCGGAACCACTTGTTGAGCGGGGTGTCGATACCCTCCGCGTACAATCCGTAGGGACCACGGGCGAGCTGTCCCGGCGGGAACTTCTTGCCGATCCGGTGGGCCGTTATCTCGCCCACCGTGAAAACGAACGTCTTGCGCTTGAACAGTCCCCTGGCTTTGCCCTGGGCGATCAAGGCCTCGATGTCGCCGCCCCAGAAGCTCGAGTGCACCACCTTCTGCTTGGCCCTGAGCAGCACCGAGATCTCGGTGCCGTACTGGCCGGAGAACAGCTTGGGGAACTGCTGCTTCTTGGCCGGCTTGAGTTCCGGCGCCAGGGTCTGCACGCCCAGGTTGAAATCGCGCCAGGCGTCCTGGCCCCAGGCGTAGTTCTGGTTGATGCCCATGTAGCCGTTCTTGGCCTCGTTCCGGAGCTTCTTGACGACGTAGTGCGCGGCGCCCACGTTGCCGGCGGTGCTGTGGTTGATGATGCGGAAGAGGTACTTCGGCTCCTTCACCAGCTCCTCGAAGATGCGCGGCGTGCCGCATACCGTCAGCAGGGTCAGGACCCGAAGCTCCTCCACCACCCGGGCGATGGCCGCGCAGCTCCCGGAGGAGACATAGCCGACCACGACGTCCACGCCCTCCTTCTGCACCTTGTTGCGCAGCTCCGTGACCTGCTTGGTGCCGCCACCCGACTCGTCGTAGACCACGAGATCTATCTTGCGGCCGGCAAGCCCGACGCTGTTGTAGGGCGCCGGCAGGGTGCCTTCGTTGATCGCGCGGACCACGAGCTCCACGCCGTTCTTGGACGCGGTGCCGTAAGTCGGCGCGCCGCCGCCGGTAAGGAACGTCGGAACCGCCACCTTGACGGTCTGCGCCGAGGCGGCGCCCGCCGCCAGCAACACCGCCAGGGCCGCGGCCAACGCCATGAATCTCTTGCGAGAAATTGCTTTCATGTCAGCCTCCCGTGTTTATCCATCGCCACCCGACGTGTTCGCTCCCAGTGTGGCGATTGGGCTATACGGTATAGTGCAAACCACGCCCAATGCAAGCCCTAAGCGCCGGCGCGGAACGCCGGCGCCGTTATGGAAGGAATCGCAAATGGCACGAAACATGACCCAGCGAGGCAGGGTGGACCTGGAGGGCCTGCGCGGTCCGGAGGTGCAGGCGATGAAGGGGATCCAGCCGCCGGCCGACATGCCTTTCCGCATCGGCAACATGAGCCACGCCGTACTGGTGGTCCGGGACATCGACGCCTCCGTCCGGTTCTACACCCAGGTGCTCGGCTTCAAGGTTTCCGACGTCTATCCGGAAAGCATGGTCCCGGGCCGCATGGTCTTCATGCGCTTCAACCAGGACCACCACGGCCTCGGCCTCATCGGCCAGGCCACCGAGACTTCCTCGGGCCAGGAACTTCATCATCTGGCCTTCGAGGTCCCCACCCTCGACGACGTCTTCCGGGCCAGGGATCACCTCGAGAAGCATGGAGTGCCCATCGATTTCCACGGCCGCCGTCGCGCGGGCTGTCAGGTGTCGGTGGAGTTCCGCGACCCCGACGGCCATAGCCTGGAGATATTCTGGGGTCTGGACAAGGTGGACTGGGACGGCGAGGCGCGCCCGCCCGAGGACTGGGCGCCGAGACCCTCCCTCGAAGAAGCGCTGGACGAGGCGCCGCCCGGACAGGACACCACCCTTGCCGATCCGGGACTGCGCCGGAAATAACTACGCCGACGGTTGGCGCGATGCCGCCATCACACCCGCTTCTTCATCACCCGGGTTGACGATAAAAGCCTCGCCGCGCGAGAAGAAGTCGCGAACCAGGGCTACGAACCTTTCCGGCTGGTCCACCTCGATGTTGTGGCCCGCATCATAGACGTAGACCAGCTTGGCGTGGGGAATTTCGCGCGCCAGAAGCTGGCCGCTCTCGGGCGGCATCATGCCGTCTTTCGTTCCCTGCAGAACCAGCGTCTGCTGCTCAATCTCGGGCAACCGCGCCACGAGCGCCTCGTCGAGTCCGACGGACTTGTGGTAGTAATCCGCCCATCCACGGCTTTCGGCAAGCTGCTCCGGAGTCTTTTCGCCCGGAGGGATGCGTTCCGGGTGCGCGAACATCCTGCTTCGCATCTCCTCCGGATTGCCCGGCGGTTTCTGCGGAATGTGCGGCGGGCGGAAGCCCGACGGGCACTGGAGCACCGCAGAGCTTATCTTCTCGGGATTACACACGGTCACCCACGCCGACAGGAAGCCGCCGAACGACTGACCTATCAGGTCGCAAGGCTCGCCGATGACCGAATCCACGAACTGGCCGGCGAGATCGGCAAGCGCCGGCATGGTGTCGAGACCCTCGTGGGCCGGGGTCCCGTCGAACCCCGGGGCGACCATCATATGAATCCGGTGATCGCGTGACAGCTCGTCCAGCGCGTAGGTGAAGCGGATGCCGCCCGCGCTGTGCAGATACAGCACGGGCGGCCCCTCGCCGGCGACGTGGTAGGTCACCGGGCCGGACGGGAGATCGGCGGTGAGCCTCTGGAAGGGCTCGCCCGCGGGCCCCGATGTTCTAACCATGATTGCCTTTCGCGTCCAGCCGCCGGGACGGCGGAGTTATTTTTCGCGCAACACCGCGCGGAATACCTTGGTCAGCCGCGCCTCGTTCTTCATGCGCCAGTCAAAGGGTATGTCAAGAACCTTTTTGCCCTGGACATAGTTGTACATGTAGGTGCCCTTCGAAGTGACGAGCGAATAGCCCCGGACATCGTGGATGGTCTTCTGGCCGGCGGGAGACACCACCCAGTAGCCCCACAATTTGGCGATGTTCGGCGCTTTGGTGTCCTTTATGATGTAGGCGCCACGGGCGGCGAGGATCACCGTGTCGATGTCCGGATGCTTCACCGGAGCGCCCTTGGCGATCTCGGCCCAAGCATCGGTGCCGAACCCGATGGCGAATTCGCCGCCGATGACCCGTGACCGCACGTCCGGATACCGGGCCAACGTCTTGACCTCCTGTTTCCGGAGCAGAGTCTCCAGGAACTTCTTCGCCTTTTCTTCCCCGAATGCGAAGGCGAAATAGTTCCAGGGTGACGGCGAGCGCGGTATGGCGATCCGGCCCTTCCATTTCGGGTCGAGCAGGTCGTCGTAGGTCTTCGGTTCGTCAGCGGGCTTCACCAGGTTGGTGTTGATGGTCACCATGGTGAGATAGCTGTCACTCGTCTTGACCCCGTATTCGCCCTCCATCAGTTTTTCCGGCAGACCGAACTCGCTGGCCCAGTCGAACTTGATGAGGGCGTTACCCTCAATCAAGGCACGGGGGCTCGTCGTCCAGAAGAGGTCCAGTCCCGTCGGCACGCTCTTTTCCAATGCCCGGATGACTTCCACCCTCTTGCGCGTATGGCGGCCGCCGATCTGGTTGAGCTTGATCTTGGTGCCATAGAACGAATTGAAGCTTTCGTTCATCATCGCGACTTGGCGGGGGTTCATGGTGACACCGAAGACGGTCGCCTCGCCTTCCGCCTGCGCCGGCTTGACGAGTTTCTTCACGGCGTCCGGCAGATCCGCGCCGGTGGCCATTGCCGGTACGCCGAACAACACGGCCGCCACGGCGAGCAGCCCAACCCATGTCGTGAGTATCTGTTTCATCTGCTCCTCTCCTTTGTCCTATCGCCAACGATACCTCCGGCCTCCCGCCGGATCCGTTCAACTACCATACTCGAGCCTTCGTTTGCGGGCAGGTCGTGCAAGCTCGGCCACCCAACCGGACAGCCGGCTCAGCAGACCGTTGCGGCGGGCAACGTCGTGGCCGCGGATCTCCTGCATCCCGGTCATGCGCCGTGCGACCAGCGCCAGGATGGAGAGAACGAATATCATGTAGAAGGCCACCGCCGCGGCGGCGTTCTGCTCGCCGTTGGTCTGAAGATTGAAGATGAGGGTGGCGACCACCTCGGAGTTGCCGGTGTTCATCACCAGCGGCAGTGTCAGGTCGCGCGCCGCGAGCATTCCGACCATCAGGGCGGAGTAGAAGATTGCCGGCGCCATCAAGGGCAGGAAGATGCGCCGGAACGTCTCCAGCATCGAGACGCCCGAGACATAGGCGGCCTCGTCGAGCTCGAAATGGATCTGCAGGGAGGCCGCGTTCATGGTCCGTGTGCAGTAGGCCAGCATCCGGGTCCCCATGGCGATGGCCACGAGCCAGATGGTCCCGAACAACGGTATCCAGTGATACATCTCGATGCCGATGAACTGGAACGCGACGCCCGTCACGATGGTGGGCACCGCCGGCGCCAGGAACACGATGTTGTCGGCCCAGCGCGCCGTGCCGTTGCGGCTGCGCGTGACCACCCATGTGACGCTGGTGGCCAGCGACGCGGCCACCACGATGGAACCCGCCATCAGAATCAGCGTGTGACGCAGCGGCTCGCCGATCCACGCCAGCGCGTCGCGGAAGCTGTCGAGGTTGATCGTATCCAGCGCCGCGATGGACGGCGGCTGGAAGTAGGGCACCAGCGCCACCCAGACGATGGTGACCACCGGAATCCCGATGCTGACCATCACCCAGACGCCGACCCAGAAATAGGCGGCCCAGCGCCAGCGGCCCAACGGCTGCGGCGCCGACGCCCGCACCTTGCCGCCCACCACCGCGTACTTCCGCGCCTGCTTGAGGAACCGCGCGTAGAACAGGATGGCGACGCCGCAGATGACGAACAGGACCACACCCGCCGCACCCGCGAAGCCCAGGTTGGGTGGACCGTCCGTCTCCGCGATGGCGTCGTAGATCCACAGGACCAGCACGTCGCCGGGCATGCCGATGATGGCGACGAAGTCGAACATCTCGACGCCGAGCACGAAGTAGAAGATACACACCGCCACCATGCTGGGGCCCAGCAGCGGCAGAACGATGCGAAAGACCGTATAGTATTTCGACACCCCGCTCACCCAGGCGGCCTCCTCCAGCGAAGCATCGAGGTTCCTGAAAGCCGGCAGCATCATGAAGACCCCGCCGGGGACCAGCACGATGCCCTGCAAGAAGCAGATCCAAGACACCTGGTAGACATCGAACAGGGCGCCGCCCGTGAACTTGGTCATTCCGAAGAGCGTGTTGACGAGCCCGGAGGTCGGATTGAACAGCCACACATAGGACATGGCGGTAATGAAACCGGGGATCGCCAGCTTCGCCGTCAGCAGTGTGAACAGGCCGGTGCGGTAGCGGAAATCCGTGCGCGCCAGGAGCCAGGTGAATGGGAACGCAAACACGAACATCCAGAAAACGGTGCCCACCCCGAGAAGGGCGGTCCTGCCCGTGACGCTGTATAGGTGCTTCTGGGTGAGCAGCTCGACGTAGTTGGCGAACGTGTACTGCCCGTCGACATCCTGGTCGGCGAAGCTGGTGAGTATGTTGCCGAAGACGGTGACGCACACCAGCGCAAGGCCGGAGATCGCCAGCAGGTAGACCCAGCCTATACCCAGAAGTCTAGCTCGCACGAGCCGCTTCCTCGCCGGCGAGCCCGCCTTCGAGGCCTTCCATATCCAGGCCGTCGGACGGCGCCACCACCACGGTCTCGGCGGGCGGAAAATGGAGCCGGATCGAATCCCCGCGGTTGATGGCCTCGCGGTGATGCCGCCTCACCCTGACCGGCTGGCCGCAGGACTCGACGGTGTGCACGTAACCCTCGCCGACATAGCTCGACGAGGCCACGGTGCCGGTGACCAGATTGGCAGCCTCCGCCGGAATGTCACCATCGATCTCGATATCTTCCGGGCGGATGCCCAACATGCAGGTGGCGCCGGCCGCGAAGCCTTCGCGGCTGGTCAGTTGCGCGTCGAGCTGGCCGAAGGCCGTCTCCACGCGAGCCGTGTCCCCGTTGCCGCCCTGGTAGACCGCCGGAAAAATGTTCATGTCGCCGATGAAGCGCGCGACGAACTCGTTTTCCGGACGATGGTAGACGGCTTGCGGATCGCCGATCTGGACGATGCGGCCCTCCGACATCACGGCGATGCGGTCGCCGGTCTCCAGGGCTTCCGCCTGGTTGTGGGTGACGTGGATCGTCGTCAGGTTGAGCCGGTGCATCAGGTCGCGCATCTGGGCGCGCAGCCGGACCTGGAGCTTGAAGTCCAGGTTGCTCAGCGGCTCGTCCATCAACAGGATGCGGGGTTGCAGCGCCAGCGCCCGCGCCAACGCCACCCGCTGCTGCTGGCCGCCGCTCAGCGTGATCACCGGCCGTGCCGCAAGGGCGTCGAGACCGAGCATCTCGAGCACTTCGCTGACGCGGTCCTGCACCGCGTCCTTGTCCATCTTGAGCCGGCCGCGGCGGAGCGGGAAGGCGATGTTCTCGAACACGTCCATGTGCGGCCAGATGGCGTAGGACTGGAACACCATGGCGATGGGGCGTTGATCGGGGGGGACGAAAAAACCGTTTTCGGCGTCGAAGATGGGGTGCCCGTCGATCCGGATGTCGCCCGCGGTGGGCCGTTCCAGCCCGGCGATGGAACGCAGCATGGTGGTCTTGCCGCAACCCGACGGGCCCAGCAGGACGAAGAACTCGCCCGTGGCGATATCCAGGTCGATGCCGCGCAGGGCGTGCACCACCCCGTCCCTTAGCGGGAACTTGGCCTCGAGACGCCTCGTCTGCAGGACCGCCATAGTTCGGGTTCCAGGGTTTCGGTCTACTCGGGCGCGAGAACCCCTTGGTCCCGCAGCCGCTTGATGGTGGCTTCGGCCGTGGCGCGCGCGTCGCCGCCGGTGTCGTTGGACATGAAGGTCTGCTTCTCGAACTCGCGGCCGAAGAACTCGGACTTCACCTGCGCCGGGAAGTTCATGAACACCTCGGTGCGCCGTTTCCGCTGCCGGTCGAGATCGACGGTGGAGACCAGCACGGACTCGCCCGCTCCGTCGATGCGGGCGTCGACGTGGCCCAGGTAGTTGACCACGGTGGAGCCGCCCCGCGTGCCCTGCGCCGCGCTGTACCGGCCGCTCAGGGCGCCCGCGTTGGCGGAGGCCAGGTACACGAGGTTCTCGTAGGCACGCGACCGGCGCACCTGGTCGCGGGTCTCGGCCATGGGTCCGTTGGTCTCGGTGGTGGGGTGCAGCAGGATCTCCGCGCCGCGAAAGGTGAGGGCGCGGGACAGCTCGAAGAAGTTCACGTCATGCTCGACGATCGTCGCGAGCCGCCCGTACGGCGTATCGAGCACCGGGAAGAGGGAGTCCTCGCCGTACCGCCGGACGTACTCCGTGTACACGTCCGCCGGGCAGACGTTGGAGATCAGTCCTTCGACGTTGTGCTCGTGGCACTTGCGGTAACGCAGCTCCACCGTGCCGGATGGACCGGCGATGAAGCCCGCGGTGAACCATACTTCGGGCCAGTCCGGGTCCCGCTCGAAGGCGGCTCCCGCCACGTAGACCCCGTGCTCCCGCGCGAACGCCCCGATCGCGTCGGTCTCGGGCCCGGGTATCTCGATGCAGACCGCCTTCCAGTCATCGGGCGCGCGCTTGTGGTTGAACCCCTGAAGCCACGCCTCCGGGAACACCACGACGCGCGCCTCGTCCCGGACCACCGCCGCCTCGGCGATGTCGAGTCCGCGCCGGAGGTTGCGGGCGATGACGTCGTCCTTGCGCGCCGGATCGTCGATGACCTCGATGGACGACTGGATACAGGCGATCTGGAACTTGTTCGGCATGGTCAGGCCAGGGCGCGGTTCTGTTGTTCCGACGGGGCCGCCGGTTCGTATCCCTCGGGCGGCGCGTAGACCCCGTCCCGGAGATAGCGCGCGA
>JAPPHF010000046.1 GCA_028821115.1 Deltaproteobacteria bacterium | reverse complement strand
ACGACAAAAAATCCTGCGCAACTTATGCCAGGAAATCATGGGACGCGACACTAGAGGGCCGGCCATGCGAGTGATCGAAGGAAAGCTTGATGCCACGGGGATGCGGTTCGGCATCATCGCCAGCCGTTTCAACGGCTTCGTCACCGAGCGACTGCTCGACGGTGCTGTGGACGGCCTGAGGCGGCACGGCGCGGACACCGACGAAAACGTGGATGTGGTGTGGGTGCCGGGCGCCTTCGAGATTTCCTTCTGCGCCCACAAGATGGCGAAGAGCGGGAAGTTCGACGCGCTGATATGCGTCGGGGCCGTCATTCGCGGGGAGACGCCGCACTTCGACTATATCTGGGGTGACGCCTCGCGCGGGGTGGGAAATGCCATCAACCAGTCCGGCGCCCCCACCGCCTTCGGCCTGCTCACCACCAACACGGTGGAGCAGGCCGTTGACCGCGCCGGGGCGAAGATGGGCAACAAGGGGTTCGAGGCCGCCGTCACGGCCATTGAAATGGCGAGCTTGAACAAAGAGCTTTCCTGACCCCGGTGAGCTGTACGGCACCCGTCGCGCACTCCGGCTCCAACCGTAAAGATCCGATGGTGGGTATTCGCCGCAAGGCTAGGGAGCTGGCGTTGCAGGTGCTCTATCAGATGGAGATCACCGGGGACCCGTCTCCCGCCGGTCCGGACATTTTCTGGGGACACTTCCCGTCGCGTCCCGGAGCCAGGGACTTCGCCCAGCGCCTGATCGCCGGCACCGTGGAGCACCGGAGGGAGATAGACGGGCTGCTGGAGAAGGCGGTCGAGCATTGGAAGCTCGGCCGGCTGTCGAAGGTGGACCTGATCATCCTTCGGCTCGCCACCTACGAGCTGCTCTTCTGTCCGGACATCCCCATGAACGTGAGCATCGACGAAGCCATCGAGGTCGGTAACCGCTACGGGTCGGACGATTCCCCCGCGTTCATCAACGGAGTGCTCGACCAGGTAGCCCACGCCAACGGTCTCAAGGAGGCCGGAAAGATCAAGGAGAGCGAGCGGCCGGAACCATGATCGAGAAGTACGAGTTCTGGAAGATCGAGGAGAAGTGGCAGGGCGAGTGGGAGCGCGAAGAGAGCTTCCGGGTGGATGAAAGCTCGCCCCGTCCCAAGTACTACCTGCTGGAGATGTTCCCGTATCCTTCGGGGCGCATCCACATGGGACACGTGCGCAACTACTCCATCGGTGACGTGATCGCGCGCTACAAGCGCATGCGCGGGTTCAACGTCCTCCACCCCATGGGCTGGGACGCCTTCGGCTTGCCCGCCGAGAACGCCGCCATCGCCAACAAGGTGCATCCCGCGCGCTGGACCACGGAGAACATCGACTACATGCGGGCGCAGCTCAAGAAGATGGGCTTCAGCTACGACTGGCGCCGGGAGCTGGCCACGTGCGACGCCGAGTACTACCGCTGGGAGCAGGTGTTCTTCCTCGAGATGCTCGAGCGCGGCCTTGCCTACAAG
Organism: Deltaproteobacteria bacterium; assembly: GCA_028821115.1. Classification (GTDB taxonomy): domain Bacteria; phylum Desulfobacterota; class Binatia; order UBA9968; family JAJDTQ01; genus JAJDTQ01. The sequence goes on along the minus strand of JAPPHF010000046.1, from coordinate 8,680 downwards.
CGCAACTCGGCGGTGAACTGGTGTACCGACTGCGAGACGGTTCTGGCCAACGAGCAGGTGGTGGACGGCGTTTGCTGGCGCTGCGAGCAGGAAGTGGTCATGCGCGAGCTGCCGCAGTGGTTCTTCCGTATCACGGACTACGCCGAGGATCTGCTGGCTGCGTGCGACGAACTCGTGGGCGGGTGGCCCGACAAGGTGCTCACCATGCAGCGCAACTGGATCGGGAAGTCCATCGGCGCCGAGATACGCTTCCCGCTGGTAGACCGGGAGGGCGACCTCGCCGTCTTCACCACCCGCCAGGACACGGTCTACGGCGCCACCTTCCTTTCCCTGGCGGCCGAACATCCCCTGGCGCTGGAGCTGGCCGAAGGCACGCCGCAGGAGGGCGCGGCCCGGGCGTTCGCCGAGCGGGTAAAGCATATCAGCCACTCCCGCCGCGGCGACACGGAGATGGAGAAGGAGGGGATCTTCACCGGCTCGTTCTGTCTCAACCCGTTCACCGGGGAGAAGATCCCCATCTACCTGGCCAACTTCGTCCTGATGGAGTACGGCACCGGCGCGGTCATGGCGGTTCCGGCCCATGACCAGAGGGATTTCGAGTTTGCCAGGAAGTACGACCTTCCGGTGCGGCCGGTGATCCATCCGCGCGGTTCGACGCTGGTCGCCGACGAGATGACCGAGGCGTACACGGCCGACGGCGTGATGGCCGACAGCGGCGACTTCAGCGGCCTCGGCAGCGAGGAAGGCCGGGCGCGAATCGCCGAGTTCCTCGAGCAGCGGGATTGGGGCAAGGGAACCGTGCGCTACCGGCTGCGGGACTGGGGCATCTCCCGCCAGCGTTACTGGGGCGCGCCTATCCCCGTGGTCTATTGCGACACCTGCGGCATGGTGCCGGTGCCCGTGGACGAGCTGCCGGTGCGGCTCCCCACCAACGTGGAGTTCACCGGAGCGGGCGCATCCCCCCTGGCCAATCTCCCGGAGTTCTACGAGACCACGTGTCCGACCTGCCCGGAGCCGGCCCGGCGCGAAACCGACACCATGGACACGTTCGTGGAATCGTCGTGGTACTTCGCGCGCTACGCCTGCCCGGATGAGGACCGTCAACCCCTGGACCGCGGGCGCACGGACTACTGGATGGCCGTGGACCAGTACGTGGGCGGGGTCGAGCATGCGGTGCTGCACCTGCTCTACGCACGTTTCTTCACCCGCGTTCTGCGGGACATGGGCTGGCTGGCCGTCGAGGAGCCCTTCAGCAACCTCCTGACCCAGGGCATGGTCATCAAGGACGGCGCCAAGATGTCCAAGTCCAAGATGAACGTCGTCGACCCGGACGAGCTCATCCGTCGCTACGGCGCCGACACCGCGCGGCTGTTCACGCTGTTCGCGGCCCCGCCGGAGAAGGACCTGGACTGGAGCGATCAGGGGGTCGAGGGCGCCCACCGGTTCCTGAACCGGGTGTGGCGCTTCGCCATGCGCCACCGCGAGCAACTCGCGGCGGTGGCCGCGGATTCCAGCCGGATGCCGTCGTCGGACGCCCTGAAGGAACTGCGTCGCCGCCTCCACTGGACCATCAAGAAAGTCACCGACGATATCGAGCAACGCTTCCACTTCAATACCGCCATCGCCGCCATCATGGAGCTCCACAACGCCCTGAGCGCGGTGAGCGGCGACGAGCTGCGGCGGCAGGACGGCGCGGCGCTCGTGAAGGCCGCGCTGGAGACCGAGATCGTGCTCCTGTCCCCGTTCGTGCCGCACGTCGCCAGCGAGCTGTGGGAGCGGCTCGGCCACGCCGAATCCCTGGCGGAGGTGCCGTGGCCGGTGCATTCCGAGGAGGCGCTGGAGCAAGACAGCCGCCTCATCGTCGTGCAGGTGAACGGCAAGCTGCGCGGAAAGATCTCCGTTCCCGCGGATGCCGGCTCGGACCATGTCGAGACGGCCGCGCTGACCGATGCGCGGGTGGCATCCTTCATCGACGGTCGCGCGGTGCGGCGGATCGTGCAGGTGCCCGGCCGGCTGGTCAACATCGTGATCGAGGGATGACCTTGAACCGCCGGCGCGCCTGGCCGCTGCTGGCCTCGCTGAGCGCGGCGCTCGCGGCAGGGGCGTGCGGTTACCGGTTTGTGGAGTCGGACGCGGCGTTGCCCCGCGATGTCCGTGCGATCCATGTGGAGGTCTTCGTCAACCGAACCCGCAGCACGGGCCTGGAGGACGGTCTGGCCCAGGCGCTGCGGCGGGAGTTGACGCGGCAGGGGCGTCCGAGGGTGACGGCGCGCGCCGAGGACGCCGACGCGATCCTTTCCGGAGTCATCCGGCACTACGGTACCCGGGACGTCGCGGTCAACCGGTTCGACCAGGTGCTGCAGGTGGAGGCGCGGCTGGACGTGGAGGCCACGCTCAGGCGCAGGGGGTCCAACGGGGTCTTGTGGGCGCCGCGGCTCATCCGTCTCCGTGAGGTCTACGACGCCGCCAGAGGGGCCGTAGTCCCCGGTTCCTCCGGGTTTCTCCGAAACACCCTGAACCTGGAGGACGTGAGCCGGCTGGCCGATGCCCGGCTGGCTGCAGATTCCCGCGCCACGGCGAAGAAACGGCTGTTGGAAAGGTTCGCGCGCCTGATACGGCAGCGGATGGCAGAGGGTTCGTGAGCGGGCGGCGAGGAAGTCGCCGCAAGGTGCTACGCGGACGCGGGCGCCTCTGAGGCTGGCTTTGCCGCCGCGGCTTCAGCGGCGGCCGAGGCTACGGCCTGATGGCCGGCCCGGGCCAGACGGGAGAGTTTTCTCGAAGCCGTGTTGCGCTTGATGACGCCCTTGACCACGGCCTTGTCGAGCAACCCGTTGACTTCCTTGATCTTTTCCGCGATGACTTCCGGGTCCTTCTCGTCGATGGCTGCCCGGACCTTCTTGACCAGGGTCTTGACGCTCGACTCAAGCGATTGGTTGCGCCGCCGGCGACGAATGCTTTGCTGGTGCCGCTTGACGGCCGACTTGTGGTTCGCCAAAGTTTACCTCCTGAAAGTCTCGTTTTGTAACACCGCATGAGTGATGAGTCAACGGCCGGCGAGTTCGGCAGGGTGGCCAAGGCGACGGGCGTCGTCGGATCCCTGACCTTCGTGAGCCGCATCTCGGGGCTCGCCAGGGATATCGTCATCGGCTACCTGCTGGGAGCGCAGAGCGCGGCCGACGCGTTCTTCGTCGCCTTCCGGATACCGAACCTGTTGCGGCGCCTGACCGCGGAGGGGGCGCTTTCCGCCGGTTTTGTACCGGTCCTTTCCGAATACCTGGCCACCCGGGGCCGTCGGGAGGCCATCGAGGCGAGCCGGACGATCGTCACCTTCGCCGTCCTGTGCCTGATCCTGCTGACGGTGGCGGGGGTGCTCTTCCCGTCGCCGCTCACGCGTTTGTTCGCGCCCGGTTTCGCCGGGGCTCCGGAAAAGTTTTCCCTGACCGTGCAGTTGGTCCGGATCATGTTTCCGACCATCTTCTTCGTCAGTCTCGTGGCCCTGGCCATGGGTTATCTGAACACTTTCCGCCATTTCATGGCGCCGTCGCTGGCGCCGGTGTTGCTGAACCTGTCGATCATCGCAGCGGCGTTCCTGCTCATCCCGCTGCTGTCACAACCGGTCATGAGCCTGGCCTATGGGGTCCTGCTCGGCAGCGTGGCCCAGTTCGTCCTGCAACTGCCGTTTCTCCACCGGTATGGGTTTTCGTGGCGGCCGAGGCTGGACTTTCGCAGCCCGGCGCTGCTCCGGTTCCTGCGGCTCATGGGACCCGCGGTGGTGGGGGCCGCCGTCTATCAACTGAACGTCCTCGTCAGCACCATCCTGGCCTCGCTGCTGGAACCGGGCAGCGTCTCCTACCTTTATTACGCCGACCGGCTGCTCCAGTTCCCCCTTGGGGTGTTCGCCGTCGCTTTGGGCACGGCCGCGCTGCCGAGCTTCTCGTCGCTCGCCGCCCGCAACGACGTGCCCGGTCTGAGAACGACGCTCGGTTACTCGTTGCGGATGGTGAACTTCATCTCGCTGCCGTCCGCCCTGGGGTTGATGGTGATTGCCGTGCCGGCGTTCTCGCTGCTGTTCCAGAGAGGCGCGTTCGGCGCCGAGGATGTCCTGGCCAGCGCCCGAACGTTGATATTCCTCGCCTTGGGCTTGTGGGCGGTTTCCGCCAGCCGCGTTCTCGTCCCCCTGTTCCACTCCATGCAGGATACGCGCACGCCGGTCCGGGTGGCATTCTGGACCTTTGTGCTCAACCTGCTCCTGAGCGTGATGCTGATGGGGCCCGTGGATGGGGGCCAGGGGGGCAGCCCGTTCGCGACGGCGGTCGCGGCCTTGAGCGGGGCCATCGGCGTACTAAGCCTGTCCTACGCCGGCCTGGCGTTGGCCAACTCGTTGTCGGCGACCTTTCAGTTCGCCGCGCTCATGTGGCTGGCGACGCGTCGGCTCGGCGGGTTCGCCTGGAGGGAGTACCTTTCGTCGGTGTGGCGGAACCTGACGGCGGCGACGATCATGGCCGTGCCGCTGCTGTTGGCGGCGGGAAGAATGCAATGGGCGCCGGGCTCGGGAACCCTGCCGTCGCAGGTGCTGAGCTTCATCGCCCTGGTTGCGGGCGGCGTGGCGCTATACGCCACGGCCGCAAGGTTGTTGCGAAGTCCTGACTGGATGGTAGCGCGGAATCTGGGAATCGCTCTCATGGAGCGATTCCCGATCCGGGTGAGGACGTGACGTCGCGCCACGCCCCGAAGGTCACCGCAACGCTATTTCTTCATGGATTTTTCGAACACCGCCTCTGCCTTGTCGGCAGCGCGCTGCGCTCGTTCGGCGGCGGCTTCGGCCTTGGCGACGGCATCCGCTGCGCTCTTCGCGGCGGCATCGGCCTTGGCGGCGGCGGCGGCAGCGCTCTTGGCGGCAGCTTCGGCGCTACCGGCAGCGCTCTGTGACGCCTTGGTCGCGGCCTCGACCGCCTGAACGTTGACCTTGTACTCCGGGTGTGGGTGGTCCACCGGCAAACAACCGCTGCCGAGTAGCGCAAGAACCCCCAGTGATATCGCGAACCTGCCGAGTACACTCGCATATTGTGTTGTAGATTTCACAGATGCCTCCTTCTATGGGCTTCGGTTCGTCGACGTTGGAGCGGAGATCACGTCGACAAGACAGATTCCACGCAACCCTACCCTGATTCGTCCGACAGTTCAACAGTTATTCGCGGTCGCACGCCGGAAATTCGCTTTCCGGGAGGGTCTTTCATCACAAAAATAGGGGCGTTTCATCGCAAACATGACCTCGGCGCGCCCTTTCCGTCGCCTGTGGTGACGGGATTTGGTACAGATGGGGATGCCGGCCACGTTCCGCGGGTCGTCTCCCGCGCCGTCCACAACTTCGGGCGGCGCCGCATGCGCAGATCACCAGTGCCATGACCCTGATTCTTTCGAGACTCACCGACGAAATGGAGAGGGTACGCTCGTCTCTCATTCGATCCCTGGCGGCAGTGTCGGTGCTGTTCGTGGTGAGCTTCCTGCTCGCTCCGCAACTCTTCGAGGTCCTGGTAGAGCCCCTTCGAAGCCGCCTTCAACCGGGACAGAGCCTCATCGGCACCGGCGTGGCCGAGGTCTTCTTCGTGGAGATCAAGGTGGCGTTCCTGGTCGCGGTGCTGGCCGGGTGTCCCGTCATCTTCCACCAGGTATGGCGCCTCCTGGCACCGGTGTTCGGCGCGGAGGGCAAGACCGCGTACCTGTTTGGGTTCGTCGCCACCACCTCGGTTCTCTTCGTGTCGGGCGTGGCGTTCTGCTACCAGGCGGTTCTGCCTCTGGCGTTCCTGTATTTCCTGGATCAGTACGGCGCCATCGGGGTCAATCCGGAGATCCGTGTCGCCGAATACTTCTCCTTCTTCTTCCGCATCGTCATCGCCTTCGGCATAACCTTTCAATTGCCTGTATTCTCGTTCTTTTTGGCGCGGCTGGGGTTTTGGAACCACGTCTTCCTCTGGCACCATTTCCGTTACGCCGTGCTGGTCATGTTCGTCCTGGCGGCGGTTTTGACTCCTCCGGACGTGGTGTCCCAGGTCCTTCTGGCCGGCCCGCTGATCGGCCTCTATCTTGTCAGTATCGGGATCGCCTACGTCTTCGGACGCAAACCGCCGGAGTAGGCGATTCTCCCGGACGGGACACTAGCCGCATTCAATCGGTGTAGTCAGGCTCTTCCCGGTCCAGGATGCGCTTCAGGGCGGAGAAGTGATGCTCCGCCGCCAGGCTCTCTCCGCCCGCCCGTTGCCGGCGCAGGTAGTCGGTGGTTTCACGGGACAGGCGCGAAAGCTGGTGTCCGCCCGCATCCGCGAGCACCTGCACCTGGCAGGCCCGTTCCAGGAAGTACAGGCGGTCAAAGGCCTCGGCCACGGTCCTGCCGGCGGTGATGACCCCGTGATTGGCCATGAACAGCACGTTCTTGCCGGCCATCACCCGGGCGATGCGCCCGCCCTCGGCCCGATCCAGCACCAAGCCGTTGTAGTCTTCGAGATAGGCGACGTCGTCGTCGAACCGGGTGCTGGTCTGGTGGACCATCTCGAGGCGCCCCCCCTGACGGCAGGCGATGGCGGTGGCGTAGGGCATGTGGGTGTGCAGCAGGCAGCGGAAGTCCTCCGGGTTGGCACGGTGCAGCGGCGCGTGGATATGCAGTGCGGTGGGTTCCACCTCGTGCGAGCCCTCCAGGCGGTTTCCCTTAAAGTCCGTGAGAAGGAGATTGCTGGCCGTGATCTCGGTCCAGTGCAGCGGATACGGGTTCAGCAACATCACGTCGTCTCTGCCGGGCAGGAGAAGGCTGAAGTGGTTGTCGATGGCCTCGTGAAATCCGAACCGGACCGCGAGCCGGTAGGCGGCGGCTAGATCGATGCGCGCCTGCCTGGCCGCTTCCGTGTCGTACCAAGGCTCTTCTTTTCTCTTTGCCACGATGGACCCCTCCAATCTCGTCGGATGCAAGAGCCGATTGTGAAACAATTGGACGATGGGCGCAACCAAACCCGGCGCCTGCCGTAGCGGCGGCCGACAGGGGCCGCTTGATTAGCTGCGTGCCAGCACCTAGACTGGCCGTTACGATCCTTCCGACGCGGCAAGCGCTCTGGTATGCATACCCTCGAACAGCTCTACAGCAACTCCCTCGCATTGTTGACGGACCTTTACCAGCTCACCATGGCGTATGCCTACTGGAAGTCCGGAACCGCCCGGAAGGAAGCGGTGTTTCATCTCTCCTTTCGCGAAAACCCCTACCACGGCGGGTTTGCCGTGGGTTGCGGGCTCGGGCACGTGGTCGGCGTGCTGAGCCGTTTCGGGTTCGAGTCGAGCGATCTCGACTACCTGTCCCGGTTGCAGGGCAACGACGGCGAGCCGCTCTTCGAGGACGCCTTCCTCCACTATCTGCGGGACTGCCGGTTCGCCTGCGACGTGGATGCCATTCCCGAGGGGACGGTGGTGTTTCCCCACGAGCCGCTGGTGCGGGTGCGCGGCCCCATACTGCAGGGCCAGATCCTCGAGACGGTGCTGCTCAACATCATCTGCTTCCAGACCCTCATCGCCACCAAGGCGGCGCGGGTGTGCCAGTCGGCCCGCGGCGAGCCGGTGCTGGAGTTCGGACTGCGAAGGGCCCAGGGGTTCGACGGGGCGCTGGCGGCCAGCCGCGCGGCCTACGTGGGCGGTTGCGCCGGAACCTCCAACGCCCTCGCCGGCAAGCTCTTCGACATCCCGGTGAAGGGGACCCACGCCCACAGTTGGGTGCTGTCCTTCGACGACGAAATGGAAGCCTTCGAGACCTACGCCGACGCCATGCCGAACAACTGCCTCCTGCTCGTGGACACCTTCGACAGCCTGAACGGCGTGCGCAGGGCGGTGGAGATCGGCCGCAAGCTGCGGGAGCGGGGCCACAAGATGGTGGGGATACGGCTGGATTCGGGAGACCTCGCCTTCCTCAGCATCGAAGCGCGGCAGATCCTTGACGAGGCTGGTTTCCCCGACGCGGTCATCATCGGCAGCAATGATCTCGACGAGCACGTGATCGCGTCGCTCAAGGAGGAAGGCGCCCGCATCAACGTCTGGGGGGTGGGCACCAAGCTCGCCACCGGCTATGACCAGCCTGCCCTGGGCGGCGTCTACAAGCTGTCGTGCGTCCGCTCCGAGGGCGACGAGTGGATCAACAAGGTGAAGCTCTCGGAGCAGGCCATCAAGGTGTCGACGCCGGGCATCCTCCAGGCACGCCGTTTCCGCCAGGGCGACCGCTTTGTCGCCGACGCCATCTACGACGAGACCCTGGGCGTCGCCGACGGCTGCACCATCGTCGATCCCATGAACATGACCCGCCGGAAGCACGTCTCCGCCGGCACCGGGTTCCGGGACCTGCTGGTGCCGGTGTTCCGCGCCGGCGAGCCGGTCTACGAAGTGCCTTCCGTTCACGAGGCCCGGGAGCGCGCCCAGGCCGAGCTGGGGGGTTTCCACAACAGTATCAAGCGGCGGGTGAACCCCCACGAGTATCCGGTGGGCCTCGAGGCCCGGCTGCACGACATGAAGACGCGGCTCGTGCTGCAGGCCCGCGGGGTCAACGGAGCGGGCTAGTGTTGCGTCCCGTAAATTACAATCATAGTTTTCTGGTACATTTTCCCTACGGAGCGTTTGGATTACAAGCGTGGTTACCGCCCAGGGGGGGCCACAA
>JAPPHF010000157.1 GCA_028821115.1 Deltaproteobacteria bacterium | reverse complement strand
CAACGACTCCCCATCTGAGACTGCTTGATCCCGCCGCAGTTTTCACACGGTCTGATTCTTTTCGGATCGTGGAACACGAGTTCCATCTGACCGCGGCCTGTGTGGAACACGGGTCGTCGATTGAAAGGAGGACACCAATGGCGTCGAGTGAAGATCGCATCAAGCAACTGTTCCAGGAGAACCTGGGCCGACCGGCGAACCCTGCTGCCAGCGTGGCCGATTCCGGCGTTTCGTCCGTGGATGCCGTGGCATTCATCAAGACAGTCGGCGAGGAATTCAACATCACGATTCCTCCCGAAGAGGTGGCGAAATTCAGCACGATCGCGGATCTGATCGCCTACGTGGATTCCCACTCCGGTTGAGGCCGTTTGGGAAACCGTGTGGCAAGTACCCGAGCCGCTTTCCACCCGTGACGTCCTCGTGGACGATGACACGGTCATCGTTCTGCGACGTCACGGGAATCCGGCCGGCCCCCGGCTGGTTCTGAGCCACGGCAACGGTCTCGCCGTCGATCTCTACTATCCTTTCTGGTCGCTGCTGGCCGACGATTTCGACCTGGTCGTCTACGACTTGCGGAACCACGGTTGGAATCCGGTCGGCAGGCCGGAGAGTCACAACGTCGCAAGATTCGTCCACGACCACGATCTGATTCTCCAGGCCATCGACCACCATTTTGGAAGCAAACCGAAGATCGGGGTCTTCCATTCCGTCTCGGCCCTGGCCTCGCTCCTGTCGGCCAACCTGGGCAGTGAGTTCGCGGCGCGCGTGCTGTTCGATCCGCCCGTATGCAAGCGCGGGCTCGGCTATGAGGCATTCGATGCCGCCGCCGAGCGCGTGTCGGCCATGGCCCGCCGTCGCGCGCCCCGGTTCGAGAGCATCCAGCAGTTCGCGGAGCTTCTGCCCTACCTGCCGATCTATCAACGGACCGTTCCCGGCGTGTTCGACCTCGTCGCGAGGACGACGCTGCGCGAAACCGCCGATGGGGAAGGCTACGAGCTCCGCTGTCCGCGGGACTACGAAGCCCAGATCATCCAATACGCCGCCCCGTTTGCCGTCATGGTAGAGCTGGAAAAGCTCCGCAGCCCGACGAAGGTCATCGGCGCTGACCCGACCTTGCCCTTTTCCTACCTGCCGACGCTGGACCTAAGCCATATCCTGACCGTGGACTACGACTTCGTGCCCGAAACGACACACTTCCTGCAGCTCGAAGAACCGGAGAGTTGTGTGGCAATCATGCGTGAGTTCCTGGATCGGCACGAGCTCTTGAGTTCGTGATTTCCAGCCTGGATTGAACGCTCATGGCGATGCGAAATCAGTTGGAGATACCCACGGTGGTGGAGGAGACCGGGCGGGGCGAGCGCGCCTACGACCTCTACTCCCGCATGCTGCGCGACCGCATCGTGTTTCTGGTGGGAGAGATCGACGACCCGGTGGCCAATGCCATCGCGGCTCAGCTTCTCTACCTTGAATCCGAGGATCCCGAACAGGACATCTATCTCTACATCAACTCGCCGGGCGGGTTGGTCACCGCGGGTCTCGCCATCTACGACACCATGCAATACATCCAGGCGGCCGTGTCCACGGTGTGCATCGGCGAGGCGGCGAGCATGGGAGCCATGTTGCTGGCCGCCGGCCAACAGGGGAAGCGGTTCGCGCTGCCCCACGCGCGAGTCATGATCCACCAGCCCTTGGGGGGCTACCAGGGGTCGGCGGCGGACATCGACATCCACGCCAGGGAGATCCTCCGGGTGCGCGAGGAGCTCAACAGTATTCTGGTCAAGCACACCGGGCAGACTCTCGAGACCATCGAACGGGACACCGAGCGCGACCGTTACATGACCGCGTCCATGGCCCTCGACTACCGCATCATCGACAAGATCCTGGAGAAGCGGGAAGCGGACTAGGGGAAGCGAGCCGGCGTTTCAGCCGAAGCGCGCGGGCGAGAAGTTCGGGTCCGCGTCCGCCCCGAAAAGCAACCGGGCAGCCAGGGAACCCACCGCCGCGCTGGTGGTGACGCCGTGCCCGCCGAGTCCGGCGACCCAGAAGAAGCCCTCGACCCTGGGATCCCACCCGATCACGAAGCGGTTGTCATCGGTGAATGTCCGCAGCCCGGCCCAGGAGCGGCCGATGGGGACATCTGGGAAGTTGGGGTAGGCGGCGGCCAGCCTCTCCGCCAGCAGCTCGAGCGCCTCAGGTCGCGTCGGCGGGTCGCAGGGCGGCAACTCGTCCTCGTCCATCGCGCACAACATCAACCCGCCGGAGCTGGGCTGGAAGTAAACTTCGTCGGAGACGTTGAGGACGAAGGGCCAGTCCGGCTTGACCCAGTCCAGCGGCGGCGTCACGAACAGGTGCCGCCGGCGCGGATGGAAGGCGATGGGGGCGGCGCCGGCCATGATGCCCACCGGTCCGGCCCAGGGTCCCGCGGCGTTGACGACCACGTCGGCGTCGAAGAATCCCTGGGTGGTGGCGACGCCCTGAATGCGTCCGTCGCGTACCTGTATTCCCTCCACCGTCGCGTCGTACCGGACTGCCGCACCCGCGCTCTGGGCCGTCTTGAGGTAGCCCGAGAGCAGCGCGTTGATGTCGATGACGCCGTCTGACGCGCACCACACGGCGCCATCCACATCGGCGTCCTCGATGAGCGGCATGGCGGCCCGGGTCTTTTCCGGGGACCAGCACTCCACATCGAGGCCCCGCCCGCGCGCCAGCTCCGCGTCCTTGCGCAGGGCGTCCCACTGCTCGCCGCGCCCGAGGATCATGCAGCCGATGGCATCGTACGAAACCGGCACGGGCCAGCCGGGCGGGGGATTGCGGATGAACTCCGCCGATTCGGCGGCCAGGTCGGCCACCGAGGGTTCGCTCAGGACCTGCCGTATGAAACCCGCGTTCCGTCCCGAGGAGTGGAACCCGGCCACCGCTTCCTGCTCGACGATCACCATTTGGCGCGCGCCCTGGAGGGCCAGGTGGCTGGCGGTGGCGGCGCCGGCGAACCCGGCGCCAATGATGACGTATCGCGCCTCTTCGGGTTGCATGTCAGTCCCGGTTTCCGGATGCCAGCAGTACCTCGCGAATACGCCTTATTGCGTCGTGGATGTCCGAATCCGAAATCTGGAGATGGGTGACCGAGCGGATCCAGCCTCCGCCTACGTGGTTCACGAGCACGCCTTTGTCGCGCAGTCGCGCTACCACGTCTCCTCCGTCGGCGACCTTCCAGTAGACCATGTTCGTGGGCGGGTCAGGGATGTCGACGTCTAACGGACGCCCGTCATGGACGAGCTCTTTCAGTCCTTCGGCCAGCGCCACGGCGCGCCGGTGGTCCTCCAACAGGCGTCCGCGATGCTGGCGCACGCCGTAGAGCGCGGCCGCGGCCAGGAACCCCGCCTGGCGCATGCCGCCGCCGAGCCGCTTGCGGATCTTGCGCGCGCGCCCGACGTCCTCCCGGCTGCCGGCCAGGGCGGAGCCCACGGGCGCCCCCAGGCCCTTGGAAAAGCAGACCGACACCGTGTCGAACCCGGCGGAGAGCTGGCGTTCCGAGTGGCCGGTGGCCACCGCCGCGTTCCACAGCCTGGCGCCGTCGCAATGCGCCTTGAGCCCAAGGCCGTGGGCCGTGTTGACGATCCGTTCCGTTTCCTGTCGGGGCAGCGCCCGGCCCCGGCCGCGGTTGTGGGTGTTCTCCACCAGGATGAGGGTGGACGGCGATTCGTGCAGTCCATCGGCCCTGTACTTGTCCGTGATGGCCTCGTCGGAAAGCTTGTCGCCGAACGGGATCAGGTCGAACTGTACCCCCGAGAGGGCGGCCCCGGCGCCGGCCTCGTAGGCGAACGTATGCGATCCCTCCTCGCACAGCACGGAGTCTCCGGGCCTGGTGTGGAGCAGAATCGCGATCTGGTTCGCCATGGAGCCGGAAGGTGTGAACACGGCGGCCTCCTTGCCCAGCAGCGCCGCCACTTCTTCCTCGAGCCGGTTGAGACTGGGGTCTTCGCCGTAAACGTCGTCACCCACCTCGGCCGCCGTCATCGCGCGGAGCATCTCCGGCGTGGGCGTGGTCACGGTGTCGGAACGCAGGTCGATCATGTTTCCTGTCTATTCGTCGGGGGGAAACTTGCGGCCGCGCACCACCTCTCCGGATCTGCCGACAGGGGGAAGCGCTTCTCCGTTCAACGTGAGACGCACTCCTCCGGCGTTGCCGAAAGTGATGACGAAATGGGTTTGCGCGGACAGCGTCCTGGATTCTCCAGGACGCAGCAGCAGGTCCTGGAATGGCTCGCCGTCGACCCAGACTCTCATCCAGGACTTCTGCTCGGCGAGGATCGTAAGGGTATGGTTCGCCGGCGTTCCGGCGGCAGCGGTATCCGGAGGCGTCGACAACGCGGCTACCTCGGGTGACGCCGCCGTGTCCGGGCCTTCGGCGGTCTGCGTGCCGCCGTCGGGTCCCTGTTGCCGCGGCGGCTCGGCGGTGCTCGCGGTCCGATCCGTGGTGTCCTCGCCTTGCGATGCCGTGAACTCCTGGGCTGGCGGTGACGCCGGCGCGTCGGGTGCGGGTGGCGACACGGCAGCGACTTGGCCGGTCTGCGCCGCGGGAGTGTCCTCCGCGGCCGGCGGCGCGGGCTCTCTCCCGGCGGTCGACGGCACCGTGGCGTCTTGCGCCACAGGTGCGGCAACGTCCGGCTGGGCCGGCGGCGGCTGTAACGCGGCTACGGGTTCAAGCGCCGGAGCCGGAGCGGGTTCGGGCGGAGAGGGCGGCGGGTTTGCCACCAGGCGGGGTTTCGATGGATCCGTTTCGGTGGCTTCCGGTTGCAGGACGGAGATTTGGGCATCGTCGGTCCGGGGCGGGGTGACGGAGATCGGCGGCGTCCCCGGCGCGGGCGTTTCCGGTGGCGCGGGCGCGGATTTCACCACGAGCTGCTCCACCGGTCCGCTGATGACGCCGACGAACGGCGGGTCGTAGAGATAGACGCCGATCGTCGCGCCCAGCAACAAGGTCAGCGTGACCATGGCGGTGGTTTTCCACGACCGGTGCCCCCTTACGGGGATGACGGCCGCGGGCTCCGGCTGCCGGTTCTCGCGAACGAACTGGGCCGCGAGCGTCTCCACCTCGACCTCCAGGTACGAGGCATAGGTGCGGAGGAAATGGACCATGTACAGACGGTCCGAAACAAGACGCCCGTCGCCGCCGCCCTCGAGGATCTCGAGGTAGTAGCGTGGAATGCGGGTCGCCTCCTCCACCTGCGTGAGGGTCAGGCCCTTTTGCTCCCGCGCTTCCCGAATATAGTCGGCAGTGCCACTCACGGTCTAGTTCACCGCCTGGAATACCGGCCCGCCCGGGTAGAAGGCGGCGAAGCGGTCGTTCAGAATCGGGTTGTACAGAAGCTGCCGGAGCTTGCGTCCCTTGAGGGGACCCTCCACCGCTTCTCCGCGCAGCCACGACCACAGGCTTCCGGTCTCCTTGTCGCGCAACAGCACGTTGCCCTGCGCATCCTTGCGCTCCGACTTCGCGAAGGTCAGGACGCGGTCGTCGAGTTCCCGGCGCCACGCCGTACCCGTGGAGTCACCGGGCGAGTAGTACACCACGATCTTGGCCCCGTTGAACTCGTCGTTGACCACGTTCTGCCGCTCGAGCGCCCTGTAGGGGTAGAGCTTGCCCTTGAACTTGACCACCACGGCCAGCCCGAGGGGCTCGCTGTCGTACGGGCCCACGTAGGTTCCCATGAAACCGCCGCGGCGGTACCCCGGCAGGACCAGGGTATCGGGATAGCTCTTCTTCCAGTTGGCCCAGCTCGTCACGGTCGACGGCATGAACTCCAGCCGCTTTCCCTTTAACGGGCCGTGGGCCGCCTCGCCGGTCACATGGACCCAGAGCGAATCCGTTTCCCGGTCGTACATGACGAACGATTGCTCGTAGAGAATTCCCGCGTGCCCGAAGCTCAACACCCTGTCGTCGAGTTTGCGTCTATACACGATAGACGTCTGGCACAGCGGTCACCAGGAGACGGCGATGGGCACCCCTCCGATGGTGTCGTTGCCGAGCTCGTGAACGCCCATGATGGTGATGGGATAAGCCTTGGCCTCGCCGTTGTGTGCCACGCCGATGATCACGTCCCGGTCGAAGATGACGTCCTGCTTTTCCGCCTCGGCGGCGCTCAGCATCTGGGGGTCGTCGAAGACCGGGAACGCGTCCCGCGGCACCGCCTGCCAGCCGAAGGGGGGCGCCGCCGTCGCGGCCGTGACCGCCGCCAGCGCAGCCGCGGCCAGCAAGGCCGTCAATGATTTTCGGAGCATGGGTTCACCTCGTTTCCTGTCCCGTCATGCCTCAACGATAACCGGTCGTCCTGTCTCCATTATTAACGATTACCGCGCCGGAGGCCACAGGCGGCTCACTTGCGGTGGAAGCCGAGGACCTCTCCGGTGATGTAGTCGCTGTCGCCGCACGCGAAGAAGACGAACGCCGGCGCCACCGTCTCGGCGGGGGCCGGAGCGGGCCGGGGATCGGGAATCCCCTCGCGCTCACGGAAATCGGCGATGGCGTCGGTCATGCGCGTGTCCGCGATGGGCGAGATGCAGTTGACCTGGATGTTGTGGGCCTTCATCTCGTTGGCGACGTTGAAGGTCAGCGTGATGATGGCGCCCTTGGCGGCGGCGTAGTCCGAGACGCCGTTGGACGGCCGCAACGCCGCCGGGCCGGTCAGATTGATGATCTTGCCCGATCGTTGCCGCTTCATGATCGGGAGCACGGCCTGCATGCCGTTGAAGGTGCCCTTGAGATGGACCCGGATGGTCTCGTCCCACTGTTCCTCGGTGATCTCCTCGAACCGCCTGAGCGTCAGGACTCCCGCGTTGTTGACGAGAACGTCGACGCGGCCCCAGCGGTCCTCGACTTCCCGCACCAAGCCCTCCACCTCCACCCGCCGGCCGACGTCCACCAGCCGCGCGATGCTTTCGGCGCCCAGAGCCGAGAGCTCGTTCTGGACCGCATCGAGAGCCGCCTGGTCCCGTACGCCGGTGATGGCGAGGGTTGCGCCTTCCCGGGCAAAGGCCAGCGCGACTGCTTGGCCGATGCCGCGGCTGGCGCCGGTGATGATGGCGACGCGTCCTTCAAGCCTTCCCATGGGCCTGCCTCCCTCCCTCGGCCAGCTCGTTCACCGTCTCCGCTAGCCTCCGGCACAGCTCCGGCAGATCGGTGCTGTCGACGCTGCAGAACGCGATCCGGAGCCCGTTCATGTTGTCGCCGTCGAACGGCACGGTGCCGATGCCGTGCTCGTCGAGCAGGTGGTTGGCGACGTCCGTCGCGCGCAGCCCCGACTCAGGCCGCAGGGTGACGAAGCAGAAGAAGCCGCCCTGGAACGGCTCCACGGTGAGGAGGTCGGTCTCCATCGTTCCCAGCTCTTCCTTCAGGGTCTGGTAGCGTTCCTTCAGGAGCTCGAAGGTCCGCTGCCGCTCCACCACCAGCCTCTCCATCTGCTCCATGGCTTTCGTGGCCACGGATTGGGTCACCGTCGAGTTGTTGGAGAAAAGGCCGCGGTTGACTCCGGCGAACTTGTTGTCGATCTCCGAGGCCAGAGTGTCGGCGTCGTCCCCGGACAGCCACTCGTCGGGACGCGCCAGGGTAATGGTGCCGGCGCGCGCGCCGTACCAGAGAAGCTCCTTGGTGACGCCGTCCAGCTTCACCGGCAGGAGGTTCGTCCGCGGCCGGCACAGGTAGAACAGCGATGACTGCATGGCGGCAGGGTCGTAGACGTAGCTCTCGTAGGCGTCATCGAACAGCACGACCAGACGCTTGTCGGTGCCCTCCGCGAGCCGGTCCAGCGCGTCCACCAGCCGGCGTCCGGCCGCGGCGGACGGGCAGAAGCCGGTGGGGTTGTTGGGGAAGTTGAGCAGCACCACCGCGTTGTCCTGTTCGAGCCACACCCGTTGGATGACCGAGACGAGCCCGGCGACGTTCAGGTCGCCGCCGTCGTACAGCGGGAAGTCGGTAATGCGGATGCCGAGGTTCCTTCCCAGGACGTGGTCGTAGTTCTCCCAGCGCCGGTCGGCCGTGATGAGGGAGCGGCCCGGGTCCACGAACATCCGCGCGGCGATGCTGATGGCGGCGGTGATGCCGGGGGTG
The DNA here is from genome assembly GCA_028821115.1 of Deltaproteobacteria bacterium. Taxonomy (GTDB): domain Bacteria; phylum Desulfobacterota; class Binatia; order UBA9968; family JAJDTQ01; genus JAJDTQ01. The sequence continues at coordinate 2,260 of JAPPHF010000157.1, read as the reverse complement.
AGGATCGGCGGATGCAGTTGCCGCTCGAGCCGTTCGTATTCATCGCCCGCCCGGGCCAGGACCCACTTCTTCCACGCCGAGCGGAACGCCGGCGTGCCGGTTTCCGGCGTGTACGGAAAGATCTCCTCGGTGTCCAGCCCGTTGAAGAAGGAGTGGATCAGAGGCGTGCAGAGCGTGATCTCGCGCTCCCCGCCCTCGGGGTACACGGCGCTTTCCGGCCCACGGGCGGAGCCGATGGTGGCGTTAATCCGGGCCTTGGCCTTGGCCTTGCGGGTCCAGTAAAGGATGCCCTGCGGGTTGTGGATGTTTTTCCCGTAGTCGGAGAAGAACGCCATGGCGCCGGTACGGGTCAGTGCGGGAAACTCCATCGGGTTCTCGATTCGTCTCGACGGGCCTGCCGGTTCCGCCTAGGCGAAGGCCTGGTCCAGGCGCGCCATGTCCTCGTCGGAAAGGCGCCAGTCGGACGCGCCGCAGTTCTCGGTGGTCCGGGAGACCTTGTCGGACTTGGGGATGGTGATGACGCCTTCGTGGGAAGTACACCAGTTGAGCGCCACTTGAGCGGCGGTCTTGCCGTTCGCTTCCGCGATCTCATACAGCACCCTCGTCTCCCGCGCCGGGAACAGCCCGGGCTTGCCGGCAAGCCTGCCGCTGTCCAGTGGTGTGTAGGCGATGACGGTGACGTCGTGGCGCTGGCAATAGGGCAACAGCGTCCGCTCGATTTCGCGCCGCCGGAGGTTGTACAGCACCTGATTCGACACGATGGGATGGTGGCTCAGGGCGGCCTGCGCCTCTACCAGTTCGTTGGTGGAGAAGTTGCTGACGCCGATGTAGCGGATCCGGCCCGTGTCCACCAGGGCTGCCATGGCACGCATGGTTTCCTCGATGGGAGTGTTCCGGCTCGGCCAGTGGATCTGATAGAGGTCGATGGTGTCGATATCGAGCCGCCGCAGGCTGGCGTCCGCGGCCCGAAGCACCTGGTCGTAACCCAGGTGGTCTCCGGACACCTTGCTGGCGACGAACACCTGCTCGCGGATGCCGCGTACGGCCTCGCCGACGACGTCCTCGGTCCGGTACATCTCGGCCGTGTCGATCAGGTTCGCGCCCAGCTCGATGCCGTGCCGGAGAGGCTCGACTCCGCCCCTGTATTGCCACACGCCCAAGCCGATTTCGGGCACCTGGAGTTGAGTGCCGCCGAGGGGTTTCGTCTTCATCGGGCGCCTGTTATGGAGTCCCGGCGAGGCCGGTGTGCCGGTTGGGTGGCCGCGCTCGTAGACCGTGCCGGGCGCGGCGGACGAATCGGAGACGGGGGTGGGTGCGACGTCACGACTAGGACGCGGTGCTGGCCGCGCTGTCAGCGGACGATGACTTCTCGGACTTCTTGGTCTCCGTGGACTTGCCGGCGTCGGTGGAATCCTTGCCGCCGTTGGCCTCCGCCTTGTCTCCGTTGGAACCCTTGCCCCGTCCGTAATCGGTGATGTACCAGCCGGTCCCCTTGAGTTGAAAAGAGGTGTTCGAGATAAGTTTCTGAACCTTCCTGGGACAAGTCGGACACCTCTTCAGGGGGTCTTCGGTGATCCTCTGGGTCACCTCGAACACGCCGCATTTCGAACACTGGTACTCGTAGATGGGCATAGGCTGGCCTCGCGCGGGTAGGTTACCGGAAACATAAACACTGCTCCCGCGGTTGTCAAATACGCCCTCCCGCCGCCCGGCGGTGTCGTTCGGGGCTTCGAGGCGCGGCTTCCGGGGGTTGACTTGACCTGCGACCGGACACGGGCTTATGTTACGAGCCATCTGTCGGCCGGACCGACGCCAGACAAGGAGGAAAGAATGGATTTCGAGCTTCCCGAAGAGGTCAAGATCATCAAGAACACCATGCGCGATTTCGTCGACCGGGAGCTGATCCCGCTGGAGCGGGAGTTTCGCCCGGAGGGCGAGGAGATGCCCGAGGAGCTCTACAAGCCGCTCCAGGAAAAGGCCAAGGCCCTGGGGTTCTGGATGCTCGACATACCCGAGGAGTACGGCGGCGCTGGGCTCGACCTGTTGACGCGCTGCGTGATCCAGGAGGAGGTCTCCCGCACCATTTCCATCCCTTTCCGCAACAACCCGGTCTTCGGCCCGGAGGCGCGCGGCATTCTTTTCGAGCTCAACGACGAGCAGAAGGAGCGCTACCTCTACCCCGTGATCCGCGGGGAAAAGATCGCCTGCTTCGCCCAGACCGAGCCCGACGCCGGCGGCGACCCCGCGGGCATGAAGACCC
>JAPPHF010000167.1 GCA_028821115.1 Deltaproteobacteria bacterium | reverse complement strand
GCATGGGACCTGAAGGCTCGACGAAGGGCTCACTCCCTACCGTTCGCCCTGAGCGTAGCGGAGCGCCAGCGAAGCGAAGTCGAAGGGCCGCAAGCTTCCTCAGTCCTTGATGAACTCCCGGATCACCTTGTGCGCCTCCTCCGGGTTCGAGAAGAAGTAGCTGTGCCGCTCGCCCGGGAGCACCACTAGCCGCGCATTGGGAATCCCCTCCACCAGGATCTCGGCGCCCTTCCGATGCGACATGTCACTGACCACCGCGTGGTCGTCGTCGCCCACCAGCACCAGGGTCGGCACGGTGATGTCCTTGAGGCGGTGGCGAGTGTCGTGCTCCTGGCGCGCGATGACGTGGCGGAAATAGCACTCCACCGACGACATGTTGGCCATGCGCACCTTGAGGCAGTTCTCGATCTCCTCCGGGTGCTCCTTCTGGTACTGCTCGGTCCACCCCACCTCGACGGTGTGGTCCCGGACGTATTTCTCGTAACCCCACTCGACCATCTGCGTGGCGATCCTGAGCGGAATGCCGTGGGCGCCGGGATGAGCCGCGCCGGACGAGGCGAGGATCAGCTTCTTCACCCGCCCGGGGTGCTCCAGGGCCAGTAGCTGCGCCACCCTGCCGCCCATGGAATGGCCGCATACGATGGCGTCGGCGGCGTCGAGGTGGTCCATCACCGCCGCGATGTCGTCGGCGAACATGCGCGTGGTGTAGCGCATGGGCGTGCGGGTGGAGCGCCCGGTGCCGCGGAAGTCGGTGATGATGGTGCGATGGTCTCCGGAGAACTCGGGCACTTGGAACAGGTTCCAAACGTCGCCGTCGCACGCCGTCTCCGAGATGAACACGAAGGGCGGTCCGTCCCCCTGGACCTCGTAGTAGATGTCGGCGTCGCCGACGTTCAATGTTGGCATTTCAACCTCCGAAGTTGCTGGAATAGCACAAACCCCATGCCGGAGACAGTGACCGGCTGCATCGCAACGTTGCGAGCGCGGGAGGCATTGGCTTTAATCGTGCCGATATGCGAAAATACGCGGCTTATTTCGGCAAAATCCAAACCTAAGGGGGTTTCATATGATCAGGAAGACAGGATTGGCAATCGCGCTCGTGGCGGCCCTTGCGCTGACGGCGGGCAGCGCCGTCGCCGCGGACGACTTCTTCAAGGGCAAGACCATCCGGGTCATCGTAGGCTACGCGCCCGGCGGCGGTTACGACACGTATACCCGCCAGATCGTTCGCCATCTGGGCAAGCACCTTGCCGGCAACCCGAGCTTCATCGTGCAGAACATGACCGGCGCCGGCAGCCTCATCGCGGCGAACTACATCCAGAAGCGGGCAAAGCGCGACGGGACGGTCCTGGGCGTCTGGAACAACGGGTTCGTGACCGCGCAGGCCCTCGGCGATCCCAAGGTCCGCATCAAGTCGCAGGATCTGACCTGGATCGGCGCTCCGGTCAAGGGCATACCGGCATGCGCGTTCATGGGCTGGTCCGGGGTCCGGACGCTGAAGGACATGAGCGATCCCAAGAACCCCATCAAGATGGGCGGCACCCGCGCGGGAGCCACCGGCGTCGACCTGCCGAAGATCCTCAACAAGACCATCGGCACCAACTTCGACGTGGTGGCGGGTTATAGCGGAACCGCCACGTCGCGGATCGCCATGCAGTCCAAGGAAGTCGCCGGCGCCTGCTGGGGCTGGGAATCCATGCGGGTCACGGCCCGGGCCATGCTCGACGCCAAGGGCGACGACAAGATGATCCCCGTGCTCACGCACCGGAGGATCCCCGATCCCGAGCTCAAGGACGCGCTCATCATCCCCGAGGTGGTCGCGAAGGTGGGCGGCAAGCAGCACCTCGAGACTTACACGGGCTGGGTCAACCAGTATGAGTTCCAGCGCCCGTTCTCGGCTCCTCCCGGCGTGCCCGCGAAGCAGGTCGAGCAGTTGCGGACCGCCTTCAAGAAGACGCTGGAGGATCCGGCCTTTCTGAAGGAGGCCAAGGAAGCCAAGCTCATCATCGAGTACGTCTCGGGGCAGGACATCGAGACGTTCGTCGATCAGATTCTCGGCATGTCCGCGGCGTCCAAGGAAGCGCTGAGCTTTCTGGTGCGGAAGAAGAAGTAGTAGACCCGGCCTCGGGTCTGCCGTTTGACGTTAGACGGGGGGAGGGCGTTCGTCCTCTTCCCGTCTACATCATCCTTCCAGCTTCACCCTCCTACAAGCCCGTAACAGGGTAGTGCCATGGATCACGCGGCTGCCTCGCGCACCGCAGCACTTCATACCGAACGGCTTGCGATCCTGGCGCTGCTCGTGGGCGCCATCGCCACGGCCTTCGCCCCCATTCTCGTACGCCTGAGCGAATTGGGTCCGAGCCCGACAGCCTTTTACCGTTTCCTGCTGGCGATACCCCTTTACTGGGTCATGGCGCTCGCGGTTCCGGGCAGAAACCTGCGCGTGCGCCCCGAGAAACCTCACGGTTCAAGGGTGTATCTCCTGATGATCATGGCGGGCGCCTTTATCGCGGGCGATATGTCAGCGTGGCACTATTCGATTGTTATGACCACGGTGGCCAATGCCAGCCTGCTCCTGAACGTGACCCCGGTGTTCGTCGTCCTGGGCGGTTGGCTCCTGTTCCGCACGCGGGTGACCGGAACGTTCATGATCGGCCTTGCGACGGCCATGGCCGGCGTGGCCGTGCTTTCGGGGGCGAGCCTGGCGCTCAGCCGCACACACGTGCTGGGCGACCTCCTGGGCGTGGTGACGGCCATGTTCTATGCCGCCTACCAGTTGACCGTCGAGCGCCTGCGGCGGCGTTTCTCCACCATCACGATCATGCTCTATGCCATGCCGGTGAGTGCGATGGTCACTCTGATGGTCACACTCGTGAGCGGAGAAACCATGGTTGTCATGACGCCCGCGGGGTGGGCCGTGCTGGTTGCGCTCGCCGTCGGTCCGCAAGTGCTAGGCCAGGGCCTGATCGCCTGGGCCTTGGCGCACCTGCCGGCGAGCTTCGTTTCCGTCAGTCTCCTGGTGCAACCGATCGTCGCCGCCACGGTCGCCTGGATCCTGTTCGATGAGCGTATCGGCGTGCAGCAGGCGGTAGGCGCGATTACCGTTCTGACGGGAATCGTCATTGCCCGGCAGGGGAGCGCGCGGCGGTGACCGGGATGCGTGAACGGGAGCTTCTCCGCGGTTTGTTCGAGGCGGCGGTCGCCGCCGCGGACCCGGCGAAGGTCGTGCCGCCGCATCTGCCTTCGCCGCCGCCGGGCTGCACGCTGGTGCTGGCGGCCGGCAAGGCGGCGGCTGCCATGGCCCGCGCTGTCGAGGAAAGTTGGCCGAACGAGATGGACGGCATCGCGGTGACCCGATACGGTCACGGCGTCGATTGCGAGCGCATCGAGGTGGTCGAGGCCGGCCATCCGTTGCCCGACGAAGCAGGGCAGGGCGCGGCGGCGCGCTTTCTTTCAGCCGCTGCCGATCTGGGGCCGGACGACCTGCTGCTGTTCCTCCTGTCCGGCGGCGCGTCGGCCCTGCTGGTGGAGCCGCTGCCGGGCCTCTGCCTGAACGACAAGCGGGCCATCAACCGCGCGCTGCTTGAAGCGGGCGCTCCCATCGCCGAGATGAACTGTCTCCGCAAGCACCTCTCCGCCATCAAGGGAGGCCGTCTAGCCGCTGCCGCCGCCCCAGCCCGCGTCCTGACCCTGGCCATCTCGGACGTACCTGGAGACGACCCGGCGGTCATCGGTTCGGGGCCGACATCGGCGGACCCCACCACCTGCGCCGACGCCCTCGCGGTCGCCGACCGCTATCATATAGCCCTGCCGAATGTTGCGCGGACAGCGTTGGAGCAGGGGAGGTGGGAGACCGTGAAGCCCGGCGAGCCATGCCTCGCGCGCGCCGACTACGTTCGTGTCGCCCGTCCCGCCGAGGCGCTCGCGGCCGCCACGGCCAGGGCGCGTGAGATGGGTTTCGATGCGGTCCAACTCGGCGACGACCTTCAGGGAGAGGCGAGCGAGCTGGGTGCGGCACATGCGGAGTTGGCTCGGCGGCAGCACACTCGCGGCGTATTGATTTCAGGCGGCGAAGCCACCGTGGCGGTCGATGCCCCCGGTGGAAGCGGCGGCCCCAACTGCGAATACCTGCTGGCGCTGGCCGTGGCCCTCGAAGGCGCACCGAACGTCCACGCCATCGTTTGCGACACCGACGGGATCGACGGTTCCACGGACGCCGCTGGCGCCTACATGGGGCCCGACACCCTGGCGCGCGCCCGCGCCTCTGGAATCGACGCTCGGGAGATGCTTGCCCGACACGACAGTTACGAGTTCTTTCGGCGACTCGGGGATTTGGTGGTGACGGGTCCGACGCGTACGAACGTCAATGATTTTCGGGCGATTCTGGTCGCCTGAACGGCGCGTATCATCGATCTGCCAACGTCAGGCCGGTATCCTCGAACAGGCGAAAGTCCGCGGCGTTTGCGGTGGCGATAGACCAGATCGCCGGCTCCGAGCAACTGCTTGGAGAGGGCGACGTGAGGGATTTGAACAAGATTCTTTTCAAGGAGCCGTTTTACCAACACGCGGAGACGCCCCGCTTGCCCGGTTCATGTTGGAGAACGTCTTGTGGTCGCTCGACGTGGTGGTCCGGGCTGCCAAAGGGGAATCGGTTCAGGAACCGGGGGAACTGGGGGGAGGACCAGGCAGTCGCGCCTGGTGACACCGCACGTTTCGATCCCCGTTATACCAACCGCACCCCAAACTCCTCCCGCCCCGTGACATGCCCGACGACGGTCGCGGTCGGCACGTCGTTGTCCACCAGCGCCTTCACCAGCGCCTCGCCGTCCTTCTCCGCCACGGCGATGAGCAGGCCGCCGGAGGTCTGGGGGTCGAGGGCGACCTCGGCCAAGGCGTCGGAGACGGTGTCGGCGATGACGGTCTTGCCGTCGAGGTACTCGCGGTTGCGCTTGCAGCCGCCGGTGAGGTTGCCGCCGACTTCGGCGAGTTTGGCGATGTCCTGAAACACGGGTAGCCGAGCGGCTTCGAAGACGATGCTGACGGTGCCGTCGAGGGTCATCTCCAGGCCATGCCCGAGAAGGCCGTAGCCGGTGATGTCCGAGCAGGCGTGGACGTCGTAGTCCTTCATCACCGCGGCGGCGTACTTGTTGAGGGTGGCCATCGACGCAACGGCCTGCTCGATGCTCGCCTGGGAGGCGTTGCCGCGCTTGACGGCGGTGGTGGCGATGCCGGTGCCCAGGGGCTTGGTGAGGATGAGCACGTCACCTTCATGTGCGCCGATGTTGCGCAGGATGCGGTCGGGGTGGACGGTGCCGGTCACGGCCAGGCCGTACTTGATCTCCTCGTCGATGATGGAGTGGCCGCCGACGATGACCGCGCCGGATTCCTTGACCTTGTCGGCGCCGCCGCGCAGTACCTCGCCCAGCACCTCGATGTCCATCTTCCCCTTGGGGAAGCAGACGATGTTGAGGGCCGTGGCGGGCTCGCCGCCCATGGCGTACACGTCGCTCAGGGAATTGGTGGCGGCGATCTGACCGAACATGTAGGGGTCGTCGACGATGGGCGTGAAGAAGTCCACGGTGTTGACGATGGCCAGGTCGGGACGCAACTGGAACACGCCGGCGTCGTCGGCCGTCTCGGTGCCTACCAGCAGATCAGCGGATTCGAACTTGGGAAGCCGGTGCAGGACCTGCACCAGATCGGCGGGGCCGAGCTTGGCCGCTCAACCCGCGGCCTTGACTTCCTGTGTCAGCCGGATGGCTTCCATGGACATTTTATGCTCCTTGGGACCGTTCCCGGTCTCGTTCGCTATCAGTTTCTCCCCGGCTTGAGCTTCCTGACGTCGCCCACCCGCATGGTCACGCCGGTGCGGTCGAAGTACTCCAGGACGGGGATGGTGTACTTGCGGCTCGACTGCAGGATGTCCCTGAAGGTGGCCGCGCTCATCTCCTCGTGATCCTCGAAGTAGCTATATAAATCGGCCTTGATCCTGTCAATGGAATCCTTGAGGTAGTAGAGCTCGGTGGTCACCCGGACGATCTCCCCCTGCCGTTCCATGACCCGGATGACCTCGTTCAGCTTCGGGCGCTCCACCCCGAGAGCCTTCTCGATCTCCTTGAGGTAGGGCGGGGCGAGCGGGTTCCTGGCCAGCGCGGCGGAGATCTCGCCGGACAGCGACTTTTCCCGTGCGCCCAGCTCCACGCGGTGGTCCGGCAGGCGCAGGTGGTTGCCGTCCCGGACGCACACGCCTTCGGCCGCCAGGAGGTCCGTCAGGTCCCGGAACAGCCGCGCCGATGCGCCGCCGGCCACTCTCCCGCGGACCTCCTCGAGATCCATGCCCGGCGCCAGCGGATGGCTTTCGTGGAACGCCGCCAGGGTGGAGCGGAGTCGCTCCCGGAAGCCGTCCCACTTCCGCTCGGTGGTGTAGACGCGCTCCCGCTCGGAATCGAAGGAGCGGAGCCCCTCGGTCCGTTCCAGCCAGTCCCGCGTTTCCTCCCGCTTCAGGTTGAGGAACTGGCAGATGGAATCGACGCCGGTGGCCAGGCTCGCGTCCCCGGCCAGAAAGCTCCGGATCATCTCGGGCGTGTCGCCCTCCCGCAATGTCCGCAGCCGCTGCTCGACGTCCATCTCCCGGCGCCGGTGCCGCCGCGCGTGGGGGTCCACGACCTCGCCGCCCCCCAGGGTCTTCTGCGCGGTCTCGTCCCGCACGATGAAGTGGTCGCCGCGCATGACCAGCAACGGCTCCGTCAGCAGCACCTGGCAGTAGGCCGTCTCCTTGGGCTCCACCTTCTCGGTGTCGCCCAGGAAGACGAGCTTCCCCATGCGCTCGGCCGTCCCCAGGTGAATCCGCACCCGCTGGTGGTTCTTGATCCCCTTGGCGGCCGCGGGGCGCACCTCCAGGTGGGCGTCGAAGCGCGTCGATGCCAGGGTCAGCTCCTCGTGGCAGATCATGTGGCCCCGTTCGAGGGCGCCGCGGTCCTGGCCGGTGAGGTTGAGGGCCACGCGCTGGCCCCAGCCGGCCGACTCCACCGACTGCCCGTGCACCTGGATGCTGCGCACGCGGAACTTCTGGCCGCCGGGAACAGCGTGGACGTGGTCGCCCGTGCGCACCTCGCCCGCCAGCCCGGTGCCGGTGACGATGACCCCGTGCCCCTGCAGCACGAACACGCGGTCCACCGGTAGCCGGAAGAAGCCGCTGGGGGCCGGCCGGTCGATGTCGGCCAGCGCGTCGAAGATCCCTTTCCGCACCTCTTCCAGCCCGTCTCCCGAGACGGCGGAGAAGTGGACCACCGGCGATCCTTCGAGCGCCGTCTCGAAGGTCAGGATCTCGATCTCCTCCTCCACTTCCCGGACTCGCGCCTCGGACACCAGGTCCACCTTGGTGATGACGAACAGCGCGGTCCGCACCCCCAGGAGATGGACGATGTCCAGGTGCTCCTCGGTCTGCGGCATGACCCCGTCGTCCGCCGCCACCGTGAACAGCACGAGGTCGATGCCGTGGGCGCCGGCGAGCATGTTGCGGATGAAGCGCTCGTGGCCGGGCACGTCGACGATCCCCGCCTCGCTCCCGTCGGGCAGCGCCAGGTGCGCGAACCCCAGGTCGATGGAGATGCCCCGCTCCTTCTCCTCCTTCAGGCGGTCGGTGTCCTTGCCGGTGAGGGCCTTGATGAGGCTCGTCTTCCCGTGGTCGATGTGGCCGGCGGTTCCGATGATGTAAGGCATGGCGTTTCGCAACAAATGGAGCAGTGTCAGCGCGGGCCGTGCACCGGAGCCTGTCCCGAGCCGGGCAGACGGGTTCGCCCGAGTCCCGGGCGGGGTGGAAGCTTTCCCCGGCTACCGTTCGCTTCCATCCTGTGCGCTCCGCAGGTTGGGCACCAGCGACTCGGGGTCGCCGGCGCTTCTGAGATCCAGGATGAAGCGATCGTTCTTGATGCGTCCGATGACGGGCGGATCGGCGCGCCGAAAGACCCGCGCCACCTGCTCGGCGTTCAGGTCGCTGCAGCGGACGGCGATGCCCTTGCTCGGGATCTCCTCGGTGGGGAGAGCGCCGCTGCCGATCTGGCAGGTGGAGTCCACCAGCTCCAGCTCGTAGTCCGGACCTAGCCGTTCCCGGATAAGCGGCAGCACCTTCCGGCCGCCCTCCTCGATCTCTTCGAGAGGCCGGCTGAAGGCCCGAAGGGTCGGGATCTCGCTCAGCAGGTCGGGAGACTGGACATAGCTCCGCAGGGTCGCTTCCAGCGCCGCCAGGGTGAGCTTGTCGCAGCGCACGGCGCGCTTGAGCGGGTTGCGGTTCATGCGGTCGATCCAGCTCTTCCCGCCGGCCATCAAGCCGGCCTGGGGACCGCCCAGGATCTTGTCGCCGCTGAAGGTGACCACGTCCACGCCCAGGGCCACGCGCTCGCCAACCAGCGGCTCCCGCGGCAGTCCCAGCTCCGACAGGTCCACCAGCGCGCCGCTGCCCAGGTCCTCCATCACCGGCACCCCACGCTCCCGGCCGATGGCCACCAGGTCCTTCAGCTCCACCTCCGCCGAGAAGCCCACCACGCGGTAGTTGCTGGTGTGCACCTTGAGCAGCAGCCCGGTGTTCTCGTCGATGGCCTCGGCGTAGTCCCGCGGGTGGGTGCGGTTGGTGGTGCCCACCTCTCGCAGCACGGCGCCGCTCTTGGCCATGACCTCCGGAATGCGGAACGAGCCGCCGATCTCGATCAACTCGCCGCGGGAGACAATGACGTTCTGGCCCTCGGCCATGGAGTTGAGGCCCAGCAGCACCGCCGCGGCGTTGTTGTTCACCACCGCCGCGGCCTCGGCCCCGGTCAGTTCGCGGAGCAGCGACTCGATCGCCCCTTCCCGCTGGCCCCGCTTGCCCTGCTGAAGGTCGAACTCCAGGTTGACGGGGTGGCGCGCGACCAGCTCGACGGCCTCGGCCGCGGCCTCCGAAAGCAGCGCCCGGCCCAGGTTCGTGTGGAGGATGGTGCCGGAGGCGTTCACTAGCCGCACCATGCCCGGGCGCGAGGCCCGGACCAGCTTTTCTTTAAGGTCCGTTATGATAAATTCGTCCTGCAGCCGGTCGGGCGGAAGGTCGTTGCCGGACTTGATGGCCTGCCGCAGGTCGTCCAGGAGGCCGCGGAGGGTTTCCGTCACGAACGGCCGGCTGTATCGCTCCAGCAACGGCGCCGCGGCAGGGTGAGTCAGGACGCGGTCCACGGAGGGTAGCTCGCGCAACAGGTTCGCTTCCGGTTTCATCAGTTCGTGACCGGGGCCAATAGGCATCAAACTAGCCCTTCGGCGGGGTAGACGCAAATCTTGACCACACCTCCTCCACCCGAGCCCCGGCGCTGGTTCTTCCTGTTCATCGCCACGCTGTCGCAGACGGCGATGTCGACCATCCACATGGGCATCCCGACCATCGTGCCGCTCATTCAGGCCGAACTCGGTCTGAACCTCACCGAGGTCGGAATACTCGTCTCGATGATCAACGTCGGGGTCGTGGCCGCCGTGCTGGGAATGGGCAAGGCCGCCGACCGTTACGGCGAGCGGCGCATCATCGGCTACGGCACGGCCGCCTGCGGCCTGCTGGTCCTTGCCGTCCACTTCGCCGGAAGCTTCGTCGCACTGCTGGTGGTTTTCCTGCTCCTGGGCATACCGGTGGCCACGAGCACACCGGCCGGCAGCAAGGCGGTGGCGGGATGGTTCCCGGACCGGGAGCGGGGCATGGCCATGGGGGTGCGCCAGACCGGGATTCCCGCGGGCGGCACCATCGGCGCCCTCACTCTGCCGGCCATGGGCCTGGTGTTCGGCTGGCGGTGGGCGCTGTCGCTGGTGGGCGTGGTGACCATCGCCGCCGGTTTGCTGGTGCTGGTCTGCTACAAGGAGCCCGCCCGGCCCCAGGCGGTGAGCGGCGCCGCTCCCGCGGGCGGGCTGAAGGACATCGTCCGGCGCTCGGAGATATGGGCCGCCGCGTTCTACGCCTCGGTGCTGGCCGGGTGCCAGTGGTGCTACATCAGCTACATCGAGCTCTACCTGACCGAGAACATCTTCTACCCGCTGGTGTTCGCCGCCCACCTGCTGGCGGTGGGCCAGGCTTGCGGCGGCACCGGCCGCATCGTCTTCGGCATCGCCAGCGACCGCCTCTTCTTCGGCCGGCGCGTGCCGGTGCTGGTGATGCTGGGGGTTCTCGGCACTGCCGCCGGGATCGCCACGGCCCTGCTGTCGCCGGGCATGCCGGCGTGGCTGGTGGCGGTGGTGGTGTCGCTTCTCGGCCTCGGCGCCATGAGCTGGCAGGGCCTGTACCTGGCCCTGGTCGCCAAGATCGCCGGCACCCGCGTGGCCGGCGTCGCCATCGGCCTGACCAACACCGTGGCGTTCGTGGGCGTGGTGCTGCTGCCCCCCGTCTTCGGCGCCATCGCGGACTACACCCACTCCTACCAGACGGCCTGGATCGCCATGGCGGTCGCTATCGCGCTGCCGCTTCCGTTCCTCTGGAGAGTCAGGGAGGATTCCCTTTAGTAAAATGGCGTCCTTCGACTCCGCTTCGCTACGCTCAGGACGAACGGAACCTTTGTCTCCCGCCGCAGCAACCTCGCCAGTCCACAGGGTTTCCAAAACCGTTCGTCCTGAGCGTAGCGAAGCGAAGTC
>JAPPHF010000113.1:9605-10677 GCA_028821115.1 Deltaproteobacteria bacterium | reverse complement strand
CGCCCCCCCCCCCACACCCACCACCCCCCCCCCCCCCCCCCCACAAAAACAACCCCCCCCCACCCCCACCAAAAACCCCCCCCCCACCACACTAGGGATGCGGACGTGGTCGGTGCGTTCGTAGAGGTCCTGAGTCCGTCCTTCCTGCTGTTTCCCGCGGTGGTCGGAAGCATCGTCCTGGGCCTGGTCTGCCCGGTGGTGGGGGGCTTCCTGGTCCTGCGGCGGAGCGTGCTGCTGGGCCTGACGCTGCCGCAACTGGCAGCCGCGGGGGTGGCGTTCGCGCTGTTCGCGCACGAGGTCGGGCTGGTGCCGCATCCGGGCCATGCGTCGGGCGACGCTCACAAGGTCGAACGGCTGCTCGCCTACGGCGGTTCGCTGCTTTTCACCTTCGGCGGGATGTTGCTTCTGGGCCTCATGGACGCGCGCGGCACCGGTCGCGCGGAGACCCGTTTGGCCGTGGCCTATGCTCTGGCGGGCGCGCTCACGGTCCTCTTCCTGGCGTTCTATCCGTTTGGCGAAGCGACGATCCTGAGTCTGGTGAAGGGAGAGGCGGTGGTGCTGTCGTGGGCGGAGCTTGCCACCCTGGGCGGCGTCTACGCGGTGGTGCTGGCGTGCCTGATCCTTTTTCGCCGCGAGTTGCTGATCTCGTCGTTCGATCGCGATCTCACGGTCCTTCTGAAGGGGGGCGTCGCCGTCTGGGATCTTCTCTTCCATCTGCTCGCCGGCGTCACCGTGGCGTTGGGGGTGATCATGGCCGGGCCGCTGCTCACCTTCGGCTTTCTGGTGCTGCCGCCCATCGCCGTACGGCCGCTGGTGTCGCGCATGGCGCCCTTTTTCATCGCGGCATCCCTGGCGGGCGCCGGTATCGGGGTGGCGGGTTTCGCCGTCTGCTACCGGTTCGATCTGCCGCTTGGACCCACCATGGTGGCCCTGGGTTGCGGCCTGGTGCTTTGCGCCCGTATCGCGGCGTGGATCGTGGTGAAAGTCCGCTCGTAGCGGGCGCCCTTCGACTTCTGGGCGCTAATGGGACGGGGGGCCGGGAAAAAAAAAAAACCCGGGGGAAATAAACCCC
>JAPPHF010000113.1:0-9595 GCA_028821115.1 Deltaproteobacteria bacterium | reverse complement strand
CCGTTACGCTCAGGGCGAACGGAAAAAGTCCCAACCGCTGGGAAAAGTCCCCCCGCCGTTAGGACGAACGGAAAAAAGTCCCTAACCGTTCGTCCTGAGCGTAGCGGAGCGAAGTCGAAGGACGCCATTTCCTGGGCGGGGTCCACCTGCATCACTCTCCGGCGCCGCGGAACACCTCTTCGGTGCAGGAGGCCAGCAGCCGGTCGTGGTCGTGGTCCAGGGCGAACACGCGGAACTTGACGATCTTGGAAGGGATGTAGGCGAACAGCTCGGCCATGGACTCCTTGGTGATGACGCCGGTGGAGGGGTCGTAGGTGTGGATCTGCTTCTTGCCCATGGCCATGGGGTTTTCCGGCCGGGAGTCCTGGGTGGCGATGTCCACGTGATAGACCAGGTCCCGTTTCTCCGCGGGCAGCGCCGCACGGATCAGAACTTCCCATTCGTGGACTTCGATGAGGTCGAGACCGCTCGCCATCTCCGCCGAGGACAGGGTCCGTTCGTAGGCCAGCCGCCACTTGAGATCGCGGTCGAGGATGCGGCCCCACTCGCGCCCCAAGGGGGTGTCGAGGCGGCGCCAGCGGGACACCTCCTGGAGCAGCGACCAGTCCGTCAGGTGCAGGTACTGCTCCATGTGGTCCAGGGGATTCCCCGGCGCGATGCGCTCCATGGTCTCCGGGAACAACTCCTGGAGGTGCGCGTCGATGGCCCGGGTGGTGCGGTGGAAGTAGACGTTCTCGTAGAGGTACTTGCGCGCATTCAGGAACATGGTGAGGGCGCCCTCGCCGGAACGGTGCAGGGTCAGCCCCTTGGGGGAGATGAAGGTGTAGTAGATGAGCCTGTCCCGGTCGATGGGTCCCACCGCCACGCCGCACATGTACGAGTCCCGCGACACGTAGTCGAGGTTGTCGAAGGTGAAGATTCCGTTGGTGAGGGGCTGGAGGAACCGCAGCCACAGGGGCTTGGCGGGATCGTCCTCGGAGTCCTTCTTGATGGGAAAGGCGATGTCCTCCGGGTCGAGAACTTCTCCCTCCGCGAACGGGCCGGTGGGGCTGCGGCGGATGCCGCGGATGATGTTGCCGAGGTGCTCGCGGATGATGACCTGGGAGATGTCCTCGTGGATCAGGCCGTGCTGGCTGAGAAAGTGGTTGTCAAAAAAATGACAGAAGGGGCCATGGCCGACGTCGTGCAGCAGGCCGGTGACCCGCATGTACTCTTCCACGTAGTTGGGGGAGGGGCACTCCTCGCCCAGCACCTTGCGCAGCGAGGGGTACAGGCCGCGGGCGAAGGTGCCGGCCAGGTGCATGGCTCCAAGACAGTGCTGGAATCGGGTGTGCTCGGCCGAGGGATAGACCCAGCGGGCGCTCTGGAGCTGGAAGATGTAGCGCAGGCGCTGGAACCAGGGGGAATCGATGAGGTCCTTTTCCGTGGCCTCATCGGCGTCTTGGGGGACGGTGAACGGGATGTATCGATGGATGGGGTCGGCGATGAGGGAGCACCCGGAGTACTCGTCACGCATGGAGCGCCCCGTTGACGGTCACAGCTCGAAGCTCACCTGGGCGGTCCATTGGGAACCCATCTTGCCCAGGTGGCTCAGCCTTTCGTCCACCGCGCCGATGGCCTCGCGCTCCTCGTGACGGTCGGGATCGAATTTCTCTCCTCTGGCTTCGGCGCGCACGAAGAACTCGCCCGACTCGTGGATGTCGAATTCCTTCAGCATGTAACCGCTGACCTGGTATTCGTAGAGCAGCTCGCGCATCCAGTTGACCATCAGGTCGTCGTTGTCCAGCCCTTCCACCTCCAGGGTGACGCTCTCCCGCGCCTCCACGGCGGTCATGTCCACCAGCAGGTCGAACAGCGCCGCCCCGGCGTCGGCGAGAATCCTTTGCAGCGAGTCGCCGGCGAGCCGTATGCTCAGCTCCGATGACTTCCTGATGACCCTGTATTTCTTGTCCTCGTCCGCCATGTCGTGTTCCTGCCAAGGAATTTAGCCCATATCCGGCCTTGCCCGTCAATCCCTGTTGATCAACGAGGCCGCGAAGCCGGCGCCGAAGCCGTTGTCGATGTTCACCACCGTCACCCCAGCGGCGCAGGAGTTGAGCATGGCCAGCAATGCCGACAGCCCGCCGAAGCTGGCGCCGTAGCCGACGCTGGTGGGCACGGCAATGACCGGCCGCCGCACCAGTCCGGCCACCACGCTGGGCAGCGCGCCCTCCATCCCCGCCACCACGATGAGCAGCGCCGCCTCGGTAAGCTGCCGGTGATGGCCCAACAGCCTGTGGAGGCCGGCGACGCCCACGTCGTAGACCCGCTCCACGCGGTTGCCCATGATCTCGCTGGTCACCGCTGCCTCTTCGGCCACCGGAATGTCGGAGGTGCCGGCGCACACCACCGCGATGGTCCCCTTGCCCTTGATCGGGGCGTCCTTGGGGCGCCAGGAGGCGCACCTGGCCTGGCGGTGGAAACGGAACCCCCGAAGGCGCGTCTTGAGGGTATCCATCTTCTCTTCCGACAGGCGGGTGATGAGCACGCTGGCGCCGCGCTTGCGGATCGCCCGGGCGATTTCGGCGATATCCGGGACCTCCTTGCCTTCGCCCAGGATGACCTCGGGAAACCCCTGCCGCAGGGCCCGGTGGTGGTCCACCTTGGCGAAGCCGAGGTCCTCGAAGGGAAGGTGCTGGAGCCGCTTCAGCGCTTCGTCGACCGTGACCTCGCCGCGCCGGACGTCCTCCAGGAGTTCTGTCAGCTTCTCTTCGTCCATGGCTGCCTAACACATCCCTCTGAAGTGGTCGTAGCCGGGGGCCGTCAGGGGCACGCGGTCGCCCCGCGGGTCCACCAGCGTGAGGCCGTGTTTTCGGGGCACGCATTCGCCGATGCGGGTGATGGGGACGCCGGTGCGCCGGGCGACCCGTTCGACCCCCTTGCGGGCGTCGCTCGCGGCGGTGAACAGCAGCTCGTAGTCTTCGCCGCCGGCCAGCGCGCAGGTGAAATCGACCGCACGCGCCGCCCGGGCGAAGGCGCGCGACAGCGGCACCTGGTCCTGCCGCACCACCGCGCCGGTGCCGCTGGCGCGGCAGATGTGCCCCAGGTCCTGGGCCAGCCCGTCGCTCACGTCCATCATCGCCCTGGCCAGCCCTTGCCGTGCCAGCTCCATGCCGGTTTTCACCCTCGCGGTGGGATGGTGGTGCCTGCGGACCAGGTAGTTCCGGTCCCGCGCCGAAACTTCGGGCCGCGGATCGGCCAGCAACCCGAGCCCCAACGCCGAGTCCCCAAGGGTGCCGGTGACGTAGATGTCGTCGCCCACCCTGGCGCCGGCGCGGGTGACCGCGCCGTACGGCGCGAAGCCGGCCAGGAAGACGTCGATGATCACGCGGTCGGCGGCGCACGTGTCGCCACCCGCCAGCGCCACGCGGTGCTCCGCGGCGGCGGCGTGAATGCCCCGGACGAGCGCGGCCACTCCTTGCGTGGCGAGGTCGGGCAGCGCCAGCGACAGCAGGAAATAGGCCGGCCGTCCCCCCATGGCGGCGATGTCGCTCAGGCTGGCAGTGAGGGACTTGTGCCCGAGATCGCGCATGGAGATCCAGTCGCGGTTGAAGTGGATGCCTTCGACGAGGAGGTCCGAGGTGACCAGGAGCGAGTCGTCAGGGGTGGAGACGCGGGCGGCGTCGTCGCCGATGCCCAGGCGCACGCCGCGGGCCCGCGGGGTCTTCCTGCGGATCAGGTCGATGAGCCCGAACTCTCCCAGGTCCCGAAGTGTCATGGGACAATGTCCGTTCGCCCTGACCGTAGCGAAGCGAAGTCGAAGGGCGCCATTCAGGCGTTTGCGGGCACCGTTCTGTCCCTGCCGCCCTTGGGGCGGGGCCGCCGGCCCGGTTTCTTGGCCTTTGCCGCGGCCCTGGGCTTCCGCGTGTCACCCGGCGCGTTTTCGGGCTGCTTGTCCCCGAAGGCCACCGCGAGCACGTCGTTCATGTTGCGCGCCAGGATGAAGTGCAGCTTGTTGCGGAGAGGGCGCGGGATCTCTTCCAGGTCCTTCTGGTTCTGGAAAGGAATGGCCACGGTCTCGACGCCGGAGCGGAACGCCGCCAGGCATTTCTCCTTGAGGCCGCCCACCGGCAGCACCCGCCCCCGGAGCGTGATCTCCCCGGTCATGGCGACGTTGCGGCTCACGGGCCGGCGGGTCAGCGCGGAAATGAGCGCGGTTCCCATGGTGATGCCAGCCGAGGGGCCGTCCTTGGGGATGGAGCCCGACGGGACGTGTATGTGGATGTCCTGCTTCTGGTAGAAATTCTCCTCGAGGCCGAGGTTCTTGGCCTGGGCGCGGGCGTAGCTGACTGCGGCCTGGGCCGATTCCCTCATGATGTCGCCCAACTGGCCGGTCAGGGTCAGGTTACCGCGACCCTTGGACAATGAGGCCTCGACGTGCAGCAGCTCGCCGCCGGCGCTGGTCCACGCCAGCCCCGTGGCGACGCCGATCTCGTTCTGCTCCTGGGTCTCGGTAAGGAACCTCGGCGGGCCGAGGTACTGGTGCAGGTTCCTGCGGGTGATGCGGGTGCGGCCGGTGCGCCCGTCCGCCACCTTGCGCGCCACCTTCCGGCAGATGGCCGCCATCTCCCGTTCGAGATTCCTGAGCCCCGCTTCCCGCGTGTATTGCTCGATGATGCGCAGCACCGCGTCGTTGGAGAGGTCCAGCAGCTCGCCGGAAATCCCCGCCTCTTCCAGTTGCCGCGGGATCAGGAAGCGCCGGGCGATCTCCAGCTTCTCCTCGTTGGTGTAGCCCGAGAGGTTGATGACCTCCATCCGGTCCCGCAACGCCGGCGGCACCGTATCGAGCAGGTTGGCGGTGCAGATGAAGAGGACGTTCGACAGGTCGAACGGCACGTTCAGGTAGTGGTCGCTGAAGCCGTGGTTCTGCTCGGGATCGAGCACCTCCAGCAAGGCCGCGGAGGGATCGCCGCGGAAGTCGTTGCCGAGCTTGTCGAGCTCGTCCAGCATGAACACCGGGTTGCTGGAGCCCGCCTGCTTCATGCCCTGGATGATCCGGCCGGGAAGCGCCCCCACGTAGGTCCGCCGGTGGCCGCGGATCTCGGCCTCGTCCCGGATGCCGCCCAGCGAGATGCGCACGAAGTTCCGCCCGAGGGCCCGGGCGATGGATTTCCCGAGGGAGGTCTTGCCCACCCCCGGCGGCCCCACGAAGCACAGGATGGGCCCGCGGATCTCCTTCCGCAGCTTGTTCACCGCCAGGTACTCGAGAAAACGCTCCTTGATCTTCTCCAGGTCGTAGTGGTCCTCGTCCAGGACCTGCTTGGCCTTCTTGAGGTCGAGGTTGTCGTCGGTCTTCGTGCTCCAGGGAAGCTCGACCATCCAGTCCAGGTAGGTCCTCACCAGCGAGGACTCGGAAGACTCCGGATGCATCTGCTCCAGCCGCTTGAGCTGCTTGTTGGCCTCCTTCTTGACCTCCGCCGGCATCCCGGCCTTGTCGATCTGGGCCTTGATCTCGTTCATCTCCTCGGTCTTCTCGTCGCCCTCCCCCAGCTCCTGGTGGATCTGCCTGAGCTGCTCCCGCAGGAAGTACTCCCGCTGGGTCTTGCTCATCTCGTCCTTGGCCTGGTTCTGGATGCGGTCCTGCATGGTGGCGAGCTCGAGCTCGCGGGTGAGCAGCTCGTTGACCTTCTTGAGCCGGTCCACCGGCTCGTAGATCTCCAGGATCGACTGGCTCTCCTCGATCTGGAGGCGCAGGTTGGACGCCACCAGGTCCGCGAGCACGCCGGGATCCACCACGTTGTCCGTGACCATCACGATCTCGGGCGGGAGGTTCTTGAGGTTGAGGATCTGCTCGATCTTCTCCTTGACGTTGCGCATGAGCGCCTCGACCTCGATGGACAGCTCGATGACCTGCTGCTCCACGACCTTCTCTATCCGCGCCTCGAAAAAGGGCTTTTCCTGAAGGACTTCTTCGACGGCGCCCTTGGTGAGCCCCTGCACGAGGATCTTCACGCGTCCGTCGTCGAGTTTCAGCATGCGCAGGATGGTCGCCACCGTGCCCACCCGGTGCAGGTCCTCGGCCTCGGGCTCGTCTTCCGTGGCGTCCTTCTGCACCACGAGAAAGATGTGCCGGTCGCGCGCAAGCGCCTCGTTTACCGCGTTGATGGAGATCTCCCGCCCGACGAACAGGGGGATCATCATGTAAGGGAAAATGACGATGTCCCGGATGGGTAGGAGCGGAATGACGTCGGGGATGTCCTCGACCGGCCGGTCGGCGACCAGCTCCGCGGTGTCCTTGTCCGATACGTCCATGCGTTAGCCTCAGTCGAACAGTTCCTTTACCTTCTCGAAGAACCCTTTGGCAATAGGATGGGCTTCCTCCCCGCCTTCCTGGGCAAATTCGCTGAGCAGCTTCTTCTGGCGGGCGTTGAGCCGGGTTGGGGTCTCCACCAGGACGCGGACGTGCTCGTCGCCCCGGCGGCCTCCGTGCACGTCCTTGATCCCCTTGCCCTTGAGGCGGAAGACCGCGTGAGACTGGGTCCCCGCGGGGATCTTCATCTTGACCTTGCCTTCCAGCGTGGGCACCTCTATCTCCGCTCCGAGGGTGGCGTTGACGAAGCTGATGGGCATTTCGCAGATGACGTCGGTTCCGTCGCGGGCGAAGATCGGGTGGTCCTGGACGATGATGACCACGTAAAGGTCCCCGGGCGGGCCGCCCCGGGCGCCGTTCTCTCCCTCGCCCCGCAGCTTGAGCCGCGAGCCGGTGTCGACCCCGGCGGGGATCTTGACGTTGATGGTGTGGAACTTCCGCGTGAGGCCCACGCCGGCGCACGTGGAGCACGGGTGGGTGATCACCCGGCCCTGGCCAGCGCACTGACCGCAGGTGCGAGAGACCGTGAAGAAGCCCTGCTGAAAGGCCATCTGTCCGGTGCCCTTGCAGGGGGGACAGGTCTGCGGCGAGGTGCCCGGCTCGGCGCCGCTACCCTCGCACTCGTCGCAGGGCCCGTGGCGCGGGATCTTGATCTTCTTCTCGGTGCCGAAGGCGGCTTGCTCGAAGGAAATCTCGAGGTTGTAGCGCAGGTCGTCGCCCCGTTGGGCGCGCGAGCGCGCCCGGCCCCGGGGCCCGCCGCCGAAGAACTCGCCGAAGATGTCGCCGAAGATGTCCTCGAACCCGCCCGTGAAGTCGAAGCCCCCGGCGAACGGGCCACTCTCACCGAACGCGGCGTGGCCGAACTGGTCGTACTTGGTCCTTTTCTCCGGATCGGAAAGCACCTGGTACGCTTCGGACAGCTCCTTGAACTTCTCCTCCGCCGCCTTGTCGCCTGGGTTCCGGTCGGGGTGGTACTGGAGGGCCAGCTTGCGATAGGCCTTCTTGACCTCGTCCTCGCCGGCCTTGCGGCTCAGGCCGAGGATCTCATAGTAGTCCCTCTTGTCCAATGTCCGGTCCCGCCACCCCTACAACTTCGTTTCCTGCTCCTCTTCCTTGACCTCCTCGAAGTCGGCGTCCACCACGTTGTCGTCGGAGTTGGTGTCGCCGGACTCCGGCGGCGGTTGCGTCGGGTCCTGTTGCGCCTGTTGCTGTGACGCCTTGGCGTACATGGCTTCCGCGAGCTTGTGGGAGGCCTGGTTGAGTTCCTCCGCCGCTGCCCGCATGGCCGCGGCGTCGTCCCCCTCCAGCGCCTTCTTCGCCTTCTCCAGCGCCGCCTCGATGCCGGACTTGACCTCGGCCTCCAGGTCGTCGCCGTACTCCTTCAGCGACTTCTCCGTGGAGTAGACCAGCGAATCGAGCTGGTTGCGCGCCTCGGCCGCTTCCTTGCGCGTCTTGTCCTCCTCGGCGTGGACCTCGGCGTCCTTCACCATGTTCTTGATCTCTTCCTCGCTGAGGCCGCTGGAGGCGGTGATCTTGATGGACTGCTCCTTGCTGGTGCCGAGATCCTTGGCGGAGACGTGGACGATGCCGTTGGCGTCGATGTCGAAGGTGACGTCGATCTGCGGCATGCCGCGCGGTGCCGGTGGAATCCCCTCGAGGTTGAACTGGCCCAGCAGCTTGTTGTAGGCGGCCATCTCCCGCTCGCCCTGGTGCACGCTGATGGTCACCGAGGGCTGGTTGTCGGCGGCGGTGGAGAAGACCTGGTTCTTCTTGGTCGGGATGGTGGTGTTGCGCTCGATCAGCTTGGTGAAGACGCCCCCCAAGGTTTCGATGCCGAGGGACAGCGGGGTCACGTCGAGCAGCAGGACGTCCTTGACGTCGCCCGTGAGCACGCCGGCCTGGATGGCGGCGCCGATGGCGACCACCTCGTCGGGGTTCACGCCCTTGTGGGGTTCCTTGCCGAAGATCTTCTTGACCCGCTCCTGCACCGCGGGCATGCGCGTCATGCCGCCCACGAGGATCACCTCGTCGATCTCCCCGGGCGAGAACCCGGCGTC
Source organism: Deltaproteobacteria bacterium (assembly GCA_028821115.1). GTDB lineage: Bacteria > Desulfobacterota > Binatia > UBA9968 > JAJDTQ01 > JAJDTQ01. The sequence continues at coordinate 1,189 of JAPPHF010000113.1, read as the reverse complement.
CGCCAGGGCCTGGCGGCAGGGGTCCTCGGTGCGCTCGATCAGGTCGGCGCAAAGGGCCTCGAGCTTGGAGCGGGAGAGCTTGATGCTCATGTGCTTGGGGCCGGTCTGGTCCGCGGTGATGAACGGCAGGTTGATGTCCGTCTCCACCGAGGTGGACAGCTCGCACTTGGCCTTCTCCGCCGCCTCCTTGAGGCGCTGCAGCGCCATCTGGTCGCCGCGCAGGTCGATGCCCTGGTCCTTCTTGAACTCGTCGGCCAGGTAGTCGATGATCCGCTGGTCGAAGTCCTCGCCGCCCAGGAAAGTGTCGCCGTTGGTGGCCTTGACCTCGAACACGCCGTCGCCGAGCTCCAGGATGGAGATGTCGAAGGTACCGCCGCCCAGGTCGAACACCGCGATCTTCTCGTCCTTCTTCTTGTCCAGGCCGTAGGCCAGGGAGGCTGCGGTGGGCTCGTTGATGATCCGCTTCACGTCCAGTCCGGCGATTCGTCCGGCGTCCTTGGTGGCCTGCCGCTGGCTGTCGCTGAAGTAGGCCGGCGTGGTGATCACCGCCTCGGTCACCGGCTCGCCCAGATAGTCCTCGGCGGTCTGCTTCATCTTTTGCAGGATGAAGGCCGAGATCTCGGGCGGACTGTAGCTCTTGCCCCGGCTCTCGACCCAGGCATCGCCCTTGTCGGACTCGGCGATATTGTAGGGCAGAAGGGACTTGGCCTTTTGCACCATGGGGTCGCGGAACATCCGCCCGATCAGGCGCTTGACCGCGAACACCGTGTTCTGGGGGTTGGTGATGGCCTGCCGCCGGGCGATCTGGCCCAGCAGGCGCTCGCCGCTCTCGGAGAAAGCCACCACGGAAGGCGTGGTGCGGCTTCCTTCGGCATTGGTCAGGACCTTGGGGTCGCTGCCCTCCATGATTGCCACGCACGAGTTGGTCGTCCCAAGATCGATGCCTATGACCTTTGACATCTCTCGTCTCCTTGTCTCTCGAAAACGCTCACAGTGTGAACCTAATCATCGGTTGGGCCGTTTTCAACCGCGTTTTCGTCATTTGTTTCGTCTTTTTCTTTTAAAGTCACAGCTTTAGCGACACTCACCAGGGACGGCCGCAGCAGCCGGTCGGCCAGGTAGTACCCCGGGTGAACCTCGTCCACCACCGTGTTGGCCTCGTGTTCGGCGGTCTCCACCTGGGCGAAGG
>JAPPHF010000144.1 GCA_028821115.1 Deltaproteobacteria bacterium | reverse complement strand
AAGGCGAGGAGCCCAAGCGCTACGACTGGCAGGACGGCAGCGTGTTCGTGCCGCCGGAAATGATGTTCCACCAACACTTCAACCTCGGCCCCACCGGCGCGCGGTACCTGCCGTTGCGTTTCGGCGGCATCAAGCACAGCATGGGCGAGAACTACGGAGACATCTCCAAGGTGGACAAGGACGTGAAGTCCGGCGGCAACCAGATCGAGTACTACGACCAGCCTGAGTACATCCGCGAGATGTTCGAGGCTGATATGACCCGGCTCAAGGCCGAGTCGCGAATGGATCCCAACGTGTACGTGAAGCCCGCCGCATAGGAAACGGGCCTTGCGACAGAGGGAGGAGGCCCCGTGCTTCCTCCCTTTTTTTGTCCGGGAAGGGAATACGCCGGCGGATGCCGGGTCGACGTCATGGCTGCCGCGATCATACTGACGATACTGTCCTATCTCCTGGGATCCGTACCTTCAGGCTTTCTGGTGGGCTCGTCCGCCGGCGTGGACGTCCGCGACGCCGGCAGCGGCAACATCGGCGCCACCAACGTGGCGCGGACGCTGGGGTGGAAGAAGGGGCTCGTCACCCTGCTCGCCGACGTCGCCAAGGGTTTTCTGCCGGTTCTGGCGGCCCATCTGCTGGACCTCGGGGCGGCGGCGGCCGCCTCGGCCGGTCTGGCCGCCTTCGCGGGTCACCTCTACCCGGTTTTCCTGAAGTTCAAGGGCGGCAAGGGCGTGGCCACCGCCGCCGGCGTCTATGTCGGCGTCATGCCGCTGGGCATCCTGGTACTGCTGGGGGTCTTCGCGCTGGTGGTCCTGGCGAGCCGCCGGGTGTCCCCGGCCTCCATGGCCGCCGCGGCGGCGGGCCCGGTGGCGGCGTGGGCGTTGTCGTATCCGGTGGAAACGGTCTGGCTGAACCTCGTCATCGGATTCCTGGTGGTGGTCCGCCACCGGGAGAACATCCGCCGGCTGATGGCCGGGGAAGAGGCTCCTTTCGAGTTGCGCCGCCGCTGAAGACGGCGGCTGCTTGCTTCAACGCATTTCTGGCCGCAATACACCGGATCAATTCCCGAGGCGCGGGCACGGCTTCCGTGTTGTCATAGTGAACGTGTGGCCATGAATTTCATCGGCATCGACCTCGCCTGGGGCAACCGCAACCCGACCGGACTGGCGCATCTCGTGTCTGACGGTTCGGGCTGCCGCTTGGTGCGGGCGGAGCGGTTGACGACGGATGAGGAGATCCTGGAGTGGGTGGAGGCCTGTGGCGGGGACGATGTCTGGCTGGGCATCGACGCTCCCATCATCGCCAGGAACCCGCCGGGGACGTCCCGGCCGGCGGACAAGATGGTCTCGGCACGGTTCGGCCGCTATCACGCGGGGGTCTACCCGGCCAACCGGGTCCGCTGCGAACGGCCGATCCGGTTGTGCCGCAAGCTCCGGCGCCGGGGTTTCTCGTCGAACCCGTGGCTGCCCGGCCGCGGCGGCCGCCGCCAGCTCGAGATCTTTCCGCATCTGGTGCAGGTGGCGTTCTTCGAACGGCCGCGGATCATCAAGTATAAGAAGGGGCCGGTCTCAGCCCGACAGGCGGGTCTGTCCGAGTTTCAGACGGCCATCGAAACCTACCTGACTCGCCAGGACCCACCCCTGCTCCTTTCGCCGGCCCTTGAGGGTCTGCTGCACCAAGACCCTCGGGCGCTCCGTGGCGCGGCTCTCAAATCCCTGGAGGACCGGCTGGACGCGTTGCTTTGCGCCTACACCGCGTTCTATTTCCACACTTGGGGAGAGACGCGGTGCGAGATCATCGGCGACCACGCCCAAGGGTACATCATCGCTTTTCGGGTCTGATTTCGTTCCTCGTGAAGGGCGCGGACGGCGCCGAAGCTCAGCGTTGCCGCCGCGCCCTCCCGCTGGCGGGTTTCCGGACCCCGGCGGCGGCCTGCTCGACGCGCGCGTCTCGGTAGTAGCCCAAGGCGATGATCAGCGACTGCGACAGGACGATGGGCGCGGCCAGGGGCCGGAAACGGTGCGCCCTGGTATCCCGCACCACGAAGTACAGGCTGGAGTTGCGGGCCAGCGGGCTCGTCATGGAATCGGTGATGGCCAGCACGGGGACCTTGCGGATGTGGGCATCGGAAACGATGTCCACCACCGGCGGGGAGTATTCGGCGAAGCTGACCGCGATCAGGAGATCGTCGGTCCTCATGGTCGCGACCTGCTGCGGCACCATGCCGCCGACGGAGTCCAGCAGGTGGCACCGGTATTCAAGCCTGATGAGGCCGTAGGCGAGATAGGCGGCCACCGGGAAGGCCCTCCGCTGTCCGATGACGTAGATGGACTTGGCGCCGTCCATCATGCGCACCGCCTGCCGCAAGGCGCTTCCGTCGATGTCCGCCTTCAGGTGATTCAGTGCCAGGGCGGAGGCGTCGGCGAAACCGTTCAGGATTGCCGCCGGGTCGTCCTTGGCGGCTTCCTGCAACTCGCCGCGGTGCTCGTGGATCTCGCCCCGGAACGGCGCGGCGCCTTCGATCAGGCGCAGCCGGAAGATACGCTGCATCTCCGAGAAGCCCGAGAAGCCGAACACCTTCGCGAACCGGATGAGGGTGGAGGGCTGGACGCCGGTTTCCTGCGCCGTCTCGGCCACCGTCTGCAGGGCGAACCGGTTGGGATCTTCGAGAGCGTATTGAGCGATCCGCTTCAGGTGCGGGCTCAGCGACTCGAAGCGGTGCTGAAAGGCCTCGCGCAGCCGGTCGAACTCTTTGGGCGGTCCTACGCTCGCCATGCCTTACCCTGCCTCTCCGTCGTCGCTGCGGACCTCCATCCCGCGACATTCCCAGAGTTCGAGCAAAAATTCAATGACGGGGTCTCCGGACTATAGAGAATGAAAATTCACTCTTGACATCCTAAAGCGAATCTGCATTAAAATCGAACTCAGATTTCACGTCTGGCGACGTTTCGAATATCTGTGTGAACCCGGAGGCGAGCGATCATGACCGAGAAGGTGGGATTTGCCGGTACGGGGTTGATGGGTCGGGGCATGGCGAAGAACATCCTTTCCGCGGGATTTCCGCTCGCGGTGGTGGCCCATCGGAGCCGGGACCCCATCGAGGAACTCGTCGGCCTGGGCGCGACGGAGCTCTGCAATCATTGGGAACTGGCGGCGGAATCCGATGTCGTATTCCTTTGCGTGACCGGAACTCCGGAGGTCGAGAGCATCGTCTACGGACGGAACGGACTCCTGGAAGGAGCGCACTACGGTCTGACCGTGGTGGACTGCTCGACCAGCGAGCCTGCTTCGAGCGCGCGGGTCGCGACGGACCTGGACAAGCGGGGTGCCTCGTTCGTGGATGCGCCGTTGGCGCGCACGCCTGCGGACGCCGAGGCCGGGCGTCTCAACACCATGGTGGGGGCGAACGAAGAGGACTTCGCCCGCGTCCGCCCGCTGCTGGAGGCCTGCTGCGAGAACATCTTTCACATGGGGCCGGTGGGCTCCGGCCACAAGACCAAGCTCATCTACAACTTCATCACCATGGGCTATGCCGCGCTCATTTCCGAGGCGATGTGCGCGTGCGCGGCCACCGGGGTCGATCTCAAGCGTTTTTCCAACGTCGTTTCCGCGGGCGGGGCCAACAGCGGAATTTTCCAGTTGATCGTGCCCAAGGCTATCGAGTCGGGGGACTGCTCCGGCCTCAACTTCAGCCTCGCCAACGCGGAGAAGGACCTCCGCTACTACAACCACATGGCGGACACGGTGCCCCTGTCCGGCAATCTCGGACGGGCGGTGCAGCATGCTTTCATACAGGGGCTCAACCTCGGCTACGCCGGCGGCCTGGTGGGGGATCTGTTGCACGTGCAGGAAAAGCTCAACGGGCTCGCCATCCTTGAGAGAACCCAGGGCACCACACGGGTGCCCGAGGACGAGCTCCACCGCCGTTCGTCCTGAGCCCTTCGACAGAGCTCAGGACGGGCGTAGCAACGCGAAGTCGAAGAACGCCATTCAGAAACGACGCATATCACGAAAGGAGGACAAGAAGATGTCACGCAGGAATCTCACGCGACGTTCACTGTTGAAGAAGGCCGGGCTGCTGACGGCAGGGGTCGCGGCAACCCCTTTCATGGGGCCGTGGCGCTACAATCGGGTATACGCCGCCGCCTCGGACAAGCCCATCGTGATCGGCCTCACATCCGACGCATCGGGGCAGTATGCCAACTCCGGCGCCTCGGATCGGCGGGGGATGCAACTGGCTGTCTCCGAGTTCAACAAGAAGGGAGGCGTCCTTGGGCGCAAGGTGGAGACCATCCACATCGACACCGAGACCACCCCGGCCACGGGCAGCCGCGTAGCGGAGCGTCTGATCACGCGCCACGAGTGCGCTTTCCTCATCGGCGCGGTCAGTTCCGGCGTCGCCAACGCCATCTCCCAGGTGGCCCAGAAGTACGGCACCGTGTACCTGAACACGAACTCCAGCTCGCCCACCGAATCGGGCAAGAACTGCCACCGGGTCAAGTTCGTGTGGGACGGCAACGGCACCAACTTCGCACAGGCCGCGGTCAAGAACGCCATCAGCGCCTACGGCAAGAAGTGGCTGCTGATGACCAACGACTACGTCTGGGGCCACAACACCTCGAAGGCCACCCGCAAGCTCGTGGACCAGTTCGGCGGCGAGATCATCGACGAGATCCTGGTGCCGCAAGGGACGCGCGACTTCAGCGCCATGCTGCTGAAGGTCCAGCAGGCGGCTCCCCAGGTGGTGGCGGCGGCGGTGGGCGGCGACGACCAGAAGGCCATGCGACAGCAAGTCTCCCAGCTCGGGCTCGGACAGAAGATGGCCTGGATCAACAACCAGCAGGACTGGCCCGACGTGTACGGCCTGCCCATCAAGAACCTGTTCGGCGTGTTCGGCACCACCTGGTACTGGAAGCTGGACCTGCCGGGCGTCGCGGAGTTCGTGAAGCGGTATCAGGCGGCCTACCCCGATACCAAGATCCGCGTGCCCGGGAACGTTTTTTACAACGGCTACATGGCCACCCGTGAGCTGCTGAGCGCCGTCGAGAGGGCGGGCTCCACCAATAACCGAAAGGTCATCCAGCAACTGGAAGGCCTGAAGGTCTCGGCCCGTGACCGGATGCAGCACCACGATGCGTTCATGAATCCCGGGACGCACCAGATGCAGCAGACCATCTACCTGGCCACCGCCAACGCCGGCACCAAGGACCGCGACGACATGTTCAAGGTGCTGAGCCAGTCCAGCCCGGCGGAGGTCCGGGACAAGGGGGCGGACGCGGCTTGCAAGATGGAGTCGCTAGACGCCACGCCCACCTACGAGACGTAGGGTTTCCAGCGTCCCCGGCTCCTCTCCGGCAGGAGCCGGCGACGTGCTATTCTGAACGCGGGATCCGGGTCCACTCCGGACACTGCTCCGCCCGGCCCTTGAGCGGCTGAAGACTCGCCATGCCGAACCTGGTTCCTCATCTTCTGAATGGTCTCAGCCTCGGCCTCCTGTTTGCGCTGATCGCGTTGGGCTTCATGCTCATCGTGGGCGTGATGGAACTCATCAACCTCGCCCACGGCTCGTTGTTCGCCCTCGGGGCCTACTTCGCCATGGTGATCATCGCTCCGGAGCTGTCGTGGTTGGGCTCCGTGGGAGAGGGCTACCAGGCGCTTCCACTGGCCATGCGCTACGGGCTGGCGATTCTCCTGGCGCCGGTTCTGGTGGCGGTGGTGGGCATGGGTCTCGAGCTGTGCATGCGCCGGACCTACGGCAAGAAGGCCGAGTACGGACTGCTGTTGACCTTCGGCGCGGCTCTCGTGATCGAAGAGATCATCCGGCTGGTCTGGGGACCCTCCGAACAGTATCTGCAGGTGCCCCAGGCCGTATCGGGGGCGTTTCTCTTCGCCGGCCTGATCTACTCCAAGTACAAGCTCTTCGCCGCGCTGTTCGCGGTGTTCGCGATCCTGCTGGTGTGGCTGTTCCTGGAGCGGACGCCGTACGGCGCCATCATCAAGGCCGGAGCCCATGACAGCGAGATGGTGCGGGCGCTGGGGATCAACCTTACGCGGTTGCGCTTGCTGGTGTTCGGCCTGGGAGCCGGCTTGGCGGGTCTCGCCGGGATCGTGCTGACGCCCATCTGGGGGCTCAGGCCGCACGTGGGCATCGATGCGGTCATCCCGGCTTTCCTGATCATCGTGCTCGGCGGCATCGGCAGCTTCTGGGGCGCGGTGCTCGGCGGCATCCTGGTTGGGCTGGCCGTGGGCATTACCGGGGCCTATGCCTCGGAGTGGTCGCTGCTGTCGATGTACCTGCTGCTGATCGCGGTGGTGACCGTGCGCGCCCGCGGCCTGCTGGGGCGCAAGAGCGTGCTGGAGGCGTGAACCATGGGAGCGCGCCCTTCCGCCGCGAGTGCCTGGATCTCCGGAGAGATGGTGTGCCTGTTCGCCGTCATGGCGACGTTGCCGCTGTGGATCGAAGCCGCCGGCCTGTACCAGTATCTGGGCATCGAGATCGCCATCTGGATGATCTACGGCCTGGGCTTCAACCTGCTGCTCGGCTACTCCGGCCTGCCGAGCTTCGGCCACGGCGCCTTCTTCGGCATCGGCGCCTACGTGTTCGGCCTGTTCCAGGCGTGGGCCTTCGAAAGCCTCCTGCTGGGCATCGCCCTGGCGACCGTGGCGGCGTTCGCCGCCGGGGCGGTGGTGGCCTGCTTCCTGTCCCACCGGCGTGGCATCTACTTCGCTCTCATGACCATCGCCTTCGGCCAGGTGTTCTGGTTCATCGCCATCAAGTGGCACACGGTCACCGGCGGCGAGGACGGGCTGCTGAACATTCCCCGACCCGCGCTTGAGTTGGGCGTGGCGTCCTTGCCGCTGGGTTCCAACGTCGCCCTCTTCTACTTCGTACTCCTGGTCTTCGCGGTCGTCGTCGTGGCGCTCTGGCGCCTCGTCCATTCGCCGTTCGGAAAGGTGCTGCAGGCCGTCCGGCAGAACGAGGAGCGGGCGCGCTTCGTCGGCTACAACGTGTGGCGTTTCAAGTGGGCGGTTTTCTCGCTGTCCGCGGCGGTGGCGGGGCTGGCCGGCTCGCTCTTCTCCATGGCGCAGCAGAGCGCTTACCCCGACGTAATGAGCCTGCACGCGTCCGGCGTGATCGTGATGATGACCCTGATCGGCGGCGGATTCGTCAGCTTCTGGGGACCGGTGGTGGGAGTCGCGGTCTATTTCCTGGCCCGCGACGTCCTCGGCGCCGTGACCGAGACCTGGCTGTTGTGGTTCGGGCTGGTGTTCGTGGTGTCGGTGCTGTTCAAGCCCGAGGGCATCGCGGGGGTCTGGCAGGAACGGGTGAGCGGTGTCCTTCGACTTCGCTTCGCTGACGCTCCGCTACGCTCAGGACGAACGGGAGATGTGTCCATCGTCGGTCCCGAGCACGGCGAAACGAAGGACGCCATTGGTCAGAGCCCTTCCGGGAGGTAGGCCGTGGCCCTGTTCGAAGCGCGCGGTATTCACAAACGGTTCGGGCATCAGGTGGTGCTGGAGAACATCGATCTCTCGTTCGAGGCCGGTCGCCTGAGCGGTATCATGGGCCCCAACGGAGCGGGCAAGACCACCTGCTTCAATGTGCTCACCGGCGCGTTCAAACCCGACCGGGGCCGGGTGATCTTTGATGGCGAGGACATCACCGGACGTTCTCCCGACGCCATTGCACGTAAAGGGATTTCGCGATCGTTTCAGACCATGAGCCTGTTCGACGAGTACACGGCGCTGGAGAACGTGCTGATCGCGTTGCCGGAGGTGCGCGGACGCGGCTTCAACATGATCGAGCCACTGGCCATGGACGGCGAGGCGGCCGACCGGGCCGCGGCGGTGCTGTCCCGGGTGGGCCTTTCCGGACGCGAGCACCGCCGCGCAGGCGATCTGGCCTACGGTGAGCGGCGCGCGCTGGAGATCGCAGTGGCGCTGGCCGCGGGGCCGCGGCTGCTGTTCCTCGACGAACCCACGTCGGGGCTGGGCGCCGAAGCCACCGCGCGGCTCGCGGACCTCGTGCTGGACCTGAAGCGCGACTACTCCATCGTCGTCATCGAGCACGACATGCGCTTCCTGTTCGGTTTGGCCGACACCATCTCGGTCATCCATTGGGGCCAAGTGATCGCCGGCGGCACGCCGGACGAGCTGCGCGGCAACAAGTGGGTCCAGCGCTCGATGTTGGCCGATCTCGGAGGCTCGCCGTGATTCCCGATGCAGGGGCGAGTTTCAAACCCGCCCGTGTCCAGCCCGCCCCGGACACCGGGAGGACTAGCATGATTCTGGACGTAACCGACATCGAAACCTTCTACGGCGAGACCCAGGCGCTGTTCGGCGTGTCTCTCAGCATCGCGCAGGGCGAGGTGGTGGCGTTGCTTGGGCCCAGCGGGGCCGGCAAGACCACCACCCTGCGGTCGATCCTGGGCCTCACCCCGGCACGGCGGGGGATCATCCGGTTCGACGGCGGCGACATCACGGCCCGGGCCACCCACGAGATCGCCCGGCTGGGGATTGGCTGGGTGCCGGACGACCGCCGCATCTTCCCTACCCTCACGGTGGCGCGGAACCTCTCCATCGCCCGCAAGTGCACGCGTTTCCGGTCCTGGTCCCTGGACGAGATGTTCCGGATATTCTCCGCGCTCGAGCACCTGATGGAGCGGGAGTGCGAGAACCTGTCCGGCGGCGAGATGCAGATGGTGGCCATCAGCCGGGCGCTGCTGGGGGCGCCCGGGCTGGTGTTGTTCGACGAGCCGTCCCAGGGGCTGGCGCCCAAGGTGGTCCAGGACGTGATGGCGACGGTGTCGCGTCTCAAAGAAGCCGGGATATCCGCCCTGGTGGTGGAGCAGAACGCCTCGACCGCGCTCCAGGTCAGCGACCGCGCCTACGTCATGGACCGGGGCCGCATCGTGCACGAGGGCCCGGCCGCGGATCTCCTGGCCGACGGCGACCTCCGCGTGGGACTGCTGGGAGTATGAATATGCCGGCGCCGATTCTCGAAGTCCGGGGCCTGGTAAAGCGCTACACGCGCGGCCTGTTCGCACGGCGCGAAACGTTCCGCCTGGAGGCGGAGTTCAGCATGTCGGAGTCGGCCATCGTCGGCGTCATGGGTCCCAACGGGTCGGGAAAGACCACGCTCTTCGAGCTGATCACCGGGTCGAACACGCCCGGCGCCGGCTCGGTCCTGGTCATGGGCCGGAACATCCACGACGTGAAGTACAAGGAGCGGGACCGGCTGGCGATTCACTACCATCAGTCGTACCAGGTGCGGCGTTTCCGCAGGACCCGGCCCGCGTTCCTGATGCAGCCGGCCGGCCACGACTACCCCATGGTGCACCTGTTCGATGAGCCGCAGTTCAACACCCGGGACGGCTATATCGGCTTCATGCTGGATTTCTTTCGCAGGCTTCGATCTCAGGGCAGGCTCGTCCTCGTCTGCCTGCATCCTAACGAGCCCTACCATATCGAGCTGATGGAAGAGGTGTGCGAGCGCTTCGTGTTCGTGCTGGCGGGGCGCGTCCGCGAGTATCCGGATTTCCGCGCCATGGTCGAGGCGCCGGACGTCCGTTCCTATCTTGGCCGGCTGGCGCCGCTGGCCGCGGTGTCACGGCGATGAAGGCCCTTCCTGTCTCGGCCGGATCGTTGCACCCGCCGCGGAGTGATTCGGATGAGTAGCCAAAGGCTGAGTGTCGTCACCGGCGCGGCGGGGGCCTTGGGCTCAGCCGTGGCCCGCCAGTTGGCCGCCGACGGGCACCGGGTCGTCATGATGGATGTCGCCGCCGACCGCCTGGAGGAAGAGGCCCGGGAACTCGGCGCTGCTGCCTCGCCCCTGGTGGTGGACGTGGGCGACCCGGCGGCCGTGGAGGGTGCCTGCGAGACCATCCGCAACGAGCACGGTACCGTCGACACGCTGGTCAACAACGCCGGCCTCCTCTCCAACAACAAGGCGGAGGGCACATCGGTGGACGAGTGGCGCCGGCTGATGGCGGTCAACCTGGACGGCGCCTTCTACCTAACGCGCACGCTGCTGCCGGGAATGCGCGCACAACGCTGGGGCCGCGTGGTAAACGTCTGCTCCCTGGCCATGAAGAGCGGCGGCCTCACCGCGGGAACCGCTTACACCGCCTCCAAGGGCGGGCTGGGCGCCCTGACCTTCTCGCTCGCCCGTGAGGTCGCCGCCGAAGGCATTACGGTCAACGGGGTCGCTCCCGCCTACATACGGACGCCCATGGTCACCGAGCAGCTCACCAGCGTTCAGCGCGAGGCCCTGCTCCGGCAGATACCGGTGGGCCGTTTCTGCGAGCCCGAGGAGGTCGCCCGGCTGATCGCTTTCCTGGTGTCGCCCCACGCAGGCTTCATCACAGGTGAGATCATCGACATCAACGGCGGACTGCATATGGACTAGCCATGGTGCCGTACCCCGAACACGTCATTCCCGCGAAAGCGGGAATCCAGGGGGGTCGGGTGGGAGCACCTGCCCATGCGACCTGCCCCTGGATTCCCGTCCCCGATGGGAGTTGGGGACATGCTTTTTGTGTAAATGACGTGTTCCCGAACGCCCGCGGCACCAAAGCGATAAGGAGTATTCGGCCATGGAACGCATCACCCCCACTATAGATTTTGCCACCGAGTTGACTGGCATCTTCGACATGCGGGACAAGGTCGTGTTCATGCCGGGCGGATACGGCGGCATCGGGGAGGCCATCGCCTGGGCCCTGGCGCTGGCCGGCGCGCACGTCACGGTAGGCGGGCGCGATGCAGGCAAGGCCGAGGAGCTCGCCGGGGCTTTGGTGGAACATGGTCTCGCGGCCGACGGCATCCCGCTCGACGTGGAGTCGGTCCCATCCATCCGGGAGGCCGTGGATGGCATCGCCGAGCGCCACGGCCGGATCGACGTGCTGGTCAACTGCGTCGGCATTCAGCGGGAGGAACCGCTGCTGGAAGTCTCCGAGGAGGCCTACGACGAGGTCTACCGGGTGAATCTGAAGGGCGCCATGTTCCTGGCCCAGGCGGTCGCGAAACACCAAACGGCCGGCAGCAAGGGAGGCCGGCAGGTCCACCTCCTGTCCGTGCGCGCCCAACTCGGCCTGCGCGACCGCGGCTACTCCGCCTACTGCAGCACCAAAGGCGCTCTGGTGATGCTCATCAAGCAGCACGCCATGGAGCTGGCCAGGAACGGCATCACCGTCAACGGCGTCGCCCCCACCTTCGTCTACACCGAGATGATCCGCCACGTCATCGAGAACCCCGAATTCCGCAAGCAACTCCTGGAACGGATCCCGCTCGGCAGGATCGCCAACCCCAAGGACGTCGTCGGCCCGGTGATGTTCTTCTGCTCGGACGCCTCCGCATTCGTGACGGGGCAGATCATGTACGTGGATGGAGGGATTACGGCGAGTCAGTGAGAAGGCGGTTGACTTGCCAATGATCACGACAATGTGGCAAGTGTCAAAAAATGAACACCACCATTTCTGTGAGACGCTCAGTGCCCAGCCGAGTCCTTTCGTGGGATCCTTGTCAAGGGATAGCTTCGCTTACTCGCCATGCTTTACTGGGTCGGAATTACTGACCGCGATTGGTTCGAGACCGTGCGCGGGCTTGAGCCGGACGAGGTCAACTTCTGGCAGCCAAGTGAACGCGTGCCGCGCAAGTTGGAAACTGGCTGTCCTTTCCTCTTCAAGCTCCACTCGCCGTTAAACTACATTGTCGGCGGAGGATTCTTCGTTCGATTTACGGTCCTGCCGTGCTTCGTCGCTTGGGACGCGTTCCGCGAGAAGAACGGTGCGTCCAGCCTCAACGAGCTCATGCAGCGTACGGCCCGCTATCGGAAGGCTCCACAGACCTCCAGCGCCAGGATCGGTTGCAATGTGCTCGCCGAACCTTTCTTTCTCGAGGAAGAAGAATGGATCCCAATACCCCATGACTGGCCGCGCAGCGCACAACGCGGATATACGTACGATACCGGCAGCGAGACGGGAAACAGGTTGTGGCGGCAGATCGAGAAACGACTAACGTCGAGGCACGGTGCGGTTGCTGTCCAGGAACCGCGGTTTGGGGAAGCCTATCTCACCAGGGCCAAGCTCGGACAGGGAACATTCAGGACGCTTGTTGCCGATGCGTATCACCGGCGCTGTGCGGTTACAGCCGAGCGGAGCCTTCCTGCCCTGGAGGCAGCGCACATCAAGGCACATGCGGCCGCGGGTCCTAATCGTACCCAGAACGGACTTCTACTACGTGCGGATATTCATAGGCTGTTCGATGACGGCTACGTGACTGTCGACCCCGCCCTTCGTTTCGTGGTGAGCTCGAGACTACGCGAGGAATTCGAGAACGGCCGCATATACTATGAACTTGCCGACAAGGCGCTGGCAAACCTACCCGACCGGCCAACGGATCACCCAAGGCGCGAGTTCCTGGAATGGCACAACTCAGAGGTTTATCTCGGGTGATGCCAAGGCTCTTGCCGGTTCCTTCCAGCCGGGACGAGGCATGACGCGACCGCTTCGTCCCGGGCTCTACGAGGACCTGCTAACCGCTGCTCTGGAGGCGGAGATAGCAGCCCGGACCGAAGAGGGCTGGCGAGCGGATGTCCGCTGGGCGGATGCAACCGCGCGCCCCGAGCATTTGGCTCGTCACGTATATGGACTCCTTCGGCGTGCGCTGGAAGCGGTACCGGGCGAGGGAGCCAGACAGGTCACTGACCAGATCACCCTTGTAAATCGGCTGGTAGAAATCCTCTTCGAGTATGGTGCAGTGCATGACGACCGAGTCGCAGGGGCTGCACGGTTGCTCCTTGAGGTTCTCGAACATCGTGGACTGGCGGGCACGCCCTCGCCACTCCCCCGCCCGACACTATCTCTCCGTCGAACCGGTCTCCTCGTCAACGGGCGGCGCGACGTTCAGATTGCAAGTGAGATTGCGCGGGAGATTCCAAGCGCCGATCGAATCGATCTTCTATGTGCGTTCGTGCGTCACTCCGGGTTACGGTTGTTTAGGTCCGAGCTTGAGACCCGAGTACAGGAAGGCGCGCAAGTACGGGTGATTGCGAGTGTCTATACTGGCTCGACAGAACGCCGCGCGCTCGATGCTCTGGTCGCACTCGGTGCCCAAGTAAAGGTTTCGTACGAGATCGCGCGGACACGCCTCCATGCCAAAGCGTGGTTGTTCCACCGAGCCAGTGGCCTGGATACCGCTTACATTGGTTCGTCGAACCTCACCCACACAGCGCAGATTGAGGGACTCGAATGGAACGTGCGTGTGAGTGCAGTCCAGAATCCTGAGGTCATCGAGCGCTTCAAAGCCACCTTCGAACAATACTGGCAGGAACCCGAATTCGAGGACTATACACCTGAACGCGATGCCAGACGACTCGACCACGCGCTGTCGAGACAGAGTCACGGCGGTAGACCGGACGACACCGCGCTTTCGCTCTTGGTCGACGTCTGGCCGAAGCCCCACCAGGCGGTTGCGCTCGAGGCGCTCGAATCCGAGCGCCTGCGCGGGCATCGCCGCAATCTGGTGGTCGCGGCAACCGGTACCGGTAAGACTTGGATCGCGGCTTTTGATTTCAAACGATTGCGTGACCAGGGTATGGGGCAATCGTTGCTTTTCGTCGCGCACCGCGACGAGATTCTTCGTCAAAGCCAACAAGTCTTCCAGCTCGTACTGGGCGAACCGGGGTTTGGTGAGCGGTTGATCCGCGGTGAGCGCCCGCAGTCAGGTCGTTATGTGTTTGCCTCGGTGCAGTCGCTCGTCAATAGAGTCGACGACATCGAACCCGACGGGTTCGATGTTGTCATCGTCGACGAGTTTCACCATGCGGCAGCCGCGAGCTACGAGCGCCTCCTGTCGCGCCTGAAACCGAAGGTTCTGCTCGGGTTAACCGCTACGCCCGAACGCGCCGACGGCCAGTCCGTACTCGATTGGTTTGACGGCCGCATCGCGTCGGAATCGCGTCTTTGGGACGCGCTCGACCAGGGACTGCTCTGTCCCTTCCACTACTTCGGTGTGAACGATGCGACCGATCTTTCGACGGTGCGTTTCGAGCGTGGGAGATATGTGCCAAACGACCTGGATAATGTGCTCACCGGCGATCACGCTCGCGCGCTCCGAATTCGTGACGCCGTAACCGAATACGTGACGGACCCACGCCAAATGCGGGCTCTGGGATTCTGCGCAGGCGTCGATCACGCGCACTTCATGGCAAGGGAGTTCACCCGTTTCGGCTATCCGGCGGTGGCCCTTGACGGTAGCACCCCGACAGAGAATCGTCGTGCGGCGCTTACGCGACTGCGTCGGGGAGAGATTCGTGCTGTCTTCGCCGTTGACCTGTTCAACGAGGGTGTCGACCTACCTGAGGTTGACACCGTGCTCATGCTCCGGCCGACCGAAAGCGCCACCGTATTTCTCCAACAGCTTGGTAGGGGGTTACGATGGACGGCGGGAAAGCGGGTGTTGACCGTGCTCGACCTCGTTGGCCAAGTACGGCGCGAGTATCGCTATGACATACGTTACCGGGCTTTACTGGGCGGCACGCGTCACCAAATCCGGCGGGCCGTGGAGGCGGACTTCCCACTTCTGCCACCGGGATGCGCTCTGAAGCTCGACCGGATCGCAAAAGACACGGTGTTGCACAATCTACGCGAAGCTGTGCAGAACAGCCGCGCACGCCTCGCCGATGATCTGCGCGCCCTTGGCCCCGAGACGCGGCTTGGGGATTTCATGCGTAAAGCGGGCGTTGAACTCGAGGAGATTTACGCACAACCCCGAACGGGACACTGCTTCACAGAGCTTCACCAGAGGGCGGGCTTCGTTCAGAACACCGCGTTATTGGGCACCGGTGATCCTCTCTTGCGGGCCATCGGCCGACTGCTTCACGTGGATGATCGCGAGAGGCTCGGCGCGTGGCGGGCAATTCTGGAAGGGGATGGCCCCAAGCCGATTTCAGGACTCCGCGGGCGCGACTATCGTCTAGGCCTCATGTTGTTCGCCATCCTGGGCGTCGGCAGTAAATCGAACACGGGAGTCGATGGGTTCCTTGACCGGGTCCGGGAATTTGCGGCGTTGCGTCGAGAAGTTATTGATCTCATCGATATACTGGCTGACCGAATTCGTACTGTGTCGCAATTCCTTGACGTTGCGAGCGATGTCCCTCTTGCGAGCCACGCGACCTATACGCTCGGCGAGATCGTGGCGGCGTATGCTCGAACAACAAAGAGTGGCAAGCTTGTGGTGCCGCAGGGCGGAGTTCTCTGGGATGAAATGACCCAGACGGATCTGCTCTTCGTTACGCTCGAGAAATCGGACGCGGACTACTCCCCAACGACCCGGTATGCTGACTACCCGATCTCCCCCACGCTGTTCCACTGGGAGTCGCAAAACAGCGCATCACCCGACACGCCCGCTGGGCGCCGCTATGTTGAACAGCCGACTCGGGGCACGAATGTTATCCTGTTCGTGCGCGAGCGAAAGAAGGATGGTCGCGGTGAAACCCTCCCGTACCACTGCCTCGGTCTTGCCCGTTACCGTAGGCATGAATCCGAACGCCCGATGAAAATACTGTGGGAACTTGAACGCCCGATGCCGGGGTGGCTGTATCAGGCGGGTAAAGTGGTGGCGGGTTGAGCCGTTTAGAGTGGCGTCTGCTGCCCTCGTCGGCGTCGCCTGTCTAGTTCGTCGCTGGACCGATGACGGCAGATTCCCGGTTTGCGGTCGCTTCCGAAGGGGACAAACTGTTCAGCCAAGGATCGTACACGATTCGGTAAGAAAGATTCGCCTCGCCACGTACATGAGCGAGCACCTCCGTCAGCGCTGTTTCGGTGTCGCGCCCCGGTCTGTGCGTTCCGCGATTTGTTCCCTGCGTCTCATATCAATTCGCAGCCGCAGTCCCACTCCGCTCTTTCTGAGCGGCCACCTCCTCCTTCAGGGACCCTACATCCTTTCTCAAAAACCCCACTGCCTCCTTCAAAGACGCTACGGCCTCCTTTAGAATCCCTACTGCCTCGCGCAGGGCATTCACGTCACGTCGCACTTCACTCACATCGTGTCGTACTTCACGAATGTCGTCACGCAGTTCGGTGAAGCGTCGGTCCATGTCTTGGCGCAGTTGCCTGGTGCCCATCATTGTGAGGGTTCCGACTGCCGCGCCGACGGTTACCACGGACACGATAATGCTGATCGTTTCTGCGTTCATTTCTTGCCAGGCTCCTTCTGCTGCCTGAACGGCCTTTGTCATAGGGCCGGCGACAACCCTCTCGGCCCCGATTCCATGGTCATATTTTATTGATCGTTATCTTATCCGCTTTCTTTAGCCTGAGCCAACCTTTTTTCGTTTCAGCTCGGGAAATTCTCCGGTCGTTGACAGGAAAGTGAAAGAAGGTCGGACAGTGGTTCGCGGGCGGGAGTCCAGGTGCGCCGCCGAGGGAACCGGATGCAACTCCCATTGACAACCTCGCGCCACCCACGTATTGACGCACCCATTGTCGGGTCTTCAGACAATCGAGACAGACCGCCCCACGCAGGTAACCCTAATGCCACGATCGGCACCGAACCCGCGCCCCGACGTGGAGGCGCTGCTGAACCCCCTCAACGTGGTCATCGTCGGCGCCACCGACAAGCCGGGAAACTGGCCCCAGCGTTGCTGGCGCAATCTCGGCCGCTACGGCTACGGCGGCCCGGTCTATCCCCTCAACCCGAGGCGGGAGGAAGTGTGGGGCACGCGCTGCTACCAGAGCTACGCCGAGCTTCCCGAGCCGCCCGACCATCTGGCGGTGTTCGTGCCGGCGCCGTTCGTGGAGGCCACCCTGCGCGAAGGGGCGGCGGCCGGGGCGCGCAGCGCCACGGTGGTGTCGTCCGGCTTCGGCGAAGTGCCCCACCCGGTCGCGGTCGAGCGCGGGCGGCGGCTCTCCGCCACCATCGCGGAGTTGGGGATCGCCGTTTCCGGCCCCAACTGCATCGGCAACTTCAACGGCCGCGCCGGGTTTGTCACCATGACCGACAACCGCCCGCACCGCACCAAACCGGGTCCCATCGCCATCGTCGGGCAGTCGGGCGGGCTGGTGATGGCGCTCAAGCGCACCCTCGAAGAACGCGGCATGGACGTGGGCTACATCGTCAGCAGCGGCAACGAGGCCGGGCTCAAGACCGCCGATTACATCGAGTATTTCGCGGCCGATCCTCAGACACGGCTCATCGTTTCGTACCTGGAAGCGGTACGGGAGCCGGAGCGGTTCCTGGCCGCCTGCGGCGCGGCGAGGAAGGCGGGAAAGCCGGTGATCGTGGTCAAGCTCGGCACCTCGGATAACGGCCGGGCGGCCGCCCTCGCCCATACCGGCGCGCTGGCGGGCTCCGTCGATGCCTTCGACGCCATCGCCGGCGATTACGGCGCCGTTCGCGTCACCACGCTGGATGACGTGGTGGAGATGGCTGAGTACCTGCTGCACGCCCGGCTGCCCAAGGGCGAAGGGCTGGGCGCCATGACCTTCTCGGGAGGCCTGCGCGGCGTCCTCCTGGATCAGGCGGAAGTCAACGGCCTTTCCTTTCCGCCCCTCGCCGCCAAGACCCGCAGGCGCCTGGGGCAGTTGCTCGGCGTCGGCACCGTCATCGGCAATCCCCTGGATTCCGGATTTGGCGCGCTGACGAGCCACGAGACCTACATCCGTTGCGTCGAGACGCTGCTGGACGATCCCGCCATCGACATGCTGTTGCTGCAGGAGGAGCTGCTGCGGGCGCCCGAGGGCGGGAACAAGGAAGCCAACATGCGGGCAGTCAACGCGCTGGCGGCGAAGGCGAAGAAACCCATCGCCTTCGTCACCATGATCTCGCACGGCCTGAACGACTATGCCAGGGAGCTGCGCGACGGTCTGCGAAACGTCGCGTTCCTGCAGGAAACGGACAAATCGCTTCGGACGGTCCGTTCGGTCATCTCCTGTGCGCGGCGGTTGTCGAGGAATGCGTCGGCCCCGCGGCGCAGTCCCTCAGGGGTGCCGGCGGCCGTGCGAAGGGTGCTCGGCAGGCCCGGCCACGGTGCAGGCCCGACCCCGCTGTCGGAGGTCGACTCCAAGGCGCTGCTCCGCGCCTATGGCCTTCGGACGCCTCGGGAGCGGTTGGCCGGCAGCGCGGCCGAAGCGGTGCGGATCGCCCGCGCCATGGGATTCCCGGTGGTGCTGAAGGCCGCGGGCGCCGAGCTGACGCACAAGTCCGACGTGGGCGCCGTGCTGCTGAACAACACAACCGCCAGCGCCGTGCGCCAGGGCTACGGCGCCATCCTGCGCAACGTCGCGCGCAAGGCCAGGGGAGTCGCCGTGGACGGCGTGCTGGTGGCCGAGCAGGTGGCCGGGGAGCTAGAGCTGGTGGTCGGCGCCTCGCGCGATCCGGAGATGGGCCCCATGGTGATGTTCGGATCGGGCGGAGTGGCGCTGGAGCTTTATCGTGACATAGCCTTCGCCGCCCCGACCCTCGATGAGGCCGGGGCCGAGGCCTTGATCGCGCGCACCAGGGCCGCCTGGTTGATCGACGGCTATCGCGGGGCGCCGGCGCTGGACCGGTGTGCCGTAGTCAAGGCGTTGATGGCGGTGTCGCGGCTCGCCTGTGACCTGGGCGACCGGCTCGAGTCCATCGACGTCAATCCCTTCATGCTGCGAGGCCGGGGCGGTGTCGCCCTCGATGCCCTCGTGGTGCTTACATCTCGTGACGGTACAGATTCCTCGACATGATCTATTTCTGGATTGCGCTCGGTAGCGCCATCGGCGGCGTAGCGCGCCACGGGTGCAACAACCTGGTTGCCGGAGCGTTCGGGCAGGCCTTCCCGTGGGGCACGATTGCCGTGAATGTCACGGGATCGTTTCTCATCGGGGTCCTGGCGTCGATGGATTCCTTTCCGGGCCGCCTTGGATTGCCGGGACCGGAAGCGCGCGCGTTCCTCATGGTGGGCGTGTGCGGAGGCTACACGACCTTCTCCGCCTTCAGCCTGCAGACGCTGGACCTCCTGCGGGCCGGCCACTGGCCCCAGGCTCTCGGCAACATCGCCCTGTCGGTGACGCTGTGTCTCGTCGCGGTCTGGCTGGGACACCGCGCATATACGGTCCTCGCCGTTGGCCGGACCGGCTGACTCGCGATATGATGCCCGCACAAGCGCATATGCGGACTAGGTGTATAGGGTGAATTGAGACATGACTCGGTGGAACCTTTCCGTTTCCGAAGAGACCGACAGGATCGTCCGCACCTTTCTCGCGCGCAACGGCGGAAAGAAGGACGATCTGTCCCGGTTCGTTGACGAAGCCGTGCGCCGTCGCGTTCAGGACCTTACCGTCGAGCAGGTAAAGGATCGCAATGCCGCGTATGACCAGCAGGCGATTCTTGACCTGCTCGATGACGAGGTGGCAGCCGGACGTGCGGGGCGTTCTTGATACCAAAATCCATTGGCAGGCTACAAACACTGGATCCGTAACGCCGACGTCGTCGTCACGATGGACGCGGACCGAAGCGAGCTGACTGGCGCGGACATCCTTATGGTGGACGGCCGCATCGAAAGCGTGGGCGCCGGCGGTCCGGAGGACTCTGCGGGGTGGGAGGTGATCGACGCTGGCGGTTGCGTGGTGACGCCGGCGCTCGTCAATACCCATCATCACCTCTTCCAGACGCTGACGCGCGCCGTGCCGGCCTGCCAGGACGCGTCGCTGTTCGGCTGGCTCAGGTCACTCTACCCTGTTTGGGCGCGCATGCGGCCCGAGGACATGTTCGTGTCGACGCAACTGGGGCTGGCGGAACTGGCCCTGTCCGGCTGCGGCATGAGCTCCGACCATCTCTATCTCTATCCCGACGGCGTCCGGCTGGAGGACACCATCGAGGCCGCGGGCACCGTCGGTCTGCGCTTCCACCCCACCCGTGGCGCAATGAGCGTGGGCGAAAGCTCCGGCGGTTTGCCTCCTGACAACATGACCGAGCGCGAGGCCGACATCATCGAAGACTGTATCCGCGTCATCGACGCCTTTCACGATCCGTCCGAGGGCGCTATGGTCCGGGTCGGCATCGCCCCATGCTCGCCCTTCTCCGTCTCCCGGGAACTGATGCGGGATGCCGCCGCGCTGGCGGCCGACAAGGGCGTCCGCCTGCACACGCATCTGGCTGAGAACGCCGAGGACGTCGCCTGGTCGCTCGACAACATCGGTTGCCGTCCCGGCGAGTATGCCGAGTCGCTGGGCTGGGTCGGAGAGCATGTGTGGCACGCCCACTGTGTTCAACTCG
Organism: Deltaproteobacteria bacterium; assembly: GCA_028821115.1. GTDB lineage: Bacteria > Desulfobacterota > Binatia > UBA9968 > JAJDTQ01 > JAJDTQ01. The sequence continues at coordinate 55,959 of JAPPHF010000144.1, read as the reverse complement.
ACCCGAGCGAGATCGCCCTATTTGCCCGGACCGGGACCGGTGTGGCGCACTGCCCGTCGTCGAACTGCCGATTGGGGTCGGGCATCGCGCCGGTTCGGGCCATGCGCGACGCCGGGGTCGCCGTCGGCCTGGGCGTCGACGGATCGGCCAGCAACGACTCCGGAAGCCTCTTGCCCGAAGCCCGGCAGGCCATGATGCTGCAGCGGGTCCGCCGCGGCGCAGCCGCCATGAGCGCCCGCGAAGCCCTCGAGCTGGCGACCCTGGGCGGAGCGACCGTTCTCGGGCGCGCCTGCGAAATCGGGACCATCGAGCCGGGCAAGCGCGCCGACCTGGCGATCTGGGACGTTTCCGGCTTGGGCGCCGCCGGCGCCTGGGACCCGGTGGCCGCTCTCATGCTCTGCGGCCCGTTCACCGTTCGTGACCTGCTGGTGGAAGGACGCCCGGTGGTGCATGGCGGCGTGCTGACGACGGTGGATACGGTCGCGGTCGCCGAGGCGGCCCGCAGGTGCGTTGAGCGGCTCGCTGCGTAAGGCGTGTATTCGGCTACGACGGGGGCTCACTGGACACACGTGGGACCGAGGATATGCGGATATTCCTTCTGACGCCCATGGCGGTGCTGGCCCTGTTGTTTTCGGGAGCCATTTTCGGGTTCTTTTATGCTTGGGTCTGTTCGACGATGTGGGGCCTGGATGCGGCGGATCCCAACGTCGCCATCGCCGCCATGCAGGCGATGAACGCCAGCGTGCGCAACCTTGTCTTCGCCCCCGCATTCTGGGGTACACCGTTGGTCCTGATGGCTGCGGCGTTGGTAGCGTGGAAATGTGGGGAAGGACAGGCCGCTCTCTTTTTTGGCGCGGGTGTTGTGCTCTACGTTCTGGGCGCCATGGTTCCGACTGTCACCGTCAACGTCGCGCTCAATGAGACGCTGGCACTGGTGGAGACCCCGTTGGATTCGGCGCGCGCGAAAGCGGTATGGCAGTCCTATTCTGAACCGTGGCAGCGCTGGAACGTCGTTCGTACGGTGTTCTCGGGGATCACGCTGGTGCTCACCGGAGTGGCTACTCTAAGTGTCGGTTGGATCGGAGATGGCCGGTCCCGGTCTGCTCCGGGCTGATTCGCGGGTTCGACTCGCGCATGAGCGTGACGATCATTCGAGACCGTTCGCGCCCCCGTATCCGTGGAAATGATTCACCGGGCTGTGTCCCGCTCCGATGGAGTACGACTGGCGGATGGCCCGGGTAATGAACTCCTTGGCCTCGGCGACCGCGGTTTCCAGCGTTTCGTTCCGGGCCAGGCCGCAGGCCAGGGCTGCCGAATATGTGCAACCGGTGCCGTGGGTGTTGCGGGTCCGTATCCGTGGGCTCGGGTATTCGTGGAAGGCAGCGCCGTCATAGAGGATGTCGGTGGCGGTGCCCTTCCGATGACCCCCCTTTACCACGACGCTTCTCGCCCCCATGTCCACCATGCGTCGCGCCATTTCCTTGATTGCGCGTACGCCGGTCCCTTCCACCCCCGTCAGCGCCTGCGCCTCGGGCAGGTTCGGCGTCACCACGGCGGCCAGCGGAAACAGGCGGTTCTGCAGTGTCCGTATGGCGTCCGGGCGCAGCAGCACGTGGCCGCCCTTGGCCACCATCACCGGGTCCACCACCAGGCGCTGGATACCGTGCTGGCGGATCTTGTCGGCGACGGTGCGGATGATGCGGGCGTTGGCGAGCATGCCGGTCTTGACCGCGTCGGCGCCGATGTCGTCCATGACGGCGTCGATCTGCGCGGCCACCACCGGCGCCGGCGTCTCGAGGACCCGCGTGACCCCGGTGGTGTTCTGGGCGGTGATGGCGGTCACCACGGACGTGCCGTAGACCCCCAGCGCCGCGAAGGTCTTGAGGTCCGCCTGAAGTCCGGCCCCGGCCCCGGAGTCCGAGCCCGCGATCGTGAGTGCCTTGTAGATCTCCACGGAAGCGCCCTTCGAAAAGATACCTCGGGGAGCGTGCCTCTACCCTACGTGGCGTCGGGGCTGGGCGCAATGGCGTCCGCGAGCGGATTGGTCGCGGCGACGCTCTCGCGAAGCGGCCGCTACCGCCGCGACCGCAGGCAACCATCCCGCGAATTCAGTTGACATCCCCGCGGTTTCTTGATGGCATACCCTGCCACGGGAGACGCCATGACAAAGACCCTTTCGAAAGACCGGTTGCAGGGATTTTTCCTGAATATGACGCAGCGAAGCTTCGGCGAGTTGGGGATCCGCGATGCGGAGGTGACCGGCTACGTGGCGGATGTGCTGACGGAGTTCGCCCGCAGCGACCGGCTGTATCGCATGCGTTCCCGCAGGAACCAGAGGCTGGACAGCGTGGTGGAGATGTTGGTGGAGGATGACGCGACGGTCTCCCGCGAGAACCCGCTCATGCAGGAACGGCGGATGCGGAAGTACCTGGGGGACTATACGCTCTTCATGAGCGGGGTCTTCCGTTCCTACGTGGAGCGCGGCGGCTACCTCGACTACTACCTGCAGGAGGGCCGCCGTTCTTACCGGAAGGTTTCCGAAGTGGACCTGTCGCTCTACCGGACCGGGTTCCTGCTCTTCCAGGAGCTTTCGGAAAAGTTCGAGTACCTCTCCGGGGCGCTCGACTACATGCACAAGGCCTACTTTGCGGCTGCGCCGAAAAAGGACGATCCATTCGCCGGTTTCCTGAAGCAGATCGAAGGATGGATGAAGGTGAACGTAACCGATAACTGACAGTGCCGGAGTCCCCGCCTATCCGTCGCAGAGGCCTCCTGGTTGCCGGTGGTCTGCTCGCCGCCCTCTTCATCCTCGGTTACGTTGCCGCGTTTCTCCTGACCCCCTTTCACGGCCGTTCATCGGTTGTGGAGATCGAGATCCGGCGCGGCGACACGTTTTCGGCCGTGGCCCGCGAGCTTGCCGACAAGGGCGTCATCTCCCACCCCCGCCTGTTCGTGCTGTGGGCTTGGCTTCACGGGTTCGACACCAAGGTCCATCGCGGCCTCTACCGCTTCGAGGGGGCGGTGTCGCCCCGGTCGGTGCTCGACGGTCTCGTCCGTGGCAGGACCGTGGTCCACAAGGTCACGATTCCCGAGGGCTTCACGGTCCGGCAGATCGGCCGGCTGCTGGAAGGAAAGGGACTGGTCGCGCCGGAGAGGTTTGCCTCGGCTGTGAGCGAGCCGGCGGTCCTTGCTTCCCTCGGGACCGGCAGCATGGAAGGCTACTTGTTCCCTTCCACCTATCTCTTCCGTGCGCTGGCCACGGAAGAGGAGATCGTCAAGACCATGTTCACGGAGTTCAAGGATACCTTCACTGCCGAAATGGAGGCGCGCGCGAGGCAGCTCGGCTTGAGCCGGCACCAACTGGTGACCCTGGCGTCGATCATCGAGAAGGAAGGCGGCCCCGTGGACGAGATGCCGATGGTCTCCGCCGTGTTCCACAACCGCCTGAAGCGAGGCATGCGGCTTCAGAGCGATCCGACGGTCATCTACGGTCTGGAGGACTTCAACGGCGACCTGACGCGCGAGGACCTCCGAACGCCCGGCCCCTACAATACCTACAGGATCAACGGCCTGCCCCCGGGGCCCATCGCCAATCCCGGACTGGCCGCGATGAAGGCGGCCCTGTTCCCGGCGGACGTCGGCTACCTGTACTTCGTGTCCAGGAACGACGGCAGCCACTACTTCTCCGAGAGCCTCCGGGAGCACAATTCGGCGGTGAGGAAGTACCAGAAGAACCGTCGCGCGGGGTTTACGGAAGCGCCGTAGAGTAGCCGGAGTCCCCTGCCCCGTCGCTCGGTTCACGACAAAAGGGAGGACGCGATCATGGATGCATCCGACATCGAACGGGTCTACGGCCTGGCGGCCAGGGTGGGTTCGCTGGAAGGCTACCTCTACACCGGCGAGGACATCGAGACGGAGTACCTGCCGGGGTGGCTGGGCAACATCGAGCGGGAGTTCAACGAGTTGGCACCCGAGGCGCGCGCCGCGTGCGCCTCGGCGCATCACGAGGTGCTGCGGAAGGTGGCGGCCTACCTCGGGAAGTTCTACGGCGCCGACGACGCCAATGCCCTCAAGGCCCAGGGCATGGTCGACGCCGCCAAGGGTGCCATGGGTTCCGAAGGCTGATAGGCTGGAAGGCGCCGGGATGATCCGATGACCGTCACCGGGCGTCAAGGTCGGGTCCTCGAACCCGTAGAGCCGGACGCTGCCTCCGGCGCGCCCAGGGAGCTGCTGCGAAGCCCCGGCACGTTCGCCCTGCGGGTTCGCGGCGACTCCATGGCCGCGGAGCAGCTCCGCGACGGCGATCTCATCCTGGCGCGGTCGGCGCCCGCGGCGCGAGACGGCGACACCGTGGTGGCCTTGGTCCGGGGCGAGCCCTCGGTCAGGCAGTACCACCGCCGGGACGGGAAAGTCGTGCTGCGGTCCGCCGGCGAGGGACTCGCCCCCATCGTAGCCGCGGAAGAAGAAGTGGAGATCCGCGGCGTGGTGGTCGCGGTGGTGCGGAAGTACTAGTGTTCGTGGTGGATAGGAGAAAATGTCAATGAACCGCTTGGCCAACGAGACGAGTCCGTACCTGCTGCAGCACGCCGGCAACCCCGTGGACTGGTACCCCTGGGGAGAGGAGGCCTTCGCCAAGGCCCGGGCGGAAGACAAGCCGGTCCTGCTGAGCATCGGCTACTCTGCCTGTCACTGGTGCCACGTGATGGAGCACGAGTCCTTCGAGGACGAGGCCATCGCCGCGCTGATGAACGAGAACTTCGTCAGCATCAAGGTGGACCGGGAAGAGCGGCCGGACCTGGACGAGATCTACATGAACGCCGTCCAGTTGCTCACCAAGCGGGGCGGCTGGCCCATGACCGTGTTCCTGACCCCGGAGGGGAAGCCGTTCTTCGGCGGCACCTATTACCCGCCCGAAGACCGGCACGGCATGCCGGGCTTTCCGCGGGTGCTCAAGGCGGTGGTGGAGGCCTACCGCAACAAGCCGCAGGACGTCGCCAGGAATGTCGACCAGATCGTGGCCGCGCTGGACCGCATGAGCGTGCTGAACCTGACCGGCGGCGAGATGAGCGTGGAGCTCGTCACCCGCGGGGCGGAGGGTCTGACGCCGGCCTACGACGCAACCCACGGCGGCTTCGGCCGGGCGCCCAAGTTTCCCAACGCCGGGGTGTTCAACATGTTCCTGCGCGCCTACCGGCTGTCGGGGAACCGGCGCTACCTGGAGATGATCACCGAGACGCTTCGGAAGATGGCCGAGGGCGGCATGTACGACCAGCTCGGCGGCGGCTTCCACCGCTACTCCGTGGACGACAAGTGGCTCGTGCCCCACTTCGAGAAGATGCTCTACGACAACGGCCAACTCGCGCAGGTCTACGCCGAGGCGTACCGGATCACCAAGGACGGATTCTTCAAGCGCATCGTCGAGGAAACCCTGGAGTACGTGCTGCGCGAGATGTGCCAAGCCGAAGGCGGCTTCTACTCCGCCCAGGACGCGGATAGCGAGGGGGAGGAAGGCAAGTTCTTCGTGTGGACCCGCGGGGAAGTCCTGGAACTCCTCGGCAAGGAGCACGGCGAGATATTCTGCCGTTTCTACGATGTCTCGGACCTCGGCAACTTCGAGGGCAAGAACATCCTGCACCCCATCCTGACGGTCGAGCAGGCGGCCAAGTATTTCAAGAAGGACGAGGAAGAGATCGAGAGCGTGCTGGCCGGCGCCCGGGCGCGCCTGTTCGAGGAGCGCGAGAAGCGGATCAAGCCGTTTCGCGACGAGAAGGTCATCGTCTCGTGGAACGGCCTGATGCTGTCGGGCGTGGCCGCGGCCTACGCCATCACCGGCGACGCGCGCATCCGCGACGCCGGCGCCCGCACCGTGGATTTCATCTTCACGCGGATGTTCGACAAGGGACTGCTGCTGCACACCTACAAGGACGGGCAGGCCAAGCTGCTTGGTTATCTGGACGACTACGCCTTCCTGATCGCCGGCCTGCTGGACTTGTTCGAGGCGACCCACGAAACCGAGCTGCTGGAGCGGGCCAAGGCCCTGGCGCGGACCATGGTGGAGGAGTTCTGGGACGAGACGAACGGCGGGTTCTTCTACACCGGCAAGTCCCACGAGCAGCTCATCAGCCGCACCAAGCCCGGGTTCGACCACTCCATCCCGTCGGGCAACTCGGTGGCGGCGCTGGTGCTCGTGCGGCTCCACCACTACACCGGGGAGCAGGACCTGCTGGAGCGCGCGGAGAAGGTGCTGCGCCTCCACTACGACAACATGGCCAGAGAGCCGTTCGGTCTGGCCACCATGCTCGGGGCGCTGGACTTCCACCTGTCGAAGCCCGCGGAGATCGTCATGGTGGCGGCAACGGATGACCCGGATGCGCGCGGCATCGTGCAGCAGGTGCAGGACAGCTACCTGCCCAACAAGACGCTCCAGTGGGTCAGTCCGGACGCGAAGCTGGAGGAAATCTCCCCGCTGCTGGAGGGGAAATCGCAGGTCGGCGACAAGCCCACGGTCTACGTCTGCCGGAACTTTACCTGCGCGCCGCCGGTGACGGACTGGGAGGGGCTCAAGCCGCTGCTGGAGGAATAGGGTCGGATCTTGGACTGTAGTTTCTCTATGTAACCTGACGACTTAGCCAGAAAGAAGGAACATGGCAGAAAAGGTTAAACTTGGTGTTATCGGCGCCAATCCTACCCGCGGGTGGGGCCCCAGGGGCCACTTGCCCGCCATCGTGCCGAGCCGCCACGTTGAGTTGACGGCGGTTTGCACCACCCGCAAGGAGAGCGCCGAGGCGTCGGCCGCGAAGTACGGCGCGAAGATGGCGTTCGACGACTACCGCGAGATGCTGGCCTGTCCCGACATCGAAGCGGTGGCGGTGTTGCTGCGGGTGCCGGCCCACTACCAGGTCACCATGGATGCGCTCAACGCGGGCAAACACGTGTTCACCGAGTGGCCACTGGGGAATACCACGGCGGAGGCCGTGGAGATGCGTGACCTGGCCGAGGTCCGTGGGCTCACGCACATGGTCGGTCTCCAGGCCAGGGGCAACCCGGCCGTCGTCTACGCCAGGGACCTGGTGGCGGACGGTTACGTGGGCGAGGTCATGGCCTGCCACGTGAGCGCGGCCCGTGGCGGCGTGCTGCAACGGCCCTCGGACAGGACCTGGCAGAGGGACAATTCCCTGGGCGCCACCACCCTGACGATCCCGTGCGCCCATACTATCGATGCACTCCGTTTCATCGTGGGGGATTTTGCCTCCGTTTCGGCGGTGGTGAGCACCCAGGCGCGCCAGTGGCTCGAGACCGACACGCAACGTTACGTGGACGTCACCGCCCCGGACAACGTGCTGGTGAGCGGCCGGCTGGCCAACGGCGCCGTGGCCTCGGTCTATGTCGCCGCCGTACCCTTGAAGGCGTACGGATATGGCATGGAGATCTACGGCCGTGAGGGTACTCTGGCGGCCACATCCGCCAACACGCCGCAGATCGAAGTGGTCCGCCTGCGCGGAGCCAAGACCGGAGATACAGGTTTTCAGGACTTGCCGGTGCCGTCCGAGTATGTAAAGGCGCCGGCGGAGACGCCGGAGATGGAGCCGAGGAACGTCGGCGAAATGTACGTGAGGTTCGCCGACGCCATCCGCAACGGCACGCGCTGCGAACCCGACTTCAACACCGCCGTGGACCTGCACCGGCTCGTCGACGCTATTGCAGCGTCGTCGGAGCAAGGGCGGGCCGTGGAGCTATAGGAGCTTGTCCGAGCAATCGAACTGTCCTTCGACTGCGCGACGTTTCGCGTCGCTACGCTCAGGACGAACGGTTGTGATTGCTTTCTCCGTTCGTCCTGAGCCCTTCGACAAGCTCAGGACAGGCGTAGCGCAGCGTCGCGAAGTCGAAGGACCCCTTCCGCTGCCCCTGGGAATCGCTCCCCCTGGAAGCACTCGGACAGACTCGTAAGGATGGTGACGTGCGACTGATCCGAATGAGCGCGTCCGTCGGCTGGTTGGTCGCTGGATGCGGCGTCACGGTCGCCGGGGTCGCTCTCCTCTTCCTGCTCTCGGTGGAGTTGGGGATCGCCGTCACCTTGCTCGGCGCCGGTGCGCTGGGTTTCTCGGTGGGCCTCACACGCTCCGCTGCCGTTGACAAAGGGCTTGTCACGGAGATTGAGCAGCACATCGACGGACTGCGTGAGCGCGATCGGAGGGAGGTTGAGAAACGCTGGCTCGCTGAGGGCGTGTCGCCGGTGGAACAGATTTGGAGTGCGCTCCAGCGGTCGCAGGGCTCCGAACCGGACGGGCCGGCGCCGGAGCTGGACGCTCAACTCGGGAGAATGATCCAGGCTCGCTGTGACCGCGTCTGGGATGGTATCCGCGACCGTCGCTACGTGAAGCAAGAGGACGGAGAGATCAAGGGCATCGATGGCCGCATCATTTTCGAGGAATTCCGCGACGTTGTGAAGGAAGTCGCTCGGCTATACGGGCAGGATGCCGAGAAGGCGGAACTCGATGCGCGCATCGGTGATATCGCGTTGGCCGGACGGTCCGCCATCGGCGACCTCCTCCAGGTGGCGCAGCAGGTGCCGGTCCTCAACGTCACGGGGTGGACCGTAAGAGAAGTCGTGACGCGGCTCGAACAGGTGCAGAAGGCGCGTAACCTCTACCGGATGTACACTCCCTGGCAGCATTATGTGCGCGGCGCGACGCTGGCCGCTCGCATTGCCCTCGGTGCGAACCCGATTACGCTGGCGGCGTCGGTTCTCGCCGGGGAGGCATTGTCGCGGGTCGGCAAGCACGTCGTCAAGACTTACGCCGAGGCCTGGCTAAAGGAACTCCTGGAAGGTTCCGTCGCGCTGGTCTACCTGCAGGTGGCGGGCGCATACGATCCGCGCCGCACGTATCGGAGCGCCGACTGGCTGGGGCTCGTCGAGGCGCTTCGCATTCACAATCTGGTTCCGGGCATCGACCACAACCGCAAGCTCCTGTCGGACCGCATTCTGCGCGCGCAGATTCCGGACGAGTTCGCCAAGTTGGCGCTGCTGCGCGCGCTCGCCGCCGACGGTGAACCGGACTCCACGCTGACGCCGTCCATCGACTTCGCGTCCTTGCGCCCCGCGCAGCGCCAGGCGATTGCCGGATGTCTCGGCGAGATCCTGCGGGAAATGCGTGGATTGAATGAGACGAAGGCCAGCCAGGCGATTGAGGAAATGGAAAAGGCGCTGTCGATCGGTCTGCAGGTCGATCTGATCGGCGCCGGCCGCCGCGAGGAGATGCGCATCCAGGAGGGATTCATTCAACTCGCGATGCTTGCCCGCGACTGGTGCCGGCTCGACATCGAGGAAGCACGGCAGGTGATCGAAGGCAGTGCGTTCGCCGTGGCCGCGCGCAAGCGTATCGGCGATGTCGACGTGAACCGCGTGCTGCTGGAGAAGGCGATGCCGATCGCCTTCGACGATAGTGGCCCTGAATCGGACCGCGTTGCGGAAAGTGAGCAATACTTGATCGAGCCCCCGCGGGATCTGATCGGAGACCCGCTCGCCGAACCATTGATGGCGTCCTTCGTCGATCTGCTGGCGACAACGGCGGCGGAGGACTGGCCGGTCGAACACGACCATATGGTGCTGTTCAATGCTTCGGTGTTGCTCACGGAGCGTAAGCAGGTCACTGCGCTCTGGTCGCGATATCTGAAGGCGGTGGAGTCGCGGTTGCGGGATCGCCTGAAGCACGGGAGGCTGTCGACCGTCCCGTCAGGGTCGGCGCCGGCTATCCTGCGGCAGATCGGCACCCAGGAATTCCCTGCGCCGGCAGACCGCGTCGTCACTGCCGACGGTCGGAACGAGGCCGTCGCGGTGTTCGAGGCGTCGTCCGGCAACGCGCGGGCGCGCTGGGTGCTCCTGTTTGCTGACCGGGTTGTTGTCGGGGATGTTCCGAAGGAGGAACTCTCACTCGACGACGGCGAGTCGAGTACCTACCTGAAAGACGAGATTCGTTTAAGCCGATTGTCACGTCCCTTGGCGGATGCCCTTGTTATCCATTGCGGCGACGACCAGCGTCTGATCGTCGACGGCTCCGTGACGAGCAGCTTTGCGGGGTACTTTGGTCCGGTGCTCGAATCGCTGGGCCTCGATGACGCTGCCCTCGAGATCGTGGAGAGCCCCTGAGATCTCAGGAGCGCCGCTTGGCCGCGGCCCGGGCCAGTTGTTCAAGCATGGGAACGGTGGTTTCCCAGTCGATGCAGGCGTCGGTGACGCTCTGGCCGTAGGTGAGTGGCGTGTCGGGCTTGATGTCCTGGCGCCCCGCCACCAGGTGGCTTTCCATCATGACGCCGCAGATGTTGTCGGAACCGGAGGCTACCTGCTCGCAGACGTCGACGCAGACTTCGCGTTGGCGCGTGTAGTCTTTCTGGCTGTTGCCGTGGCTGCAGTCGACGAGCACGCGATGCGGAAGGTTGGCGTCGCGGAGCGTCCGCGCGGTTTCGCCTACTACGGCGCGCTCGAAGTTGCAGCCGCCGTTGGAACCTCTCAGGATGACGTGGCAACTCTCGTTTCCCGAGGTTGAGATTACCGCGGCGATACCCTGATGGGTGACGCCGAGGAAATGGTGCGGGTGCCGCGCGGCGCGCACACCGTCGATGGCGATTTGGATCGAGCCGCCGGTGCCGTTCTTGAAACCGACGGGCATGGACAGTCCGGAGGCCAGCTCCCGGTGCACCTGGCTCTCGGCCGTGCGCGCGCCGATGGCGCCCCATGAGACCAGGTCGGCAGTGAACTGCGGAGTGATGGTGTCCAGGAACTCGGACCCCGCGGGCAGGCCCATGTTGGCCAAATCCAGCAGCAGGCCCCGGGCGAGCCGCAGTCCCTTGTTGATGTTGAACCCGCCGTCGAGGTCCGGGTCGTTGATCAGGCCCTTCCAGCCGACGGTCGTGCGCGGTTTCTCGAAGTAGACGCGCATGATGATCAGCAGGTCCTCGGCCAGGCGGTCGGCTTGCTCTTTCAAGCGGCCCGCGTAGTCGAGAGCCGCGTCCGAATCATGGATGGAGCACGGGCCGGAGATCACCAGTAGCCGCCGGTCACGGCCTTCAAGGATCGCCTCGATCTCCTGGCGTGCCTTGGTGACTGTGGCGGTAGCCTGCTCGGTAATCGGCAATTCCTCGTTCACCAGGATCATCGGCGGCAACAGCGGGCGCAAGGTTTCGATTCTCAGGTCGTCGGTGGTTTGGCTCATGGCATTCCTATCCGAATCGGGTATTTAGCACAGTTTTCCACAGGAGGCGAATACGCCGCACGACGTCAACTGGGGGGTTGTCGGGCTTGGACGCAAGACCGGGCCGAATAGGATATAATGATCGTTGGCAGCGCCGGCGCAGTCAACGCAGTCAAGATTCCGAAAAGACGGATGTACGAGGCAGACACCATAGCGGCGGTGGCGACGCCCCCGGGTGAAGGGGGTGTGGCCGTGGTGCGATTGAGCGGTCCCGACGCCAGGCGAATCGGCACGGAGATCCTCTCCCGCGGGGACGTCGACTGGGAATCGCACCGGTTGTACTACGGGAAGGTTTGCGATCCGGATGGCGGGTCGGTGGTCGACGAGGTGATGTTCGCCTTCCTGCGGGAGCCCAGGAGCTACACGGGTGAGGATACCGTGGAGATCCACTGCCATGGAGGTCCTGTCGTCGTCCGTCAGGTGCTCGGTCTGGCGCTTGGGCGTGGTGCCCGGCACGCGGATCCCGGTGAGTTCACCAAGAGAGCTTTCTTGAATGGACGGTTGGATTTGGCCCAAGCCGAGGCGGTGCTGGATCTGATCCGGTCACGCACCGACAAGGCCGCCGGTGTGGCGTTGGGCCAGATGGAAGGCGGTTTGTCCCAGGAGGTCCAGGAGTTGCGGGAACAGCTCGTGGATACTCTGGTGCAAGTGGAGGCGGCCATCGACTTTCCGGAGGAAGAGATCGAGCTGCTCCAGCGTCAGGAGTTGAGCCGCAAGGTCGCCGGTGTCATTGACCGGATCTCCGCTCTGGTGGACAGCTACGAATGGGGGCGCCTGATTCGCGAGGGCGTGCGCGTGTGCATCGTCGGGCGGCCTAATGTCGGCAAATCGAGCCTGTTGAATGCCCTGCTCGGCGTGGATCGGGCGATTGTCACGGCGACCCCCGGGACCACCCGGGACTTCATCGAGGAAACCGTCAACCTCAACGGTTTGCCCGTGGTGTTGTGGGACACCGCCGGCATCAGGGACAGGACGGAAGGCGTGGAGCAGATCGGCATCGACGTAACGCTCAAGCGGCTCGAGGAGAGCCAGGGGTGCATGCTGGTGGTTGACGGGTCCTCGCCGCTTGCCGCGGAAGACCTGGATGTGATCGAGAGGGTTCGCGATCGGCCGGGGGTGGTGGTCGTCAACAAGTCCGATCTGCCGCGGAAGCTCGACGGGTCTGCCGTTTCTACGCGCTTGACCGATTTACGGCAGATTGAGGTCTCGGCGCTGACCGGGCAGGGACTGGACATGTTGAAGGACGCCCTCCGTGAGTGCTTTCTGGATTCCGCGGAAGAGCCGGAGGTGGTCGTAACCAACGTTCGCCACAAGGCCGCCCTGGAGCGGGCCCGGGCCAGCCTGGTGGAGGTTCATCACGCCGTCGATCAGGGTATGCCGCCGGATATCGTCGCCGTGGACTTGCAGGAGGCCCGGGATAGCCTGGAAGAAATAATCGGCACCGTGACCAACGACGACATCCTGGATCGGATTTTTTCTCAGTTCTGTATTGGGAAGTAAAGGAGACGGCGACCAACTTGTTTGGTGCGGCGCATGGTGGTTCGCCGGGAAATTTGGCACAATCGGGGTATTGATCGGAAAGTCAGAGAAGGATGTTTCACGTGAAACAGTCGGATATACGGAAAGGGAAGGTCTACGATGTGATCGTTGTCGGGGCCGGACACGCAGGTATTGAAGCCTCTTTGGCGGCCGCCCGCATGGGTTTCGAGACGTTGATGCTGACGCTGAACCTCGATCACATCGGACAGATGTCCTGCAATCCCGCCATTGGCGGCATCGGGAAAGGGCATCTGGTCAAGGAGATCGATGCCCTTGGCGGCGAGATGGCCCTGGCCATCGACGAGACCGGGATCCAGTTCCGCATGTTGAACACGAAAAAGGGTCCGGCTGTCAGGGCGTCCCGCGCTCAGGCGGATAAGGCGCTTTACCGTCAGCGGATGAAGAGGGTGGTGGAGAACTGCGAGAATCTGACCCTCAAGCAAGGCAGCGTTGAAGCCCTCGTCTGCGGTGACGGCCAGGTCTTGGGTGTCGAAACCCAGATCGGGGAAGTATTCGAGGCGAAAAAGACCATTCTGACGACGGGGACGTTTCTCCAGGGCGTCATCCACGTGGGCGACCGCAATTTCTCCGCCGGCCGTGCCGGGGATTTCGCGGCCCAGGGGCTGAGCGGCTCGTTGAGCGCGCTGGGCCTTCGATTGGGCCGCCTCAAGACCGGGACATGTCCACGGTTGAACGCCCATACTATTGATTATTCGAGGCTTTCGGTTCAGCACGGCGATGAGAACCCCATCCCGTTCTCATTTGGAACGGAACGAATCGAGCAGCGGCAGATCCCCTGCCACATCACCTACACGAACCCCGGGACTCACGAGATCATTCAGGCGGCCATTCATCGCTCGCCCATGTACTCCGGAGTCATCAAGAGCCGCGGTCCCCGTTATTGCCCGTCTATCGAGGACAAGGTGGTACGGTTCGCGGACAAGCAGAGGCACCAGATTTTTCTTGAGCCCGAGGGATACGACACGGTCGAGGTCTATCCCAACGGCATCTCCACCAGCCTGCCGCTCGATGTCCAGGTGGACCTGGTCCACAGCATCGAAGGCCTGGAAGAAGCCGAGATCATGAGGCCCGGCTACGCCATCGAGTATGACTACGTGGAGCCGACACAACTCAAGCCGACGTTGGAGACGAAGGCCATTGACAGTCTCTACCTGGCCGGCCAGATCAATGGAACGACGGGATATGAAGAGGCCGCGAGCCAGGGCCTCATGGCGGCCATCAATGCGGTCCTGAGCATCCGCGGGGAAGAGCCCCTCGTCTTGTCCCGGAACCAGGCGTACATCGGCGTATTGATTGACGATTTGGTAACCAAGGGAACGGATGGCGAGCCCTACCGGATGTTCACGTCCCGCGCCGAGTATCGCTTGCTGTTGCGGGAGGACAACGCCGATCTACGCCTCACGGAACTGGGCTACCGGATCGGCCTAGCCACTCCAGAGGCGCATGCGCGGACCACGGGCAAACAGGGCCGGATCAACGAGCTCGCCGAAAAGCTCGAGAGCACGCGCATCAATCCGTCGCGATCGGTCCAGGTCCGGCTTGACGCTCTGAAGACCGCGGCCATCCGAAACATCACATCCTTGGCCCAACTGTTGCGGCGTCCCGAGATAGCATTCGCGGATTTGGCAGTCTTCTGTCCCGAGTTGGCGGATGTGCCGGCCGACGTGGCCCTGCAGGCGGAGGTGTCGATCAAGTACAGCGGCTACGTGGAGCGGCAGGCCCAGGGCCTCAAGCGCTTCCAGAGGATGGAGAACGTATCGCTCCCCGACGACCTGGACTACGGCAAGATCAACGGACTTTCCCGTGAAATAAAGGAAAAGTTGACCCACGTGCGGCCGCGGTCGCTGGGGCAGGCCTACAGGATTTCGGGTGTGACGCCGGCCGCTATCTCGGTGCTTTCCCTTTACGTGTACAAGATGAAGGCGGGCTGAGCGGACAGGGGCCCGTCAATTACTGCTCAGGCGCTCATGGTCTCCCGGAAGGTGCCAAATGACGACGGAGCCACCAACGAGCAACTCCTCGTCGCTGGCGCCAGGGCGTTTGGTGTCAAACTGTCGCCGGATCAAATCCACCCCTTCCGCCAGTATCTCGACCTTCTCACGTTTTGGAACCGGCGCCTGAACCTCACCTCCATCCGGGACCCCGAACTCGTCGTCCGTCGCCACTTTGTCGATTCGCTTTCCATTGTCCCATTTCTGAGCGGTGATGGAGGAATCCTGGATGTCGGCAGCGGTGCGGGCTTCCCGGGCATTCCCATCAAGCTTGCGCTCCCCGGCAAGGCTGTCCATCTCGTGGAGCCGCGCCGTAAGCGCGCGAACTTCTTGAGACAAGTCGCCCGGGAGTTGCAGCTTGCAGACGTGCATGTCATCGAGAGGCGCATGGAGGATCTGTCCGCCGAGCCGTTGCCGTCCATGAGGGAGACGGTTACACGCGGATTCTCGGATATTCCCGGGTTTCTGAAGGCCAGTGCGGAACTGCTGGGTCCGGGCGGAATGGCCGTAGTTATGCATGGACCGAAAGGCATGACTTTATTGGATGAGCTCCGAGCATGCATCTCCGGTTACGGACTCACCGAAGGGGAAAGCAGCCACTTCGAGCTGCCGTTCGGCGGAGAACAAAGGACCGTGCTGACTTTCCGTAAGACTTAGTCGTATTCTCAGCGGGCTTGGCCGCGTGTCACAACAGCCGGTTCATGTTTCACGTGAAACATCGGCCTTCCTTTCCGTGTTCGGAAATGCTAAGAAACAGTAACGGCATAAGATTCATAACTTTTTGAAAATAAAAGACTTTTGGGTAAAATTATCGCCATAGCCAACCAGAAGGGGGGGGTCGGGAAGACAACCACGGCGGTGAACCTGGGCGCGTCCCTGGCCGACGCTGCGAAGAGGACCCTGATCGTGGACATGGACCCGCAGGGTAATTGCACAACGGGTTTCGGGGTCGATCCGAGGTCTCTGAACAAGAGCATCTACGATGTGATGCTCGAGAATTGTTTCGTCACCGAGGCGCTGTGCGCCACGGAGATACCCACGCTGTTCCTCTTGCCCGCCAACCGCGACCTCGTCAGCGCCGAAATTCACATGATCGACATGGAGAACCGTATCGGGCGCCTGAGACAAGCGCTGGAGACGGTGCGGTACCGGTTTGACTACATCCTGCTGGATTGCCCCCCTTCCCTGGGCTTGCTCACTCTCAATGCGTTGGCGGCGGCCGATTCCCTGCTGGTACCGCTTCAGTGCGAGTACTACGCTCTCGAAGGCCTCACCGCGGTGCTGGACACCATGAAACGCGTCCAGGTCTCGTACAATCAACACCTCCAGTTCGAAGGGGTGGTCCTTTGCATGTACGACGGCCGCAGCAATCTCTCCGCTCAAGTGGCTGAAGACGTTCGCGGCCATTTCCCCGAAGCCGTCTTCGAGACCGTCATCCCCCGAAACGTTCGTCTGAGCGAGAGTCCCAGCCACGGAAGGCCGGTGCTGCTCTACGACGCCCGCTCGACGGGAGCCCAGAGCTATCTCGGTCTCGCGGCCGAATTGATGGGGCGAAAGGAGTCAAGCCATGCAAAAGAATAGACTGGGCCGGGGTCTGGATGCCCTGCTTCCGGGGAGCGAACCCGTCGTGGAGGATTCTCAACAGGAGACCGCCCCCACGTCGGTCCACCCCTCGTTGATCGTCCCGAACCCGAACCAGCCGCGGCAGGTTTTCGACGATGAGAAGATAGACGAGCTGGCCAGCTCCATCGAGGCCAGCGGTATGCTGCAGCCCCTGGTTGTCCGGACCACGACCACCGGTTACGAACTGATCGCCGGAGAGCGCCGGTTGCGCGCCGCGCGCAGGCTCGGGCTCTCGGAAGTACCTATTATCATTCATGAAACGCCCGACCCGAACTCGTTGCTGCTGGCCCTGATCGAGAACCTCCAGCGTGAGGACCTCAACCCCATCGAGGAGGCGGCGGCGTTCGCCGAGCTTCAGGGGCAGTTCCACCTGACCCAGGAACAGGTGGCCGAGAAGGTGGGCCGGAGCCGGTCGGCGGTCGCCAACGGGCTGAGACTTCTGTCCTTGCCAGACCAGATCAAGGAGCACGTGGCCGCCGGCAAGCTGGCCGCCGGCCAGGCCCGGGCGCTCCTGGGGCTCAGCGACAAGTCGATGCTGCCGGCGGCGGCGCGCGAGGTCATGGGCAAGGACCTTTCGACGCGCGATACGGAGGCCCTGGTCCGGAGATTGAACAAGCCGAGGCGCGTCAAGTCGAGCGACCGGTTGGATCCCGACCTGTCGAACCTGGTCGAAACATTGCAGCGCCGACTCGGCACCCGGGTGAGGCTCATGCATAGGGCCAGTGACGACAAGGGGAAGCTGGAAATCGAGTACTATTCACAGGACGATCTGGAGCGCATCACCAGCATGATGATGGGGAACGTATAGACATGAGACCGCGCCTTCGCGCTCCCCATGCTTCCTCGCCCCTCTCTTTGACAAGCATAGGTGCGGATGCTATAGACCGTCCGTGGTCGGCAGTTGAAAGAGGTTTGCCTTTCCTCAGACGGTTCACGCCACTCCGTATCTTCCTTGACCGGGGCTCGCCGTCCGAGTCCGGTGTCTTCAGCAACGAACGCGAAGCATGATCAGCATAGACTTTTCTCTGGTCGTCCAAATCGTCCTGTTCCTGATCCTTTTGAGCATCCTGCGCCGGGTGCTGTTCGGGCCTGTCGGGCGTTTGATGGCGGAACGGGAGCGCCGCACCGAGGGCGCCCATGCCGAAGCACGCTCCATGACCGAGGACGGAAAAGAGTTACAGGAGCAGTACGACGCCGCCATCGCCAAGGCGCGCGCCGAGGGGGAAGCCATCAAGAGCGAGATCCGTGAAGAGGCCCTCAAGGCCCGCAACGTGATCCTCTCCCAGGGACGCGACGCCGCCACCCAAAAGATCCAGGAGATCCGGGAAGAGGTCCAGAAGGAGATGGAGTCGGCGCGCCAAGTGGCCTCGACCAATGCCGAGGCGCTTGCGCAGCAGATGGCGGAGAAGGTTCTGGGCCGGAAGCTGACATGACCCTTTTGACCGACATCTTCGTGTCCACGGCTTGGGCCGCGACCGCGGGCGGAACCCATACTCCGTCCATTACGGAGCTGCTGTATCCGCTCATCAACTTCACGATCTTCGCCTTCCTGGTCAAACGCTACGGCCTTCCGCTGATCAAGAAGCACCTCGAGCAGCGCCGGGAGGGACTCATCGGAGCCGTGGCCACCGCCCAGGAGGCCAAGGGAGAAGCCGAGCGATATGTTCGCAAGTATCGGGAATTGCTGGAAGTTCTCGACAATGAGTGTGAGCGGATCCGGCAGGGGCTGAGAGCGGAGGGCGAGCGGGAGCGCACGCGCATCGTGGCCGAGGCGGAGGAGTCTGCGGCCAAGCTGAAAGCCGACGCGGATTTCCTGGCCGAGCAGGAAGTCAAGATGGCGCGCCAGCAGATCCGCGGGGAGATGGCGCTTCTGGCCGAGGCCGCCGCCGAGCGGGTGATCCAGCAGCACATGGCGGCCGCCGATCAGGACCGAATGGTCGAGAACTTCTCGCAGCAGATTCGGGAACTGTGACCCCGGTTACCGGTTTCGAGCGACAGATATGATCGAAGGAAAGCTCAGCCGCCGTTACGCAAGAGCCGTGTTCGAGCTGGCCGCTAACCGCGAGGAGGCCATCGGCGCCGAGGTGGACGGCTTCCTTGAGGCGTACCAGGACCCCGACCTGAAGAAGGTTCTGGGAAATCCCGCTTTCGACCAGGACCGCCGCAAGGATATCGTGGTGGAGGTAGCGGGCCACTTGGGTTTGTCGGACCTGACCACCAACTTCCTTTCGCTGCTGGTTTCCCGGGACCGCCTGGACGGCTTGTCCTCCATCGCGAATCACTACCACCGGCTGCTGGACGATGCGGCGGGGCGGGTGAACGTCAAGGTCACGGTGTCCCAACCCCTGGGCGAGGACCAGCGCAACAGCCTTGTGGCGGTGGTGGGCGAAATGACCGGCAAGACCGCGATGCTCGCCGAAGAGGTCGACCCCGGCATCGTCGGCGGCATCGTCGTCGAGGTCGGCGGCAAGGTCTACGACGGCAGCGTGCGCACGCAGCTTCAAACCCTTAGAAAGAGCTTCGAGCGGACATACTAGCCGGGGGAAGAATTGCGCGGGGCAGGACACTAGAGAGCAGGCGCGAAGGCGTTACGTGTAGGGGCGGGTTTCAAATCCGCCCGTGTGTGGATACGGCACACATCCAAGGGAGCGAGCCATGGAGATCGGCACCGCCGAAATTACCAGCATCATCAAGAAACAGATCGAGGACTACGACAAGGGCGTCACCGTCGAGGAGATCGGCACCGTCCTGTCCACGGGGGACGGCATCGCCCGGATCTACGGTCTCGACAACGCCGCCGCCGGAGAGCTCCTGGAGTTCCCCAACGACGTGTTCGGCATGGCGCTCAACCTTGAGGAGGACAACGTCGGCGCGGCGCTGTTCGGCGAGTCGCACCTCATCAAGGAAGGCGACCGTGTCAACCGCACCGGCCGCATCGTCGAGGTCCCGGTAGGCGACGCGCTGAGAGGCCGGGTGGTGAGCCCGCTCGGAGAGCCCATCGACGGACGCGGCCCCATCGAGACCACGGAGCGCCGCCGCATCGAGCTCAAGGCCCCGGGCATCGTCCAGCGCCAGCCGGTGATGCAGCCGCTCCAGACGGGTCTCAAGGCCATCGACTCCATGATCCCTATCGGGCGCGGCCAGCGGGAGCTGATCATCGGCGACCGCCAGACCGGCAAGACCGCGGTCTGCATCGACACCATCATCAACCAGAAGGGCGGCGACGTCACCTGCATCTACGTCGCCGTGGGCCAGAAGCGCTCCACCGTGGCGCAGGTGGTGGACCAGCTCCGGCAGTACGGCGCCATGGACTACACCATCGTGGTGGCCGCCACCGCCTCGGAGTCGGCGCCGCTTCAGTACATCGCGCCCTACAGCGGCTGCACCATGGGCGAGCACATCCGCGACAACGGCGGCCACGCCCTGGCCATCTACGACGACCTCTCCAAGCACGCGGTGGCCTACCGGCAGCTCTCCCTGCTGCTGCGCCGCCCGCCCGGCCGCGAGGCCTTTCCGGGCGACGTTTTCTACCTGCACTCCCGGTTGCTGGAGCGCGCGGCCAAGATGAGCGACGAGCAGGGCGGCGGCTCGCTCACGGCCTTGCCGATCATCGAGACGCAGGCGGGCGACGTCTCCGCCTACATCCCGACCAACGTCATCTCCATCACCGACGGCCAGATCTATCTCGAGTCGGACCTGTTCTACTCCGGCGTTCGTCCCGCCATCAACGTGGGCCTGTCGGTCTCCCGTGTCGGCGGCAACGCGCAGATCCGGGCCATGAAACAGGTAGCCGGCGGACTCCGGCTGGACCTTGCCCAATACCGCGAGATGGCGGCCTTCGCCCAGTTCGGATCGGACCTGGACGCGGCCACTCAACGGCAGATCGCCCGCGGCAGCCGGCTGGTGGAGATCCTCAAGCAGGGGCAGTACCAGCCCATGCCGGTCGAGAAACAGGTGTTGGTCATCTACGCGGGCACCAACGGCTTCGTCGACCAGATCGAGCCCGAGAACCTGCTCCGTTACCAGAACGAGCTGTTCGAGTTCGTGGAGTCGCAGCACCCGGATCTGCTGCCGGCCATCGTCGAGAAGGGCCAGATCGACGACGACAACAAGGCGGCGGCGGAGAAGGCTCTGCAGGAATTCAACCAACGGTTTGAAGCGTAAGTGTCGTAGGTGCCCTCTCTCAAGGACATACGAAAGCGGATCTCTTCGGTCCGCAACACGCAGCAGATCACCAAGGCGATGAAGGCGGTGGCGGCGGCCAAGCTGCGCCGGGCCCATGACGCCGCGGTGGAAGCGCGGCCGTACGCGGAAAAGATGCGCGAGCTTCTGTCGAACCTTTCGGCGAGGGTATCCGAGGAAAGCCATCCCCTGCTGATCGAGCGGGAGGAGAAGCGCGTCGACGTTCTGCTGGTCACCGCCGACCGCGGCTTGTGCGGCGCCTACAACAGCAACGTGATCCGTTTGGCCGACAACTTTCGTGTCGACCGCGGAGAACAGGAGGTCACGTTCCGGTTCGTCGGGCGCAAGGGTTCGGAGTACTTCCGCCGCCGGGGGGTCGCCGCCATGGACGATGGTCCGGTGACCTGGCACGCGTCCCCGGACGAGCTCGCCTCGGTTGCGGCCGGCCGCCTCATCGGGCGCTTCCTGAACGGCGAGTCCGACGCCGCCTACATCGTATACAGCCAGTTCCGCTCGGCGCTGTCGCAGGTTCCCGCGGCCGCCCGGATCATCCCGGTGGCGCCGCCGCAGGTGGACGAGGAGCAGCACCTCACCGAGTACCTGCTCGAGCCCAGCATCGGCGACCTGCTCTCCAACCTGTTGCCCAAGAACGTGGAGGTACAGGTCTACCAGGCGCTCCTCGAGGCCACCGCCGGCGAGCACGGCGCGCGGATGACGGCCATGGAGTCCGCCACCAACAACGCCTCCGACCTCATAAGCGCCCTCACGTTGCAGATGAACCGGGCGCGGCAGGCGGCCATCACCAAGGAGCTGCTGGAAGTGGTCTCCACCGCGGAAGCGCTCGGTTGACGAATTTTCGGGAAGGACGAACACGCTATGCAGATGGGGAAGATTACGCAGGTCCTGGGCGCGGTGATCGACGTTGAGTTTTCCGACGGGCACCTGCCGCCGATCTACAACGCCATCAAGGTCACCAACGAGGCCATCGACGACCGGGAGTGGAACCTGGTGGTGGAGGTGGCGCAGCACCTGGGCGAGAACACCGTCCGCTGCATCGCCATGGACTCCACCGAGGGGCTCGTCCGCGGCATGGACGCCATGGACACCGGCGCCGGCATCAGCGTGCCCGTGGGCGACAAGACCCTGGGGCGTATCCTGAACGTGGTGGGCGAGCCGGTGGACGAGGGTCCGCCGGTGGAAGCCGAGCAGCACCACCCGATCCACCGCGAAGCCCCGCCCTTCGTCGACCAGGAGACCGAGGTCCAGGCCTTCGAGACCGGCATCAAGGTGGTGGACTTGCTGGCGCCCTATGCCCGGGGCGGGAAGGTCGGCCTCTTCGGCGGCGCCGGCGTGGGCAAGACCGTCATCCTCATGGAGCTCATCAACAACTTGGCCATGAAACACGGCGGCTACTCCGTGTTCGGCGGCGTCGGCGAACGCACCCGTGAAGGAAACGACCTCTACCTGGAAATGAAGGAATCCGGCGTCCTCGACAAGACCACGCTGGTCTACGGCCAGATGAACGAGCCGCCGGGCGCCCGCGCCCGTGTGGCGTTGTCCGCTCTGACCATGGCCGAGTACTTCCGGGACGAGGAGGGGCGCGACATCCTGCTCTTCATCGACAACATCTTCCGTTTCACCCAGGCCAACTCCGAGGTCTCCACGCTGCTGGGCCGCATGCCCTCCGCCGTCGGATACCAGCCCACGCTGTCCACCGACCTGGGCGAGCTGCAGGAGCGCATCACCTCCACGCGCAAGGGTTCCATCACCTCGGTGCAGGCCATCTACGTGCCCGCCGACGACCTCACCGACCCGGCGCCGGCCACGACCTTCTCCCATCTCGACGCCACGACGGTGCTTTCGCGTCAGATCGCGGAACTGGGCATCTACCCGGCGGTGGACCCTCTCGACTCCACGTCCCGGATCCTGGACCCGCGGGTGGTGGGCGAGGAGCACTACGAGGCGGCGCGGCAGGTGCAGCAGATCCTCCAGCGCTACAAGGACCTGCAGGACATCATCGCCATCCTGGGCATGGACGAGCTCTCCGAGGAGGACAAGCTTACGGTGACCCGGGCCCGGAAGGTGCAGCGCTTTCTCTCGCAGCCGTTCCACGTCGCCGAGGTCTTCACCGGCACGCCGGGCGTGTACGTCGAGCTCAAGGATACCATCGAGGGCTTCAGGGCCATCTGCGAGGGCCGGCACGACGATCTCCCGGAGCAGGCCTTCTACATGGTCGGCACCATGGAGAGCGCCATCGAGAAGGGACGCCGGCTCCAGGCCGAGTGAGGTTCCAAGCGGAGTAGGTTCCAAGCGGAGCAGGTCATGGCCGACAGCATTTCACTGAGAGTCGTCACTCCGGTCCGTCTGGTGCTAGAGGAGCAGGTGGACGAGCTGACCGCGCCCGGTCCCCTGGGCCAGCTCGGTATCCTGCCCGACCACGCCGCGCTGATGACCACCCTCGACATCGGACAGCTCAGCTACAAGACGTCCGGCGCCAACTCGGTCATCACCCTTACCGGCGGCTACGCGGAGGTGCTGGACAACGTCGTCACCGTGCTGGCCGACGCCGCCGAGTTCCCCAACGAGATCGACACCGCCCGCGCCGAGAACGCCCGTGCCCGCGCCGAGCGCACCCTCGAGGACCGCGACAACGCCGACGACCAGGCGCTGGTGGCGGCGGAAGCCGCCCTGAAACGCGCGCTCCTGAGGCTCGAAACCGCCGAGTAGCGCCGACCGGTCCGCTACCTGCCGCCCCTGGATTCCGGCTTTCGCCGGAATGACGATACGGGGCCTCCCTGCCATTCCGTATCCGATCGCAGCATCGACACAGCGTGCTTCGCGGGGACGACGGATTCGCGCGCTGGCCGGGGCCGGGGATTTGGGCTAAGATGTGGAACATGTTGCGCTATTTCACTGCAGGAGAGTCCCACGGCCCGTGCCTCACGACCATCATCGAGGGGGTGCCGGCGGGGTTCGACATTGACATCGAGAAGGTCAACCACGATCTCTGGCGGCGGCAGCAGGGCTACGGCCGGGGCGGCCGGATGCTGATCGAGAAGGACGAAGTGCAGGTGCGGTCCGGGTTGCGGTGGGGGAAGACCATCGGCTCGCCGGTCACCTTCGGCATCGACAACCGCGACTGGAAGAATTGGACCAAGAAAATGTCGCCGTACGCGGAGGACGAGGGCCAGGCGATCCCGGTCAAGAAGCCGCGTCCGGGCCACGCGGACCTCACCGGCATCCTCAAGTACGGCCACTCGGACATCCGCAACATCCTCGAGCGCGCCAGCGCCCGCGAGACCGTCTCACGGGTCGCGGTAGGGTCCTTCTGCAAGCAGCTCATCGAGCCGTTCTCGGTCAAGGTGCGGGGCTACCTGCGCTCCCTGGGCGGCATCGAGGCGGACGTGGACGGGAAGAGCTACGACGAGATCTACGAGCTGGCTGAGAACTCCCCGGTGCGCATGGCCGACCCGGACGCCGAGAAGAAGGCCATCGCCCTCATCGACGAGTGCAAGAAGGAAGGCAACACCTTGGGCGGGGTCTTCGAGGTGGTGGCCACCGGCGTCCCGCCGGGCCTGGGAAGCCATGTCCACTATGACCGGAAGCTCGACGGCCGCCTAGCCCAGAGCCTCATGAGCATCCAGGCCATGAAGGGAGTGGAGATCGGCCGCGGCTTCGACATGGCCATGCGGCGCGGGTCCGAGGTGCACGACGAGATATTCTTCGACCCCCAGCACATGATCTCCGAGACCAAGCCGCGGATGCAGCCTACGGACTTCTACCGCGGCAGCAACAACTCGGGCGGGCTGGAAGGTGGCATGACCACGGGCGCGCCGCTGGTGGTGCGGGTGGCGATGAAGCCGATCTCGACCCTCATGAGCCCGCTCCAGTCGGTGAATCTCGACACCAAGCAGCCCGAGGACGCCTCGGTGGAGCGCTCCGACGTCTGCTCGGCGCCGGCCGCGGCCGTCATCGGCGAGGCCATCGTGTCCTTCGAACTGGCGCGAGCGTTCCTGGAGAAGTTCGGCGGCGACTCGCTGGCGGAAATCAGCCGCAACTACGACGGCTACCTGGACCAGATCAAGAGCCTCTGAGGCCACGTCATTACCGATTACGAGAATATCGCTCTGACCGGTTTCATGGCCGCCGGCAAGACCGTGGTGGGCCGGAGGCTGGCGCGTTCCTTGAACTGGTCGTTCGTGGATCTGGACGACGTCATCGAGGCCGCCGAGGGATGCGCCGTCCGGGAGATCTTCGCCAGCCACGGGGAACCATACTTCAGGGAGCGTGAGAAGGCGGCCCTCGCACGGGTCCTGGAAGGGTCTACGCAGGTGATCGCGTTGGGCGGAGGGGCCGTGGTGGACGGCGACAGCCGGAGGCTGTTGAAACAGCACAGTCTCCTGGTCTGGCTAAGGGTGTCGCCGCGGACCGTCCTCGGCCGCGTGGGAGAGACCGACGACCGCCCGTTGCTGCGGGGACCCGACAGGCTCAAGCGGATCGAGGAGCTTTCGGCGCAGCGGGAAGCCATCTACGCCGAGGCCGGCGTCACCGTAGACACCGACGAGCTGACGGTGGACCAGGTGGTGCGGCGGATCGAAGAGCAGCTATGCAGACCGTAACCGTCAATCTGGGACAGCGCTCGTACCCCATCGAACTGGGCGAGGGACTCCTTTCCCGGGTGGGCGAACTCATGAAGGCCCAGGGCATCGGCGGCCGCGTGGGCATCGTGTCGAACCCGCCGGTGGCCGACCTTTACGCGGAGGAACTCCGGGAGTCCCTCCGGGAGGCGGGGTACGAGACCGCGCTGGTGTTGATCCCGGAGGGCGAGGCGCACAAGAACACGGCGTCCCTGGGGTCGATCTACGACGCCCTGGTGGAACACCGCTTCGACCGCAGCGCCACGCTCATCGCCCTGGGCGGCGGGGTCATCGGCGACATCACCGGGTTCGCCGCGGCAACGTTCCTGCGCGGCGTCGGCTATGTCCAGATCCCCACGACCCTGCTGGCGCAGGTGGACGCCAGCGTCGGCGGGAAGACCGCGGTCAACCACGATCAGGGCAAGAACCTCATCGGCGCCTTCCATCAGCCCCGGCTGGTGGTCATCGACATGAAGACGCTGCGGACGTTGCCGGAACGTGAATTCGCCGCGGGAATGGCCGAGGTGATCAAGCACGCCGTCATCCAGGACGCCGGCTACTTCGGCTTCCTCGAAGAGGAGATGGACGCGCTGGCGCGCATGGAGGCGGCGGCGGTCGAGGAAGCCGTCGCGGTCTCCTGCCGCATCAAGGCGGCGGTGGTGGAGCAGGACGAGCGCGAGGAGGATCGCCGCGCCATCCTCAACTTCGGCCACACCATCGGCCACGCGCTGGAGGCCTTCACCGGCTACGAACGGTTTCTCCACGGCGAGGCCGTGGCCATCGGCATGATCCAGGCGGCCGCGCTGTCCGCCGGGCAGGGCCTGTTGAGCGCCGCCGAGTTGGAGCGCATCGAGACCCTGGTGCGGCGGGCCGGCCTGCCGTGGCGCATACCGGACGACATCGCCCTGGAGGACCTGGTGGCGGGCATGGCCCTGGACAAGAAATCCCATGCCGGCAAGATCAAGTTCGTGCTGTGCGAAGGAATCGGCAGCACCCGCTTTCAGTGGTTTTCCGCGACCGAGATCGTTCAGGAGCTGGCGTCCCGCCCCAGGCCCGCCCCCAAGAGATAGTTTCGATTGGTGACACCAAGATCCTGGTCCTCCACGGACCGAACCTGAACCTGCTCGGCTCCCGGGAGCCCGAGATTTACGGACACGACACGCTCGCGGACATCGACGCCCGCCTGGAAGCCCTCGCCGCGGAGCTAGGGGTCGCCGTGGAGGCGCGCCAGTCCAATTACGAAGGCGAGCTGGTCACCTGGATCCAGCAGGCCGGCGCGGAGGGTTTTCGCGCCGTCGTCATCAACGCCGGCGCCTACACCCACACGAGCGTGGCTGTGCGGGACGCGCTGTCCGCGAGCGGCGTCCCGGCCATCGAAGTGCATCTCTCCAACATCCACAAGCGCGAAGAGTTCCGGCGAACCTCCCTGATCTCGGACGTGGTCGTCGGGCAGATCGCGGGATTCGGTCACCAGAGCTACCTTCTGGCGCTGAGGGCGGCCGCCGAGCTGGGAGCAGACGGCTAGCAGGCTGTTGAGAAACTCCGTCTGACACGGGTTGGCGCCCTTCGACTTCGCTTTGCTACGCTCAGGGCGAATGGCGCCAGGCGGACTTTTCCAGCAACCTGCGACGTCCTTCGGGAGGCGCCGGAACATCATGGCTTCGTTCCCCCTGGCGATTCTCGCCCTCACCACCGCTACCCACATCATCGGGGCCTCGGCGCAGTACGGCATCAATACCTTCGCGCCGTTCTACCAGGACGAGTTGGGGCTCACCCGGGCCCAAGTGGGGCTGTTCTTCACCGCTTTCTACATCGGCATGGCCGGGTTCTCGTTCACCGCCGGATGGTTCAGCGACCGGCTGGGGGTGCGGCGCGCGTCCCTCATAGGCCACGTGGGCGCGGGCACGGCGGTCATCATCGCTTCGTCGGCCGGGTCCTTCGGTTGGGCCTTCGCCTGCTTTCTCCTGACCGGCCTGGGCTACAGCTTTCTCAACCCTGCTTCCACCAAGGGCGTGTTGATGTGGTTCCGGCGCCACCGCGCCACGGCCATGGGAATCAAGCAGACCGGCGTTCCCGCGGGCGGGGTGGTGACGGCCCTGGTGGGCGCGCCGTTGGCGGCGTTGTTCGGCTGGCGCGCGACGCTGACGGGCTTCGGAGTCGTCAACGTGCTGTTCGGCCTGCTCTTCTGGTTCCTCTGGCGCGAGCCCGCCGACGCCGACGGGACCGGCGGGGACCGCTCCGGCGCCGCCGGACGCGGGACGCTGCGCATCAGGAGCGTGCTGGCGTTGAGTTGCGGCACCGCCCTGTTGCTCATCGGCCAGATGTCGCTGCTCACCTATCTGCCGTTGTTCCTCAAGGAGAGACTGGCGTTCTCCGCCGTCCACGCCAGCCAATGGCTGTCCGTCACCCAGGGCGGAGCGGTCTTCGGCCGCATCGGCTGGGGCACGGTCAGCGACCGCCTCTACGGCGGCCGGCGCAAGGTCGTGCTGGTGCTCGTCGGTGTGATATCCGTGTTTCTGTGCACCGCGTTGAGCGCCCTCGACCAAGGGGTGTCGCCGTTTATCCTGGTTCCCCTGACCTTCCTCGGCGGGTTCACCATGATCGGCTATCAGGGCGTGTCCTATTCCCTGATCAGCGAGATCGCCGGTCAGTCCAGGGCCGGGATGGCCCTCGGCCTGATGATCTCCATCAACGCCGTCGGCACCGTGGTGGGCACGCCCGCGTTCGGTTACATTGTCGACGCCACCGGCTCCTACGCCACCGCGTGGCAGGCCCTGGCCGCCGTGCTGGCGCTGGGAACCGCCAACATCGCCATATTCGTATCGGAAGCCCGCCCTGGCGGCCCCGCGCGCTAGGCCCTCACCCGGCCTTTGGCCCCCCTTTCCCAAAGGGAGAGGGGTTGTGTTTGATTACTCGGACAAGTTCCTGGCACCACTCCCCGCGATGGATGCGGGATTTCCGCGACAAACACTGCCCGGCTCCCCACTCACCCTCGCGGGGGGGGGGGGGGGGGGCCCCCGCGGGGGGGGGGGGGGGCGCGCCCCCCCGCCCGGGCGGGGCCCCCCCCCCCCCCCCCCCCCGCCGCACGCACTCGTGCCGAACCAATCGACAGCCAACTTGTGCTGCCTTCCAATGAGCCCACGGCCACCCGTCCGAGCCCCGTCCGGTTGGCATTCAGGGCCGGTAAATGCTATTATTCGATATGCACGGTGTTCTACCGAATGCGCTCCATGATCCACCGACATCGACGCGCCCCGAAAGCACTTTGAAATAATGGCTGCTTCTTCCGGGTCCGATTACAAAGCCGACAAGATCAAGGTTCTCGAGGGGCTGGAAGCTGTCCGTAAGCGCCCCGGCATGTACATCGGAGACACCGCCGAGCGGGGTCTCCATCATCTCGTCTACGAGATCGTCGATAACTCCATTGACGAGTCGCTCGCCGGCCAGTGCGATCGCGTCGAAATTACCATCCACATCGACAACAGTGTCACCGTGGTCGACAACGGCCGCGGCATTCCGGTTGACATCCACGCCACGGAGAAGCTGCCGGCCGCGGAGGTCGTGCTCACCAAGCTGCACGCCGGCGGCAAGTTCGACAAGGGCGCCTACAAGGTCTCCGGCGGCCTCCACGGGGTCGGGCTGTCGGTGGTCAATGCCCTGGCGGAACACCTCGACGTCGAGATCAAGCGCGACGGCAAGGTGTACGAGCAGGCCTACGAGCGCGGCGAGCCCCTGGCGCCGCTCAAGGAAACGGGTACCTCCAAGGAACGGGGTACGCGCATCACCTTCAAGCCGGATCCGACGGTGTTCGAGACCGTCGATCTCAGCTTCGACTTGCTGTCCCAGAGGCTCCGGGAGCTGGCGTTCCTGAACCGCGGCCTGCGCATCCTCATCGAGGACGAGCGCCACGACAAGAAGCACGAGTTCTTCTACGAGGGCGGGATCATTTCGTTCGTCGAGCACCTGAACCGGGTCAAGACGGCGATTCATCCAAAGGTGATCTACCTGCACGGCGAGAAGGACGGCACCGATGTCGAGATCGCCCTGCAGTGGAACGACAGCTATACCGAAATCGTCTATTCCTTCGCCAACAACATCAACACCACCGAGGGCGGCACCCACCTGAGCGGCTTCAAGGCGGCGTTGACGCGCACCATCAACAACTACGCCACCGGCTCCAACCTGCTCAAGAAAGACGAGGACAACCTGCAGGGGGACGACGTTCGCGAGGGCCTGACCGGGGTCATCAGCGTCAAGGTGCCGGAGCCGCAGTTCGAGGGCCAGACCAAGACCCGGCTGGGGAACAGCGAGGTCAAGGGGATCGTGGAGGCGTTGATCAACGAGCGCCTCGCGACCTATTTCGCCGAGCATCCGGGAGACGCCAAGAAGATCGCCTCCAAGGGCATCGAGGCCGCCAGGGTACGTGAGGCCACTCGCAAGGCCAAGGAGCTGGCCCGTCGCAAGGGCGCGCTGGACTCGGCGTCGCTGCCGGGCAAGCTGGCGGACTGCCAGGAGCGCGACCCCGCGTTGAGCGAGATCTTCCTGGTGGAGGGAGATTCGGCCGGCGGCTCGGCCAAGCAGGGGCGCGACCGGCGCAACCAGGCCATCCTGCCCCTGAAGGGCAAGATCCTGAACGTCGAGAAGGCGCGCTTCGACAAGATGCTGTCATCCCAGGAAATCCGCCTGCTGCTGACGGCCCTGGGCGCGGGCGTCAAGGACGAGTACGACTCCGAGAAGCTCCGCTACCACACCGTCATCATCATGACCGACGCGGACGTGGACGGCTCCCATATCCGGACGTTGTTGCTGACGTTCTTCTACCGTCAGATCCCCGACCTCGTGGAGAAGGGCTATCTCTACATCGCCCAGCCGCCCCTCTACAAGGTCAAGCGCGGCAAGCAGGAACGCTACCTGAAGGATGAGAACAGCCTCGAGGACTACCTCATCGAGAAGGGCACCGAGAACCTGCGCCTGCGCTCCGCGGACACGAACGGCAACGGACACGCTCGTGAGGTCAAGGGCGCGGCGCTCCAGTCCTTCGTCAAGAAGGTGGTGCGGATGGACAAGCTGCTCCAGCTCATGGCCCGGAAGCACAAGGAGCGCGCTTTGGTAGAGGGGTTGTTGCTGCAGCCCGACTTCAACCCCGAGCGGCTCAGGGATGAGGACAGGGTGAAGGCCCTCGCAAGCGACCTCGCCTCCTACGTCAATCTTTTGGCGCCGGAGATCGGGCCGATGAGCAGCGAGGTGGAGTGGGACCCCGAGCACAATTGCAGCAAGCTGGTTTGCAAGACCCGCTCCAATGGCAGCGGCATCCGTACCGTCATCGACCGGGATTTCCTGACCAGCCCCGAATACCGCGAGATCAAACGGCTCCACGGCGAGTTGCTGGGCGTCGGCCATTCGCCTTTCATCCTGGAGGATGGCGAACAAGCCAAGGCGCCGGTGGACGCTGCGCGCGCCGGCCAGCTCGGTTCCCACAAGGCCCTGCTCGATTTCGTCATGGAGCGGGGCAAGAAGGGGCAGTACATCCAGCGGTACAAGGGTTTGGGCGAGATGAACCCGGACCAGCTTTGGGAGACCACCATGGATCCCGAGTCCCGGGTGCTGCTCCAGGTCCGCGTCGAGGATGGCGTCGAGGCCGACGATATCTTCTCCACGCTCATGGGAGACCACGTGGAGCCCCGCCGGAAGTTCATCGAGGACTACGCGCTGACGGTGCGCAACCTCGACATTTAGTAAGTGCCACGTCCTCTTGGGAAAACTCCGATCAATTGGCGTCTTTCGGCTACGCTTAGGACGAACGGAGACGAAAGCTGTTTGACCGTTCGTCCTGAGCGTAGCGAGGCGGAGTCGAGCGAAGTCGAAGGACGCCGTGCTCTGCCGACATCGTAGCATTCCCTATTATGGAAGCCGGAGTAAGACAACAAAAGGTTCCCGTCTACATCGAGGACGAGATGCGTCAGTCCTACGTGGACTACGCCATGAGCGTCATCGTGGGACGGGCGCTGCCGGACGTGCGTGACGGGTTGAAGCCCGTGCATCGGCGTGTGCTCTACGCCATGCACGACATGGGCAACCACTGGAACAACCCCTACCGCAAGTCCGCCCGGATCGTGGGCGACGTCATCGGCAAGTACCATCCCCACGGCGACGCCGCCGCCTACGACGCCATCGTCCGCCTCGCCCAGGACTTCTCCATGCGCTACTGCCTGGTGGATGGGCAGGGAAACTTCGGCTCCATCGACGGCGATCCCCCCGCCGCCATGCGCTACACGGAAATCCGCATGGCACGCATCGCGCAGGAGCTGCTTTCCGACATCGACAAGGAAACCGTCGACTTCCTGCCCAACTACGACGACTCCATGGAGGAGCCGTCGGTGCTGCCGTCGCGGCTGCCCAACCTGCTCATCAACGGGGCGTCGGGAATTGCCGTGGGCATGGCCACCAACATCCCGCCGCACAACCTGAGCGAGGTCATCGACGGCCTCATCGCGCTGGTGGAGCGTCCCGGCCTGACCATCGACGAGCTGATGGAGTACATCCCCGGCCCGGATTTCCCCACCGGCGGGTTCATCCACGGGCGTGAAGGCATCAGCCAGGGGTACAAGACCGGGCGGGGAAGCGTGCAGATGCGCGCGCGGGTGTCCACCGAGACCGTCAAGCGTACGGGCAAGGAGCAGATCATCATCTCCGAAATCCCGTACATGGTGAACAAGACCCGGCTCCTGGAGCAGATCGCCAACCTGGTCAACGACAAGAAGATCGAGGGCATCGCCGACCTGCGGGACGAGTCCGACCGAGACGGTATGCGCATCGTGGTGGAACCCAAGCGCGACGCGGTGCCGCAGATCGTCATCAACGCCCTGTACAAGCACACGAGCCTGCAGGAGTCCTTCGGCGTCAACATGCTCGCCATCATCGAGGGCCGCCCCAAGCTCCTCAACCTGAAGGAGATCCTCGAAGCGTTCCTCGAGCACCGCCGGGAGACGGTCACCCGGCGTACCGCTTACGAACTGAGGAAGGCCGAGGAGCGGCTGCACATCCTCGAAGGGCTCAAGATCGCCCTGGATTACCTCGATGAGGTGATCAAGCTGATCCGGGAGTCACCCGATCCGCGGTCCGCGAAGGAAGGGCTCATGGCCGGAGCGTTCGCCGGGACGGCAGCGCCGGACCCCAGCCTCCAGCTTTCGGAGGCCCAGGCGCAGGCCATCCTGGACATGCGCCTGCAGCGGCTCACGGGACTCGAACGCGACAAGATCATCGAGGAACATCGGAACGTCGAGGCCACCATCGCCGAGCTGCGGGGAATTCTCGCCGACGAGCAGAAGGTTTATGCCATCGTCGTGGACGAGCTCAGGGAGATCAAGGAGGCGTACGGCGACGGGCGCCGCACCGCGATCGTCGACAAGGCCGAGGAGATATCCATCGAGGACCTCATCGTGGAGGAGGACATGGTGGTGACCGTGTCCCACGAGGGGTACATCAAGCGCAATCCCATCACCCTGTACCGGGCGCAACACCGCGGCGGCAAGGGCAAGGTCGGGACCACGACTCGGGACGAGGACTTTGTCGAGTCGCTGTTCGTCGCCTCCACCCACTCCCACATCCTGTTCTTCACCACCATCGGCAAGGTCTACCGCATCAAGGTCCACGAGCTGCCCCAGGGCGGCCGCGCTGCCAAGGGCCGGCCGGTGGTGAACCTCCTGCAGCTCCAGGAGGGCGAGAAGGTCTCGGCGTTCCTGCCCGTGCGGGAGTTCGAGGAGGGCCGGTACGTCATATTCGCGACCCGCAACGGGCTGGTCAAGAAGACCGATCTGATGGCCTACTCCAGCCCCCGGGCCACCGGCATCCGCGCCATCGCGCTTGACGAGAGCGACTCGCTCATCGAGGTCAGTCTTACCGACGGCGGCCAGGACATCCTGCTGTCCACCATGGATGGGCAGTCCATTCGCTTCAAGGAGGGGCAGGTCCGCGCCATGGGCCGCGACACCATGGGGGTCATCGGCATCCGGCTGGAGGAGGGCGACGCGGTGGTGAGCATGGAGGTGCTGCATCCCGGCGCGTCGATCCTCACAGTGGCTGACAAGGGTATGGGAAAGCGCACCGGCATCGACGAGTACCGGACCCAGGGCCGCGGCGGCCGGGGCCTCATCACCATGAAGACGACCGAGCGCACCGGCCGCGTGGTGGGCGTACAGCAGGTGGTTGACGAGGACCAGTTGATGCTGATCACCGACGGCGGCAAGATTATCCGGCTGCGCATCGGCGACATCCGCGTAATCGGCCGGAACACCCAGGGAGTTCGTCTCATCGATCTCGATAACGGTGAGCGGGTGGTTTCCCTCGCCCGCCTGGCGGAAGACGACAGCTAGGAAACTGCCCTGACGACTCGGACGGGCCCCTAACTTCTCCGGATTCCCGGAATGTCCATCGGCATCATAGGCGCGGGCGGCTGGGGCACGGCCCTGGCGGTGCTGCTGTGCAGGAAGCACGAGGACGTCGTCCTGTGGTGCCACTCCCCGGAAACCCTCGCCCGGATCCAGGAGGGCGGCGAGAACTCCATCTACCTGCCCTCCGTCAAGCTCCCCGACCGGCTCCAGGTCACCCCTTCCCTGGAAACCGCGGCCTCCGGCCGGGACCTGCTCATCTGCGTGACCCCGTCCCACTTCCTGCGTGAGGTCATGGGCCAGGCGGCACCGTTCGTGACGCCCGAGACCATCGTCGTCTGCGGCTCCAAGGGGATCGAGGAGTCGACCCTGATGACCATGGGCGACGTTCTGGCGGAGGTTGTGGGCCACCCGCGGCGGCACGCCTTCCTGTCAGGGCCGACCTTCGCCCTGGAAGTGGCGCAGGGGCGCCCCGCCGCCATCACGGTGGCGAGCGCCGACCCCGGGGTGGCGCACGAGGTGCAGGAGAGCCTCGGCTCCCGCGAGTTCCGGGTCTACTCGTCGACGGACGTGGTGGGTGTCCAGATGGGTGGCGTGATCAAGAACGTCATAGCCATCGCCGCGGGCGTGAGCGACGGGCTGGAGCTCGGACACAATGCCCGGGCCGCCCTCATCACCCGTGGACTGGCCGAAATGACCCGTCTGGCGGTCAAGATGGGCGCCGATCCGGTCACCCTCGCCGGCCTCCCCGGCCTCGGCGATCTCGTGCTCACCTGCACCGGCCAGTTGAGCCGCAACCGTAAGGTCGGCGTCGAGCTCGGCCAGGGACGCCGGCTCGTGGACATCGTCGGGGGGACCCGGATGGTCGCCGAGGGCGTCCGCAACACGCGCACCGTGCACCTCCTGGCCCAACGTTACGGCGTCGAGATGCCCATCGTGGAGCAGATGTACCGCGTCCTCTACGAGGACAAGGCCCCGACCCAGGCCGTCCGTGACCTCATGGGGCGCACCCAGAGAGCGGAGGCGGACTGAGTCGGGGCGGCTTGAACCCGCCTCTGGACTTCTTCATCGGCTCTTGTCGGCAAAACCAAAGCGTGTTCCCCCGGGTTCGCGCGGCGCCTTCGGCAAATTGACAAGCCATCCCGCGTATGCTTGAAAGATGTGACTGAAGAATGAGGGTGCGGAAATGAAACGGACGTATCAACCGAGCAATCTTAGGCGCAAGAGAACCCACGGTTTCTTCGCGCGAATGGAGACCCCCGGCGGTCGCAATGTGCTGAAGCGTCGGAGGGCCAAGGGAAGGAAGCGGTTGACCGTCGTCATCCCACCGAAGGGTCCTCGCACCTAGGAACGGGCCGTTGTCCGGTGTCCGCGAGAGTTTCCCCAGGGAAGCCCGCCTGACGAGACGTTCCGAGTTCCTGCTGCTGTCCCGAAAGGGCAGGAAGTTCTACACGCCGCACTTCATCATCATCCGCAGAGACAACGACCATCTGGGTAAACGGCTGGGAGTCACGGTCAGCTCCAAGGTGGGGAACGCGGTCGTGCGCAATCGCGTGAAGCGGGGGTTGCGCGAGTTCTTCCGTCGCGGACGGGAGAATTTTCGTTCCGACCAGGATACGGTCATCATTGCCCGCAGAGGAGCGGGAGAGTTGAGTTACTCGGCCATGACCGCGGAGCTCCGCAAGGCGATCGGCCCCGGCCTCCAGCGCCATACTGGCACACAGTCCCGGTGATCCCATGAACACCATCGCCCGTACCGCCGTGCGAATCCCCATCAGGGCCTACCAGCGGTTCGTTTCGCCGCTGTTACCGCGCACCTGCCGGTACTATCCGACGTGTTCCGCCTACGCGTTGCAGGCGGTTCACCGCCACGGTGTCCTGAAGGGGCTGGGCCTGGGGGTCTGGCGGCTCCTGCGCTGCAATCCGCTCACCGACGGGGGCTACGACCCGGTTCCGTAGGGATTCATGGAAAAGCGAGCCTTCATAGCGGTCGTCATCTCGATCCTCATCATCATCCTCTACCAGGAGTACATGCGGCGCTTCTATCCGCCCGCGGAGCCGCCGCCGAAGGAGACGGCCGCCAAGCCCGAAAGGCAGCCCGCCGCCCCGCCGGTGGCGGCGTCCAAGCCTCCGGCGCCCTCCCCGGCCCCCGCTCCCGAGGCCGTCAAGCCAGCCCAGGTGGTGCCGGTGCGGGACGTGACGGTGGAGACACCCGACTACATCGCGCGTTTCACCAACCAGGGGGCCCGGCTCAAGAGCTTCCGCCTGAAGCGGTACCGCGCGAGCGTGGCGGCGGACAGCCCGTTGATCGAAATGGCCTCCCCGGGACCGGGGATGGAGTATCCCTTGGGACTGCGCCTCGACGATACGCCCTCCGGCACCGATCGAGGGATCGTCTATGAGGTCCAGGGCACGGACCTGAACATCCAGGCGGGCGGCGACGGCAGGATCACCTTCGTCGGCGCGACGCCTTCGGGCCGTCCGGTGGTCAAGGAGTTCACCTTCAACGGTTCCAGCTACGCGGTGGAGGTGGCGGTGTCGATCGGCGGGTCGGCGCAGGGCGCCGTTCTGCTTCTCACCACGGGCGGCGAGGCCAAGGGCGTCAAGGGCGACGGAATCTTCGAGGGGCTCATCGCGTTGCGGGAGGGGGAGATCACCCGCGAGTGGCCGGGCGACATCGAGGCCCGAATCAATCTCAACGCTCCGCTTTCATGGGCCGGCTTCGGCTACACTTACTTTGTTTCCGCTCTCATCCCCGCCGACGGCGTCGAGGCGGACGCGGCGGTGGTGCCCGCCACCGGACGCGACCGCGGCTTCGTGCTGGAAACGCGCGGCCGGGTGCTGTCGAGCACGGAACGCAGCGCGCGCTACCGGCTCTTAATGGGCCCCAAGGTGCTCAGCCTGCTCGAGTCGTTCGACCGCGGTCTCGAGGAATCCATCGACTTCGGCTACTTCGCCTTCATCTCGATGCCGATGCTGCAGGCGCTGCATTTCTTTCAGACCTACACCGGGAACTACGGTCTGGACATCATCCTGCTGACGCTCATCATCAAGCTGCTGCTGTGGCCGTTGACGCACAAGAGCTTCGTCTCCATGAAGCGCATGCAGAAGCTGCAGCCGCAGATGCAGCGCCTCAAGGACAAGTTCGGCGACGACAAGGCGCGGCTGAACAAGGAGATGATGGACCTCTACAAGCGGAACAAGGTGAATCCGTTTGGAAGTTGTCTGCCCATGCTCCTCCAGTTCCCCTTCTTCATCGGCTTCTACAACGCGTTGCTGACCCCCATCGAGCTCCGTCACGCGAGCTTCCTGTGGATCAAGGACCTGTCGCGTCCGGACTGGGAATCGCTGCCGTTCTCGGCCTTCGGTTTTGACGTGGGCGTTCCCGTGCTGGTGCTGCTCATGGGGGCGAGCATGTTCATCCAGCAGTGGATGTCGCCGGCCATCGGCGATGCCAACCAGCGGCGCATGATGATGCTCATGCCGCTGATCTTCACCGTGATCTTCGTAAGCTTCCCGTCGGGACTCACGATCTACTGGTTCGTGAACAATATCCTGAGCATCGTCCAGCAATACATGATCAACCGGAAAGAGAGCTGAGGGCCGGCTGTCGATAGCGTCGCGGCGCCCGCGGAGGAGAGGTTTGTGATGAAGCAAGTCGAAACCGAAGGAGAAACACTTGACGAAGCCATCACCAAGGCACTGAACCTGTTGGGCGTCGAGCGGGACAAGGTCTCGCTGGACATTCTGGCGGAGGAAAAGATGGGCCTGCTCGGCTTCGGCCGCCAGAACGCGCGGGTCCGGGCCACCATCCGGGAGGCGGCGGCGGTCGCGCAGGACGAGGACGCCGGGGACATGGAGGTCGCCGCGGCGCCCGCGGACGAGCCGGCGGAGACCGAGCCGGAGGAAGCCGCGGCGGTCGTCGATCGATCCGACGACGGCGAGCCGGATGAAGAACCCGCGGAGACCGATGAGCGGTCCGCGGAGGTCCGGAAGGTCAGCGTCGAGGTGCTCACGGAGATCCTCCGGCTGATGGGCGTGGAGGCGGAGGTGGTGGTCAAGCCGGGCGCGAGCGCTTCGGAGTTCGTGCTGGATGTCCAGGGCGACAGCAGCGCGCTCCTCATCGGCCGCCGGGGTCAGACCTTGGAGTCACTCCAGCACATCCTGAGCCGTATCGTGGCCGACAAGGTCGGCGCGGGCGTTCCGCAGCCCATCGTCGACGCCGAAGACTACCGTGGA
Organism: Deltaproteobacteria bacterium; assembly: GCA_028821115.1. Classification (GTDB taxonomy): domain Bacteria; phylum Desulfobacterota; class Binatia; order UBA9968; family JAJDTQ01; genus JAJDTQ01. Next base: position 18,091 of record JAPPHF010000144.1, on the reverse strand, counting down.
AGGCGTGTCAGGTCCCTGGAGGACATGGCCTTGCGCATGGGCGAGAAGGCCAAACGCAGCCGCAAGACCCAAGGGATCGACGCCCTCAGCGCCCGCGACCGGCGCGTCGTCCACCTGGCCCTCAAGGACGATCCCTGGCTCACCACCAAGAGCCTCGGACACGGCGCCTTCCGCCGGCTCCTGATCATCCCCGAAGGGGACCGGAAGGACCCGGATTCGGAACACGTCGCCGACGACAAATAACCGTCGAATCAGTGCTTGACTCGTTGACCTGCAAGGTGGACGGGTGTAGTCTTTTAAATTGACCGGCTGGCCGGTCAAGATTAAACGGTGCTCGTGAATTGTTGTTCGTGAACTAGTGCTCGTGACTCACAAGTTTTGAGAGAACATGCCCATCGTAGTCGACAAGGAGCGCAAGCGCGCGGAGATACTCGAGGCGGCCATGACGGTTTTCGCCCAGAAGGGGTTCCACCGTTCGAAGATGGAGGAAGTCGCGGTTGCCGCCGGCATCGGCAAGGGGACCATCTACGAGTACTTCGAGAGCAAGCACCAGCTCCTGCAGTCGCTCCACGGTTACATGCTGGCCAAGCTGAAGGACTACTACGCCGCGGAGCTGCACGGCATCGAGGAGCCTCCGGAGATCATCCGGCGTTTTCTGGCCGCGGCCCTGGTCAGTTTCCGCCAATGGGAGCCCTTCTTCTACGTATTCTGCGACGTCTGGGCCGAGGCTGGCCGGGCGGAGCAGCAAAGCCTCCTGCGCATGCAGTTGCGGGACGCGTACCAGTCCTCCATCGATGACCTGACGATGGTCGTCGAAGCGGGCGTCGCTGGCGGCTTCTTCCAGAGCGAGCACCCCAGGCTCACGGCCGAACACATCCTTGCGTGCGTCGACGGGTTGGCGCTGCACTGGCTTTACGACCAGGAGGCATTCGACCTGGAGGAGATGACCGAAGCCCTTACGCGGTCGGTCATGAGGAGCCTGGGATGAAGATCCGCATCGCCGTTTCCATCCTGCTCATCCTCCTGGTAAGCGCGGTCACCGCCGTGGGCGTGTACGTCATCAGCGACGTGGAGGAAAAGCCCCCTGTCGAACCGCAGGCTGCGCCCGTGCCGGTGGAGGTGGCGGCGGTGGCGGCGGCTGATTTCGTGCACCGGATCGAGGCACTGGGCACCATTGCCGCCGCGCGCGAGGGTCCTGTCGGCGCGGAGGTCAGCGGCCGCATCGTCGGGATACCGGGAAGCATAGGCCTCGGCAGCGTGGTGCGGGCCGGGGCGCTGCTGGCGCGGGTGGATTCCACGGATTTCGAGATCGCCGTGCGCAAGGCGGCGGCACAGGTGGCCAGCGCGAAGGCGCGGGTCCGGAAGGCCGCGGTGGACATCGAGCGGCAGCGCAAGCTGGTGAAGCTCAACCGCGAGCAGCTGCGGCTGGCGCGGGCGGAGCACGAACGCCTCACGAAGCTTCTGAAGAAGGAACTGGTGTCCAGCCAGGAGGCGGAACGGCAGGAGCTGGCGTGGCGGCGGATCGAAGAGGAGCTCGAATCGGCCCGAAGCGGGGAGCGGGAGACCGAAGCGCTGCACGCCATCGCCCGGGCGGAGCTGGCCCTGGCCGACGTCCAGCTCGAGCAGGCGCGGGAAACCCTGAGGGATACCGAGATCCGCGCGCCTTTTGCCGGCGTGATCGCGAGCAAGAACGTGACGCTGGGGGAGCGCGTCGCGCCGGGCCAGGTGCTCTTCCGGCTGGCCGACGTCAAGACCGTGAAGCTCGACGTGCGCATTCCGGCCGGCGACATCCACCGGCTCGATCCCCGGATCGTGGCCGAGGTCCGGGTGCGCGGGCTGGAGGAGGAGTTTACCGGGCGGGTCGCCAACATCGGCCCGCGGGCGGACCGGGAGACGCGCTCGTTTCCGGTGGAGATCTTCCTTTCCAACACTTCGGGCCGGAAGCTTCTCCCCGGAATGTTCGCGCGCGCCGTCATCCCGGTGCGGGACTATCCGGGCGCCATCCTGATACCGCGGGAAAGCGTCATCTTCGAGGACGCCGAGCCGGCCGTTTTCGTGGCCGACCCCGACTCGGGACGGGCCGCGCGACGCACGGTGCGCATCGCCAGGCGCTTCGGGTCGCGTTACATGATCGCGGCGGGCCTTGAACCCGGGGAACTCCTCGTGACCGCCGGACAGCGCCTGCTCGTGGACGGCACCCGCATCCGCGTGGTCACGCGCCGGGATCTGTCCTCATGAAGAAGATCATCGAGTTCTCCATCGGGAACCCCGTCATCGTTAACCTGCTGGTGCTGCTGATCATCATTTCGGGGGTGGTGTCCTATCTGCGGCTCAAGCGGGAGCTGTTCCCCGATTTCTCCCAACGGGTGATCCGCATCGATACGGTCTACGCGGGTGCGTCACCCGAGGAGGTTGAGGAGCTCATCACCGCGAGGATCGAGGACCGGGTCCGCAACGTCGACGGCGTGAACGAGATGCTTTCCAGCTCTCGCGAGGGCCAATCTGAGATCCGCCTCCGGATGCAGTCGGACACGGAGATGAGCCGCGCCCTGGGGGACGTGCGCGCCGCCCTGGACCGGGTCGTGAACTTGCCGGAGGAAGCGGAGGAGCCCCAGGTCTCCGAGGTCCTGTCCACCATCCCGGTAATCACAGTTTCGTTGAGCGGCGACATACCGGAACAGGAGCTACGTGAGATCGCCAAGGATGTGCGTGATCAACTCAGACGCGTCGACGGTGTCGCCACCGTGTCGATCTTCGGCATCCGTGAAAGCCGCATAATCATCGAGATCGACCCGGAACGGCTCGACCAGTACCGGCTGAGCCTGGACGAGATCCGCGCGGCCGTCGGCAACCAGAACCGCAACGTGCCCGGCGGGGCGCTGAAGACCGCCCGGGGCGAAATCCTGGTGCGGACACTGGGCGTAGCCGGCGGCGTGGCCGACGTGGAACGCATGATCCTGCGTTCCACCGACACCGGACATGCGCTTACCGTCGCGGATGTCGCCGTGGTGCGCGAATCCTTCGAGGACGCGACGGTCCTCTCGCGCTTCGACGGCAAGCCGGCGCTCAACCTCGTGGTCATCAAGGAGCTGAGCGGCGATACCATCAGCGTCGCGGAACGCGTGCGCGACTCCGTCGCGGAAATCCGCAAGACCTTGCCCGCGACCGTTTCCGTCGGACTCTTCAATGACTTCTCGGTGTTCATCCGAAACCGCTTGAGCACCCTGGGCGAGAGCGGCGCCATCGGACTGACCATCGTGCTGGGGGTGCTTTGTGTCTTCGTCCGCGGCCGCATCGCCCTGATGACCTCCCTCGGCATTCCGTTCGCCGTGCTGGGTTGTCTGGTCTTGATGTCGATCAGCGGCCTCAGTCTCAACATGATCTCGGCCTTCGGCCTGATCCTGGTGCTCGGCCTTCTGGTGGACGACGCCGTCATCGTGACCGAAAACGTGTACCGCTACGTCGAGCAGGGCCTGCCTCCCAAGGAAGCGGCCCTCCAGGGCACCTACGAGGTCGCGTGGCCGGTGGTCACCACGGTGCTGACTACCGTCGCCGCCTTCGTCCCGTTCCTGTTGATCCCGGGAACCATCGGCTTCTTCATGGAGCCGCTCCCCTGGGTGGTGACCTTTGCGCTGCTGCTCTCGCTCCTGGAGGTCCTGTTCATCCTGCCGTCGCATCTCTCGGACGTCATCACGCCCGCCTACGCGAACAAGCTCCGCCGCGGCGAGCGCCTGTGGCTCACCCGGCTGCGCAGCCGCGGCGAGCGGCTGGCCGGTCTCCGCCGACTGCACGTGGGCGGCCAGCGCCTGTGGTTGACCAGCTTCCGCCATGCCTATGAAGCGCTCCTGGGAGTCGCGGTGCGCTGGCGTTACGTAGCGGTGAGCCTGATCGTGGCGGGCAGCGTGCTGCTGGCCGCGGCGGCCCAGTACCGGGTGCCCTTCGTGCTCTTTCGCGAGTTCGAGTCGAGTCAGTTCTTCGTGAACTTCGAAACTTCCGCCAACGCCAAGCTGGAAGACACCGAGGCCGTGGCCGTTCAGGCCGAACAGATCGTGCTGGATCTGCCCCCGGGTGAGCTCAAGTCCCTGTCCACGACCGTCGGCGTGGCCTTCCTCGACGTGAACCGGGTGGTGAGGGGAAGCAACGTGGGACAGCTCACGCTGGAGCTTCACGACGACCGGGGCCGGTCGTCGGCCGAGGTCATCGACGATCTCCGGGGGAAGCTGGAGCGGATACCGGGTATCACCAAGCTCCAGTTCCTCAGTCTCCAGGCCGGGCCCGGGGGGCCGGACATCGAGGCCCGGATCATCGGCGAGGACCTCGCGAGCCTCAGGAGCCTGACCGAGGAGGTCAAGGGCTTCCTGGCCACCCTGCCCGGGGTGCGGGACATTCGCGATGACCTCGTGGCGGGCAAGGAGGAGCTCCGTATCAGCCTCAAGCCGGAAGGCCGCACGCTGGGTCTCGACGTGAGGGGCATCGCGCGCCAGGTGCAGCAGGGCTTCCAGGGGGTGGAGGCCTCGAGCATCCAGCGCGGCGACGAGGATGTGCCCATCGTCGTCCGGTTTCCCCGGGCCCGGCGCAGCCACGTCGACACCGTGTCGCGGATGAAGCTCACGCTGCCCTCCGGCGAGCGGGTCTTCCTGCGTGACATCGCCGACATAGGCGTCGGCATCAGCCCGAGCCAGATCAACCGCGACGACCGCAAGCGGGCGTTGAGCGTCTTCGCCGAGGTGGAGGCGGAAAAGACCACGGTGGTGGAGGCCACCAACGCCTTGAAGCGGCAGTTCGCCGACGTTGGGCAGCGTTACCCCGGGCAGCGGGTGGTGGTGAAGGGCGAACGGCAGGAAATGGAGGAGTCCCTGGCCGCGTTGCCGCAGATCTCCCTGATCACGTTGTTCGTCATCTACTTTGTGCTGGGCTCCCTGTTCAAATCGTTCGTACAACCGTTCATCGTCATGGCCGCGATCCCCTTCTCCTTCGGCGGCATCGTGATCGGCCACCTGATCATGGGCGAGAACCTGAGTTTCCTGTCCCTCCTGGGTTTCGTCGCCCTGGCGGGGGTCGTGGTCAACGATTCCCTCATCCTGGTGGATTTCATCAACCGCAGCCGGAGAAGGGGAACGTCGGCCTACGACTCCATCATCCAGTCCGGCGTCATGCGCCTGAGGCCCGTCATGCTGACCACCGTCACCACCGTGGGCGGACTCGTCCCGCTGGCCTTCTTCGCCACCGGCCAGGCCAAGTTCCTTTCGCCCATGGCCATCTCGGTGGTCTGGGGATTGTCCTTCGCGACCATCCTGACGCTGATGCTCACGCCCTGCCTCTATGCCATCCTCGACGACGTCAAGGCCATCGCAAGGAAACTGTTCCGCTTGGATGTAGCTCCCCCCGAAAGCGTCGCCCCGGAGCATCCGTAGGCCATGGGAACACGCACTGGCGCCCGCAAACCCTCATTCCCGCGAAAGCGGGAATCCAGACTGTGGAGCGCGGCGGGGTCCGGAATTTGACAGGGTTATGGGCGCTTCCTATAAGTGATCGCATGCGCTGGCGAACGTCGTTCATACCCACCATCAAGGAAGAGCCGTCGGACGCGGAGGTGGTCAGCCACCGGCTGCTGGTGCGCGCCGGCATGATCCGGCAGGTCAGCCGCGGGGTGTACGACTTTCTTCCGCTGGCGTTGCGCACCCTGCGCAAGATCGAGGCCATCGTGCGCGAGGAGATGAACCGGGCCGGCGCTCAGGAACTGTTGATGCCGGTCACCTCGCCGGCCGAATTGTGGCAGGACAGCGGCCGCTGGGAGGTCTACGGCAAGGAGCTGCTGCGTTTCAAGGACCGCCACGAGCGGGACTTCTGCCTGGCGCCGACCCACGAGGAGGTTATCACCGACATCGTGCGCCGGGACGTCCGCTCCTACCGCGAGCTGCCCATGAACCTCTACCAGATCCAGACCAAGTTCCGTGACGAGGTGCGCCCGCGCTTCGGCCTGATGCGCGGCCGCGAGTTCATCATGAAGGACGCCTACAGCTTCCACCTGGACCGGAAGGACGCCGAGCGCGAGTACCGCAACATGTACGACACCTACCGGCGCATCTTCACCCGTTGCGGCCTCCAGTTCCGCGCGGTGGAGGCCGACTCCGGCGCCATCGGCGGCAGCCTGTCGCACGAGTTCCAGGTGCTGGCGGAGTCGGGGGAAGACGCGCTGGCGGCGTGCGGCGCGTGCGACTACGCGGCCAACGTGCAGAAGGCGGAATCGTGCCTGCAAACGCCCGAGAACGGCGGCGCATCCGATGCCGCGCCCGAAACCGTGCCCACGCCCGGGCTCAAGACGGTCCCGGAGGTCTCCGAGTTCCTGAAGGTGCCCCCGGAGCGGTTCATCAAGACCATGATCTACCGGAAGCCGGCGGGGGGGCTCGTGGCGGTGCTGGTGCGCGGCGACCACGAGGTCAACGAGACCAAGCTGGGCAATCTCATGGACACCATCGCGGTGGAGATGGCGGACGAGGACGAGGTCCTGGAGGCCGTCGGCGCGCCTCCGGGCTTTCTGGGCCCCATGAACCTGCCGCTGGAGGTGTGGGCCGACCATGCCATCCGCGGCATGACCGGCGCCGTCACCGGCGCCAACCAGGCCGACGCCCACACGATCCACGTGGACCAGTCCAGGGACTTCACGCCCGCGCGCTTCGAGGACCTGCGCCTGGTCAAGGCGGGGGACCCGTGCGCGCGCTGCGATGAGGGCGTCATCGAGGAGTACCGCGGCATCGAGGTGGGGCACGTGTTCTACCTCGGGCGGAAATACAGCGAAGCCATGAACGCGACGATCCTCGACTCCGAGGGGCACGAACGGGTCATGGAGATGGGGTGCTACGGCATCGGCGTCACCCGGCTCATGGCCGCCGCCATCGAGCAGAACAACGACGCCGACGGCATCATCTGGCCCATGTCCATCGCACCCTTCTCCGTGGAGTTGCTGCCTCTCAACTACAAGGAGGATCCCATCCGGGAGGTCACGGACCGGATTTACCAAGGCCTGACCGAAGCCGGGCACGAGGTCCTGCTGGACGACCGCGACGAGCGCCCGGGGGTCAAGTTCAAGGACGCCGACCTCGTGGGCGTCCCGTTGCGGGTCACCATCGGCGCCAAGGGGCTGGCCAAGGGCAACGTGGAGTTGCGTTGGCGCGGCGACGGCACCACCATCGACGTGCCCGTGGACGAGGCCGTGGAGCGCATCGGCGCGGCCCTCGAGGACGGACGGCCATGACGGCGGCGGCATCTTCCGTCAAGCAGCGCCTGATCGTGGCGCTGGACCTGGCCGACCCGGCCAGGGCGAGGTCCCTCGCGACCTTGCTGGCGCCCGAAGTGGGGATGCTCAAGGTCGGAAAGCAGCTCTTCGTCAACGCCGGGCCGGACATCGTCCGCATGATCCACGACCTTGGCGGCGAGGTCTTCCTCGACCTCAAGTTCCACGACATTCCCAACACCGTGGCGGCGGCGGGGGTGGAAGCCGCCCGGCTCGGGGTCAGGTTGTTCAACATTCACGTCTCAGGCGGCCGGGAGATGATGCGGCAGACGGCCGCTGCGGTGGAGGAGGTGTGCGGGAACGAAGGGCTGCGGCGGCCGTCGGTGCTGGGCGTGACGGTCCTTACCAGCCTGGATGGACCGGACCTCGAAGCGTTGGGAATGCAGGGAGACGTTCGTACCCAGGTAGTGCGGATGGCCGGCATGGCGCAGGAAGAAGGCCTTGCCGGCGTGGTCTGCTCCGCCCAGGAGGCCCAAGAGATCCGGGGCGCGTGCGGCGACTCCTTCTTGCTGGTGACGCCGGGCATCCGGCCCGCGGGCCAGCAGGCCGGCGATCAGAAGCGGGTCATGACCCCCGGCGACGCCGTGGCCGCCGGCATCGACTACATCGTCGTCGGCAGGCCCATCACCGGAGCGGACGACCCGGTCGAGGCGGCCCGGTCGGTGGTGGCGGAGATGAACGGCGGCCTTTAGGGAGAATTTGTACGGGTCGCCCTTCGACTTCGCTTCGCTACGCTCAGGGCGAACGGGAGGAGAGTCCCAAACCGTTCGCCCTGAGCCCTTCGACAAGGCTCAGGACAGGCGTAGCGAAGCGAAGTCGAAGGGCGACATCTCGCTCGACGCCGATTGATCAGAGTGTCCCTAGTGTGACGCACCACACTGAGCACATGAGTCGTCAACCGACTATCGAAATGTTAAGTTAGGAACCCATGCCCGTAGCCACCATCGAAGAAGCCCTCGAAGACATCCGCCAAGGCAGGATGGTCATCCTGATGGATGACCAGAACCGCGAGAACGAGGGCGACCTCACCATGGCGGCGGAGCTGGTCACGCCCGAGGCCATCAACTTCATGGCCACCTGGGGACGGGGCCTGATCTGCCTGCCCCTCACCGAGGAGAAGGTCGCCCAGCTCGGCCTCACCATGATGGTGCGGGACAACACGGCTCCTTTCGGCACCGCGTTCACGGTCTCCATCGACGGCGTCAAGAACGTCACCACCGGCATCTCGGCGTCCGACCGCGCCGAGACCATCCTCGCGGCCATCGCCGACGACGCCGCACCCGGCGACCTGTGCACGCCCGGTCACATCTTTCCGCTGCGCGCCCGGAACGGCGGCGTGCTGGTGCGCACGGGGCAGACCGAGGGCTCGGTGGACCTGTGCCGGCTGGCCGGGCTCAAGCCCGCCGGCGTGATCTGCGAGATCATGAAGGACGACGGCACCATGGCGCGGCTGCCGGACCTGGAGGAGTTCGGCGAGAAGTACGACCTCAAGATCTGCACCATCGCGGACCTGATCCAGTACCGCCTCAAGCACGACTCGCTGATCCACCGGGTCGCCAACACCCGGTTGCCCACCCGCTACGGCGGCGAGTTCGAGGCGGTGGTGTACAACACCCACGTGGACTCCAGCGAGCACCTGGCGCTCATCAAGGGAGAGATCTCCGAGGACCGCGAGACCCTGGTGCGGGTGTGCACCAAGTTCCTTCCCGGCGACGTCTTCGGCTTCGAGTTCTTCGACACCGGCTCGGTCATCAAGCAGTCCCTGGAACTCATCGCCAGGGAAGGCGCCGGCGTGCTGCTCTACCTCCAGCCCGAGGGCAAGGGCCTGCGCACCGCGGAAGCCAGGGAGGAAAGGAGCTTCCGCGACTTCGGCATCGGCGCCCAGATCCTCAGAGACCTGGGCATCCGCAAACTCAAGCTCGTAACCAACAACCCCAGGAACCTCGTCGGCCTGTCCGGCTACGGCCTGGAAATCACCAGCTCCGTCCCCTTCCCCATGCGCCCCGGCACCATCCGGCGCGGCGCCGCCGGAGGGTGACGCCCTCGCCCCTACCGGGCTATCGGAACTGAACCAGCTTTCCAGCAGACATAGAACCGGACCGGTCGCATAGCACGTGACGGGTCGCCCCCGAGTATTCCTGCGGCCGTCGTGGCGCAAGCCATAGCCGGCAGATTGCTCGGAGGCCTGATGCAACCGCCGGAGTTGACATCAGAACAATATAACTATATATCTAGTTTTATGAATACGAAACGCGAAACCAAGTCGACCCTTACACTCTCCAACGAGGAAGCCGCGCAGGGATTCGCCGCGTGCGGATCCGAACCGAGGCTCATGGTGCTTCGCCTTCTCGTGCGCGCCGGCGACGAGGGACTCACCGTCGGACAGATCCAGCAGCGCTCCGGCTTGCCGGCCTCGACACTCGCCCATCATCTGCGATTCCTCGCCGCGGGCGGACTGGTGACGCAGGAACGCAAGGGCCGCGCCGTGGTCAGTCGCGCCGTCTACCCCCACATCGAAGCCCTTGCGGCTTTTCTGCTCGACGAATGCTGCGCCGATGCCAGGCCATCACGTCAGGCGCGCGCCGCGCTCGTCGCCTTAAGGAGTGAACCGTCGTGACGGAATTGGCACTTCGCGGTATCGGCGGGCTGCATACCGGGGTCAAGGGATTGGTGTCCGTGTGGGGGGTCATCCTCGCCCTCCCCCTTGCCGTGGCGGCCATCGACCTGCCGAGCCTCGCCGGCATCCTGCACATCGCCGTCGGCTCGTTCGTGGGAACGCTGCCGTATGTCGTTGCGGCAGTCGCGCTCATCGCCGGCCTCAAGGCCGCTGGGGCGGCGACACTGGTCGCGCGCGCCTTCGAGGGCCGTGAGACGCGCATGATCGTGCTGGCGGCGCTCCTCGGCAGCCTCGCCCCCTTCTGCTCGTGCGACGTCATCCCCTTCATCGCGGCCCTTCTCGCGGCCGGCGCGCCGATCTCCGCGATCATGGCGTTTTGGCTGTCCTCCCCGCTCGTTGATCCGCCGACCGTGCTCATCACCGCCGCTGCCCTCGGCTGGGACTTCGCGGCGAGCAAGGCGGCCGCGGCTGTGGCGCTGGGGTTGTTCGGGGGCTTTGGGGTGCGCCTCCTCGCCCGGCGGGAAGCCTTCGCCTCCCCGTTGCGTAAAGACGCGGGTGTTGCCTGTGGCGGTTGCGAAAGCACGTTCGCGACGGGCGGTACCGTATGGCAGTTCTGGCGCGAGGCGTCGCGGGTGGCGACGTTCCGCTCCGAAGCGTTCTCGAACGCGCGGTTTCTCGTCAAGTGGCTCGCGTTCGCCTATCTTCTCGAGGCGTTGCTCATCACGTACGTGCCGGCCCGCATGATCGCGGGGGTTGTCGGCGGGGATGGTCTCGCGCCCATCGTGATGGGTGCACTGGTCAGTGCGCCGGCTTACCTGAACGGATATGCCGCACCCGCTCTGGTCGCCGGCCTCATGCAACAGGGCATGAGCGCTGGAGCGGCAATGGCGTTCATGGTCGCGGGGTCCGTGAGCAGCATCCCGGCCATGGTCGCCGTGTGGGCGCTGGTACGGCGGCAGGTGTTCGCCGCCTATGTGGCCTTCGGCATCGCCGGCGCCATCCTGAGCGGTGTGGTGTTCGGTGCTCTCGTCGGGTGAACCGTCCGGGTCGCATGCCGCCCATGTCCCCGGCGGCAGGCTCCGCACTACAGCCGCCGGTTCTGCCGCCCCACTGCTTGCAGGACTGTCGGCCGTGCCGCGGGCGGTTATGCCGGCGTGTCGACGGAGTTCTTGCGCAGGTACCTGTGGATCGAGTTTCGTAGCCGCTTGAGGGCGTCGTCGATGGAGCGGAACAACTGCTCCTCGATGAGCTCGCCGTTGGTCCAGTAGTCCAGTGACGGGGCCTCGGTGAAGTTGATATCCAGGACCTTCTCGCCGGGGGGGTTGCCGGTGATGAGGACGCGGACGGAGTAGCCCGCGTCGATGGCAAGGGCGCGGGCGTAGCGAGGGATTCGCAGCGCGTCCTTGATGTAGTTGAGGCGTTTCTGGGGGAACTCGCCGACGCCCAGGGAGACGTACACCCAGCGGTCCTCGTTATCGGAGAGCTGCCGCAGGACTTGGCCGTTGATGTCGACGATGTTCTGGAGCGCGCGCTCCTGGCGGTAGTCCTTCAGCAGCTCGAAGGCCCAGCGCTCGATCACGCCTATGGGGGCTCGTTCACCGGATTCCGGCTGGCGCTTGGTTCCGGTGTCGATCCACCACTTCACCTCCTGGACGGAGGCGTCCGGCTCGCCGGCGGAATCCTTTGTTTCCGTTGCTGGGGCTTCGGCGTCGGGTTTGTCGGCGTCGGACATGGCGTCCTCGTAACGGTTCCGGTCGGTCGGACGGGCTGCCGGTCTCGGTCGCGGACGGGTTGAAACCCGCCCCTACAACCTCGGAGCCGGGTCCTGCCCCTACACCTTGAACTCGTTCAGCGTGCTGGGCGCGAACAGGCTGTCGACATCGAGCAGTTGCTTGGTGAGGCCCTGCTCGTGGGCGTAGCCCACCAGCGTCTCCAGGACATTGCGGTTGGCTTCCAGGCCGTAGGCCCAGGGGTCCGGTCCCAGGACCTCTTTCTCCTTCTCCATCTGCTCGACGGACCAGGCCAGCATGTACTTGAGCGCGGAGTATTCGTACATGGCCTCCGCGCAGAGCCGCTTGGACTCGCAGAAGGCCTTGTAGAGGTTCTGTGCTACCCAGGGATGGCACTCGTACACGTCCTCCCGGAAGACCACGGTGTGCATGATGGGGAAGATTCCCGTCTTCCGGAAGTAATCCTCCTCCACTGAGCGGAAGTCCGGGAACAGCCGCGCCACCTTGGGCGAGCGACGCACGAAAGGCGACGGCATGTGGGCCGAGATCAGCGCGTCGATGTCGCCGCTCTCCAGCATGGAGGAGAGAGTCTGGTCCGGGCCGATGGGGGTGATGGAGAGGGTCTCGGGCAGGTCGGGACGGAGCTTTTCCTCCCGTCCGGGCGTCTCTTCGCCGCCCGTGAACCAGTTCACCTTCTCGAGATCCACGCCGTACTCGTGCTGCAGGATGCCGCGTTGCCAGATGGCCGCGGTCATCTGGTACTCGGGGACGCCGACCCGCTTGCCCGTGAGGTCGGCGGCTTCCTTGATTCCCGAGCCGGTATGGATGTAGATGCCGGAGTGCCGGAACGCGCGGGAGGGAAACACCGGGATCGCCACGAACCGCGGCGTGCCCTTGTCCCGGGACATCATGTAGGAGCCCATGGACATCTCGGCGGCGTCGAAATCCTGGTAGCGCAGCATGCGCCAGAAGGTTTCCTCCACGCGGAACGGCAGGTAGGTCAGGTCGACCCCTTCCACCGGAACGCGGCCCTCCTGCAAGGGGCGCGTACGGTCATAGTCCCAGCAGGCGACGGTGATGCTTACTCTTGCCATGGCGTTCGATCTCTCCCGTGTCGTGCCGGTCGACGCCGGCCACGGGATAAGGTAACAGGAATGGTTGGGCAGTGTAAGGATGCCGGCGGGGAGCAGGGGCCGGTTTGTTGACCGGCAACGGCTTTTGTGTATATAGTGACCGTCTGCAAAAAATTATTGATTTCTTTATCTTACCCGAGGAACCATGCTTTTTGACTTCGCCAGCGTGCTGGTTTTTACGTTGTTGGGTGCGGCCTTCGTCTGGGTCAACCTGTTGATCGGCCGCCTGCTGCGGCCTTCCAATCCCCAGCTCCGCAAGCTCTCCACCTACGAGTGCGGCGAGCCCGCGTCCGGGAGCGCGTGGGTCAACTTCAACGTCCGGTTCTACTTCATCGCCCTGATCTTCATCATCTTCGAGGTGGAGATCGCCTTCATCTTCCCGGTGGCGGTCGTGTTCCGCGACTGGCTTCAGAACGACGCGGGACTGTTCGCGTTCGGCGCCATCGCCGTCTTCACCCTCATCGTGTTCCTGGGCCTCATCTACGACTGGTGCAAGGGCGACCTGGAGTGGGTGAAGAGCTAGGCATCTCACAACGGACAGCCACCAGGCAGGTATCGACGACATGACGGCAAAAGAGATATTCGAGCGCGTGAACGAGCTTTGCCCCGGCGCCGCCACCGACCTTGATGAAGAGTGTCTGGATCCGTTCTTCAAGGTCAACGCGGCCAGTCTCAAGGAGGTGTGCCTGGCGCTGCGGGACGACGGGGCGCTCAAGTTCAGCGTGCTTTCCGACCTGACGGCGGTGGATCTGCCCACCGAGAACGTCATACAGATCGTCTACCACCTGTTCTCCTACGAGCCTCAACAGCAGATCGTGATCAAGGCCGACGTGGACCGGGATGCATCCCGGATCGCCACCGTGGAGGGCGTCTGGAAGGTCGCCAACTGGTTCGAGCGCGAGGTGTTCGACCTCTTCGGGGTCGTCTTCGAAGGGCATTCGGACCTGCGGCGCATCCTGCTGCCCGAGGACTGGGTGGGCTATCCCCTGCGCAAGGACTTCGTGGAGCAGGAAGAGTACGACGGCATCAGCACCGAGCGCGAGCCGTTGGTCCCGGAGAACATGCGCTGACCGCGGCAGCGGAGGACGGATATCATGAGCGAGGATGCCGCCGGCACCGGCTTGCACACAGAAGACATGACCCTGAACGTGGGACCGCAGCATCCGAGCACCCACGGGGTGCTGCGGTTCGTGGTGAAGACGGACGGCGAGGTCATCAACGAGGCCATCCCCGACGTCGGCTACCTGCACCGCTCCATCGAGAAAATCGGCGAGAAGTGCACGTGGCACGGCTACGTTCCCTACACCGACCGGGCCGACTACCTCGCCGCCATGTTCGCCAACCAGGGCTTCTGCATGGCGGCCGAGCGGCTGGGCGACGTCGAGGTGCCGCCCCGGGGCGAGTACTGCCGGGTGATCGCCTGCGAGCTCAACCGCGTCGCTAGCCACCTGATCGCGGTGGGGACCTTCGGGCAGGACATCGGCGCCATCACCCCCTTCCTGCACGCGCTCCGGGAGCGGGAGAGCATCAACGACCTCATGGAGGAGATCTGCGGCGCCCGCCTCACCTACAACTACCTCCGGATCGGCGGCGTCGGCTACGACATCAAGCCGGAGACGTGCGCGCGGATCACCGCGTTCCTGGACCACTTCGAGCCCATCGTCGACGAGTACAACCGGCTGCTTTCGTACAACAAGATCTTCATCGAGCGGCTGGCCAACGTCGCGGTGATCTCCAAGGAGGACGCCCTCCAGTACAACCTCGTGGGTCCCAACCTGCGGGCCTCCGGCGTCCAGTGGGACATCCGGCGGGACATCCCTTACTCGGTCTATCCCGAGCTCGACTTCGAGGTGCCGGTGGGGCGCGGCGAGCGCGGCACCCTGGGGGACTCCTACGACCGCTACTACGTGCGCATCCGCGAGCTGATGGAGAGCTGCAAGATCCTCCGGCAGTGCCTCGACAAGATGCCCGACGGCCCGGCCGTCGCCAAGGTGGCGCGCAAGTTCAAGCCGCCCGCCGGCGAAACCTACGTACGCATCGAGGCGCCGCGCGGCGACATGGGCTACTACGTGGTCAGCGACGGCAGCGAGTACCCCTACCGGGTGAGGATTCGCACCGGGTCGTTCACCGCCATGAGCATCATCGACAAGATCAGTCCGGGCATCATGGTGGCCGATCTGATCGCGCTGATCGCGAGCCTCGACGTGGACGCCCCCGAGATCGACCGCTAGTGTCACCGAGATGGATTTCACCGTACAAGACCTGATCGCGACGTTGTTGCCGGGCGCCGTCCCGGCGGCGCTGGGCTATGCCCTGGCGGCGGTGGCGGTTGCCTTCGCCGTGCTGTCGTTCTTCGTGGCGCCGCTGGCCGGCGTGACGAGCTGGCTCGAGCGGCGCGTGTGGGCGCGCATGCAGTCCCGGGTTGGTCCCAACCGGGTGGGTCCGCAGGGAATTCTTCAGTGGCTGGCGGACGGGGTCAAGAACATCCAGAAAGAGGACATCATCCCGGCGTCGGCCGACAGGAAGCTGTTTCTGCTGGCGCCCTATGTCGTCTTCTCGGGGTTCCTCGGCGCCTTCGTCGTCATCCCTTTCGGAAGCTGGCTGATCCCCGCTGATCTCAACATCGGCATCCTCTACCTCCTGGCCATCACCTCCCTGGTGGTGGTGGGAATCCTGATGGCGGGCTGGTCGTCCAACAACAAGTGGTCGCTGTTGGGGGGCATGCGCTCCGCCGCCCAGATCGTCAGCTACGAGATACCCGCCGGGGTCGCGGTGCTGACGGTGATCTTCCTGTCCGGGACCCTCAGCATGCAGGGCATCATCAAGGCCCAGGGATGGGCGCCCTGGGACTGGTTCATCTTCTACAACCCCTTCACCCTGGTGGCCTTCTTCCTGTTCTTCACCGCGGCCCTGGCCGAGGGAAACCGCACGCCCTTCGACATTCCCGAGGCCGAGTCCGAGCTGGTGGCCGGCTACGTGACCGAGTACAGCGGCATGCGTTTCCTGTTCTTCTTCTTCGCGGAGTGGGGCAACCTGTACGTCATCGGCGCCATCGCGGCGACGCTGTTCCTGGGGGGCTGGCAGATACCGGCGACGATCTTCGGCGTCACCATGGCCGAGCACCCGCTGCTCAAGGGCGTCCTGGAGTTCGCGGTCTTTTTCGTCAAGGCCTACTTCTGGGCCTTCGTCGCCATGTGGGTGCGGGGCACCCTGCCGCGGGTTCGTGTGGACCAGCTCATGGCCATGTGCTGGAAGTACATGGTGCCGATGTCGTTCATCTGCCTGTTCGGCACCATCGTGCTGCTGGTGATCTGGCCCGAAGGAAACACCGCCCTGACCATGGCCACGCTGGCGGTGTCGTGTCTCATCGTGCTTTATTTCATGTGGCGGGTGGTCTACCAGATCATGCACTCGCGCCCCACCCTCTATCTCAAGCCGTATGTATAGGGGAAACGACCGACAACGGCCGGGGAAAACGCCATGAACGGAATCATTGAATACTGTCAGAACGTCAGGGACACGGTGCGGAGCATCTTCGAGGGGATGACCATCACCTTCTCGCACTTCGTCCGAAAGCCGTCGACCGTCCAGTACCCCGACCGCATCGCGCAGCAGGTGCAGGAGACCCTGCCGCTACGCTACCGCGGCATCCTCGAGGTCGACATGGACATCTGCACGGGCTGTCTGGCGTGCGAGCGGGTGTGCCCCATCAACTGCATCGCCATCGGCATCGAGATGAACGCCGAGACGAAGCAGCGCGACTTCACCCTGTTCGACATCGACATTTGCAAGTGCATGTATTGCGGCCTCTGCATGGAGGCCTGCCCCACGGGATCCATCCGTCACACGCAGGAGTTCGAGGGCGCCTGCAACAACCCCGCCGGTCTTGTGCGGCACTTCATCACCGAGAAGGTGCCTCTCTACAAGCCGAAGAAGGGCGGGGAGACGGAACCCCGGATGATTCAGAAGGTGGATATCGGAAAAACGTACATGGACGAGATAGCCGAGCCGGAAAACTGACGGCCTGCAGGGCATGTCAGGATTCGCGAGACTATCTCGTCGGACAGGCTCCTGGCCCCCCGCCGCGGCGCAAACCTCTGATGGCCCGATTCGTGCGCTACGGGCCGCTCGTCCTCCCATTTAAAGGGTGGTTTTGATCATGGAGATTTCCATAGACGTTCTCATCTTCTATCTGGTTTCCCTCGTTGTGGTGGGATCGGCCTGCATCGTGGCGTTCTCGCGCAACATCGTGCATTCGGCGTTCTCGCTGCTGGGCACCTTCGGCGGAGTGGCCGGGCTCTACGTGTTCCTCGGCGCCGACTTCGTGGCGGCGGTGCAGGTGCTGATCTACGTCGGCGGCATCCTGGTGCTGATCCTGTTCGCGGTCATGTTGACCCACCGGATCAGCGACATCGACATCACCAACCGCACGGTGGGCCGTATTCCCGCACTGGTGGCGGTGGCGGTGTTCCTGGGCATCCTGGTCTACGCCATCGGCGAGACCGATTGGGTGAGGGTGAAGGAAGTGGCGTTCGCGCCCACCACGGCGGTGATCGGCAACCTCTTCCTCGGCGACTACCTGCTGCCGTTCCAGATTGCCGCAGTGGTGTTGCTGGTGGCCCTCATCGGCGCCATCACGCTGTCCCGCAAGGAAATCAAGGAATAAGAGAGTTCGCGAGATGGCCGCATACGCTGCAACGTTGACGAACGTCGGACTGGAACACTACCTGGTGGTGGCGGGCATCCTGTTCGCGCTGGGCATCTACATCGTCCTTACCCGGCGCAACGCCATCGCCATTCTTCTCGGGGTGGAGCTCATCCTGAACTCGGCGGGACTGAACTACGTCGCCTTCTCGCACTTCAGCACCGGACAGGTGGACGGTCAGATCTATACCGTGTTCATCATCATGCTGGCGGCTTCCGAGGCTGCCATCGGCCTGGCCATCGTCCTCGCCATCTACCAGCTCTTCAGCACCATCGACGTCGAGGCCACCGAGACGCTCAAGGACTAGTATTCAACCGCACGAGTAGCTTCGCATGGATAACCCCGTTCAGACCGATTTTCTGCGTTGGATCGTGATCTTCCCGCTGCTGGGCGCCGCGCTGAACGGCCTGCTGGGGGCGCGCATCCAGGAGCGCGCGGGCAAGCGCATGGTGGCGTTCATTGCCTGCGCGCCGGTGACCCTGTCCTTCCTGTTCTCGCTGTGGGCCTTCAGCCGGCTGCTTGCGCTGCCGGCCAAGGAGCGGTTCCTCATCGACCACTTCTACACCTGGATCCCCATGGGCTCGTTCAGCGTGGACGTGGCCTTCTGGGTGG
>JAPPHF010000043.1 GCA_028821115.1 Deltaproteobacteria bacterium | reverse complement strand
GCTCAGGACGAACGGTAAGGACTCGGGACCAGCAAAAGACAGTCCACCACCGTTCGTCCTGAGCGTAGCGAAGCGAAGTCGAAGGACGCCGACTACAGCCTCACAAGTCAGTGGTAGTCCCGGATCAGGATCTCGGCGATCTGCACCGCGTTCAGGGCCGCGCCCTTGCGCAGGTTGTCGGCGACCACCCACAGGTTGATGCCGTTTTCCACGGAATCGTCCTCGCGGATGCGCCCGACATAGGTGGCGTCCTTGCCCGCCGCCTCGGTGGCCAGCGGGTAGTCGTTGCTCGTGGGGTCGTCCTGGAGCAGCACGCCGGGGGCCTCCCGCAGGATGGCGCGGACATCGGCGGCCGACAGCTTGCTCCGGGTCTCGACGTTGATGGACTCGGAGTGGCTGCAGAACACCGGCACGCGCACGGTGGTGGCGGTGATGCGGATCTCCGGGTCGTCCAGGATCTTGCGCGTCTCCTGGACCATCTTCACCTCTTCCTTGGTGTAGCCGTTGGGCAGAAAGGTGTCGATGTGGGGAATGCAGTTGAACGCGATCTGGTGCGGGAACTGCTCGCATTCCACGTCCTGGCTGTTGAACAGCGCGGCGGTCTGCTTGCCGAGCTCTTCCATGGCCCGCCGCCCGGCCCCGGACACCGACTGGTAGGTGGACACGACGATGCGGCTGATGCCCGCCGCATCGTACAACGGCTTCAGCGCCACCACCATCTGGATGGTGGAGCAGTTGGGGTTGGCGATGATTCCCCGGTGCGCGTGCTCGGCAATCTTGTCGGCGTTGACCTCCGGGACCACCAGGGGGACGTCGTCGTCCATGCGGAAATAGCTGGTGTTGTCGATGACCACCGCGCCCGCGTCCACCGCCGCCTGGGCGTAGCGGGCGCTCACCGATCCTCCCGCCGAGAAGAGCGCTATATCGGTGTCCTCGAAAGAATCGTCGTCCAGCACCTCCACCGGAATCTGCCTGCCGCGGAAATCGAGGCGCTGCCCGGCCGACCGTTCCGAGGCCAGCAAACGGAGGGTGTCCACGGGGAACTGCCGCTCCTCGAGGATCTTCCGCAGCTCCTCGCCCACCGCCCCCGTGGCTCCCACCACGGCGACGTTGTATTTCTCCTTGCGCATCATGTTCACGTCACGCCGCCTGGTGTCGCGTCCCATGGGACGCGACTAGCCGGCGGCAATCTCCTGCCGCACGCGCTCGCCCATTTCCTTGCAGCCGACTACCGCGGCCTCGCCCTCGGCGATGTCGAGCGTGCGGCAACCCGTCTCCAGCACCCGCTCCACCGCCTGCTCGATCAAGTCCGCGGCGTCGCCCTGGTCGAAGGAGTGCCGCAGCATGAGCGCCACCGTCAGGATGGTGGCCAGCGGATTGGCCTTGTCCTGGCCGGCGATGTCCGGGGCGCTGCCGTGCACCGGCTCGTACATGCCTACCTTGCCGCCGAGGCTGGCCGACGGCAGCATGCCGATGGAGCCGGTGAGCATGGCGGCCTCGTCGCTCAGAATGTCGCCGAACATGTTGGTGGTGACGATGACGTCGAACTGCCTGGGGTCGCGGATGAGCTGCATGGCGCAGTTGTCCACCAGCACGTGCTCGAGCTCCACGTCGCCGTAACCCTCCTCGTCGCGGACACGCGTCACCACCTTGCGCCACAGCTCGGTGGATTCCAGCACGTTGGCCTTGTCCACCGAGGTCACCCGGCCCCGCCGGCGGCGGGCGGCGTCGAAGGCCACCCGAGCGATGCGTTCGATCTCCGGGGTGGTGTAGACCAGGGTGTTGACGCCACGCTCGCTGCCGTCGGCCTCGGTCGTGACGCCCTTGGGCTGGCCGAAGTAGATGCCGCCGGTCAATTCGCGCACGACCACGAGGTCCGTCCCCTCCACGACCTCGGGCTTGAGGGTCGAGGCCCGCGCCAACGGCGCGAACAGCTTGACCGGGCGCAGGTTGGCGAACAGTCCCAGCTCCTGGCGCAACGCCAGCAGGGCCCGCTCCGGGCGGATGGAGTAGTCCAACCCGTCCCACTTGGGTCCGCCCATGGCGCCCAGCACCACCGCGTCGCTGGACTTGGCCATGGCCAGGACCTCGTCGGTCAGGGGTTTCCCGTGGGCATCGATGGACGCGCCGCCCACCAACCCCTCCTCCACGTCGACGGCGAAGCCGAAAATGTCGCCGGCCTGCCGCAGCACCGCCATGGCTTCCGCCACCACTTCCGGGCCGATGCCGTCGCCCGGAAGCACCGTTACCTTGTGACTCATGGACCCCCCTCTACCGAAGCCTGACGGTGGCGCTTGCGATACTCCAGACGGTTGAGGGCGTTCACGTACGCCAGCGCGCTCGCCATGATGATATCCGTGTGGGAACCTTTCCCGGAGATGTTGACGTCCTTGTCCTGGAGCATGCACGACACCTCGCCCTGGGCGTCGGTGCCGGCGGTGACGCTGGAAACCGTGTAGCGCAGCAGCTTCGCGCGGCTGCCGGAGATCCTGGCGATGGCTTTATAGCACGCATCCACCACTCCGTCACCCGTATCGTGGGCCATCTTCTCCTCGCCGTCGACGCGCATGCGCACGGTCGCCGACGGCACCGCCGACGAGCTCGACGCGATGTTCATGTACACGAGCTCGTAGCGGTCCGGCTGGCTCGGTATCCTCAAGACCTCGTCCGCCACCAGCGCCTCGATGTCCTCGTCGAACACTTCCTTCTTCTTGTCGGCGAGCTCCTTGAAACGCTCAAAGGCGCGGTTGATCTCATCCTTGCCGAGGGAGAAGCCGAGCTGCTGCAGCCGCTCGCCGAAGGCGTGCCGGCCGGAATGCTTGCCCATGACCAGCCGGTTGCCCGTGATGCCGACGGTCTCGGGCTTCATGATCTCGTAGTTGAGCTTGTGCTTGAGCACGCCGTCCTGATGGATGCCGGCCTCGTGGGCGAAGGCGTTGTCGCCGACGATGGGCTTGTTGAGCGGCACGGTGATGCCGGTGACCTGGGACAGCAGCCGCGAGGTGGGGTAGATCTGCTCGGTATGGACGCGCGTGTCGAGATTGAACACCGGCTGGCGCGTCTTCAAGGCCATCACCACCTCTTCCAGCGAGGTGTTGCCGGCGCGCTCGCCGATGCCGTTCACGGTACACTCCACCTGCCGAGCCCCGTTGGCCACGGCCGCCAGCGAGTTGGCGACGGCGAGGCCGAGGTCGTTGTGGCAGTGGGTGCTCCAGGTGACCTTCTCCGAGCCCTCGGTGTTTTCGATCAGGTACCGCACCAGCTCGCCGAACTCCGACGGGATAGCGTAGCCGGTGGTGTCCGGGATGTTGAGGGTCTTCGCTCCCGCCCGGATGGCCTCACTGAACACTTCCACCAGGAAGTCCCGGTCGCTGCGCGAGGCGTCCTCGGCCGAGAACTCCACGTAGTCGAGATGCCTTCTGGCGTACGCCACGGCCGTGCCCACGGATTCCATCACCTCGTCCCGGGACATTCGGAGCTTGTGCTTCATGTGGATGTCGGAGGTGGCGATGAAGGTATGGAGCCCGGGCTTGCGCGCTCCTTCCACCGCCTTGACGGCCTTGCGGATGTCGCCGTGCTGCGCCCTGGCCAGACTCAGGACGATGGGACGCTTGACCGCCTTGCACACCTGCACCACCGACTCGAAATCACCCGGCGACGACGCGGCGAAGCCGGCCTCGATCACGTCCACCCCCAGCTTGTCGAGCTGACGCGCGATGAGGACCTTCTCGTCGATATTCATGCTGGCCCCGGGCGACTGCTCGCCGTCCCTGAGGGTCGTATCGAAAATGTTCACGATGTTCTTGGAGCCCATGGTCTTCCTCCTCAAAAAAAAACTCCCGCTGGACGTCCTGCGGGAGTTTCGGTGATGCAAGCTGAGGTTTGTTTCGATCAGGCTTGTAGCAGCGCCTGCTCATCCCTCCGTTGCTTCCGCACGGCGAGTAGCCATAACAGGGGACCCGATAGGGTGTACGTTAATAACGCCGAGAACAGCACGATCTGCCACATAGCGATAGTCAGTATAATGACTGCCAGCGCGGAAAGCAACAACCAAATGGTGCTGCGCTTCTTCAGGTGATGCTGCTTGAGGCTCAGATAACGGAAATTGCTCACCATCAGGCCCGCCAGCGCGCAGGCGATGACGGTAAAGACCACGGGCTTGCCGGCGGTGTTCTCGAGCCCGAGCATGGAATACATGAAGATGGTGGCGGCGATCATGGCCGCGGCCGCCGGGATGGGCAGCCCGGTGAAGTAGCTCTTCTCCACGGCCGAGGTCTGGACATTGAAGCGCGCCAGGCGCAACGCGCCGCACACCGCGAACAGCGCCGGCCCGAGGCCGCCCCAGGTTTCCCACGGCGCCAGCGCGAAGACGTACATCAGCACCGCCGGCGCCACGCCGAACGAGACCACGTCGGCCAGTGAATCGAACTCGATGCCGAACTGACTGCTGGTATGGGTAAGCCGCGCCACGGTGCCGTCCAGGCCGTCCAGCAGAAGCGCGGCCAGGATCAACACGGCGGCGTGGTGGAACTCGCCCTTGAAGGCGAAGAGGATCGCGAAGATTCCGCAGAAGAGATTGCCGGCCGTGAACAGACTGGGCAGAAGGAAGATGCCCCGCCTCAGCCGGTTGGCCGAACCCCTCCGTGGGCGATTTCGCCTGCCCTTTCCCCGCGGGATCAGCCGGACCCTCCGGAACGGCGTGTCCTTCGTGTCCTTGTTTTCGGTACGTTCCACGTCAGAACCTGGCCACGATCGTTTCCCCGCCGCGGACGCGCTGGCCGGGAGCGACTTCGATCTCGGCGTCTCCGGGCAGGTGAAGGTCCACCCGGGAGCCGAACATGATCATGCCGAAACGCTGGCCTTTCCGCAACGAGTCTCCGGGATTGACGTAGCAGACGATCCGGCGCGCGAGAAAGCCGGCGATCTGCACGATGCGAAGCCTCCTTCCCGCTTCGTCGAGAAGCTCGACGGCGTTGCGCTCGTTCTCGTCCGACGCCTTGCCCTTGTACGCCGCGAAGAAATGGCCCGCCCGGTAGCTCACGTCCGACACCCTTCCGTTCATGGGGGCGCGGTTGATGTGCACGTCCAGGGGCGAAAGAAAAATGCTCAACCGGCGTCCCTCGGCGTCCGAGGGCTCGCCGATATCCACGACCTTGCCGTCCGCGGGCGACACCACAACTCCTTCCGCATCCGGGGGCACCCGCTCCGGGTCGCGGAAGAAGGCCGCCACGGCCGCCGCCGCCACCAGCAACGCCGTTCCGGCCGCGAACCAGCCCACGGCCATGGCTGCGGCGGCCAGTCCCAGCGCGGCGAAAACGAACCGATGGCCTTCCCTTGCGATCCTGATGGCAGTGCTCCGCTGCTCCGTCGAGCGGTTCAGTTCTTGCTCTTGTCCACCAGCCGGTTCTCCGCCAGCCACGGCATCATCGAGCGGAGTTGTTCGCCCACCTGCTCGATGGGATGGCTCCGCGACGCCTGGCGCAACTCGTTGAAGTTGGGCGATCCGGAGCGGTGTTCGTTCATCCACTCGTCCGCGAACCTGCCCGACTGAATGTCCGCCAGGATCTCCTTCATGATCTTGCGCGTGTCGTCGCCGACGATGCGCCTCCCGCGGGTGAGGTCGCCGTACTCCGCGGTGTTGCTCACGGAATAGCGCATGTTGGCGAGGCCGCCCTCGTAGATCAGGTCGACGATCAGCTTGACCTCGTGACAGCACTCGAAATAGGCCATCTCCGGCGGGTAGCCCGCCTCCACCAGGGTTTCATAGCCCGCCTGGATCAACGAGGTGAGGCCGCCGCACAGCACCGTCTGCTCGCCGAACAGATCGGTTTCGGTCTCGTCCTTGAAGGTGGTCTCGATGACCGCCGCGCGGGCGCCGCCGATGGCCGCCGCGTAGGCCAGCCCCACGGGCTGAGTGTCTCCGGACGGGTCCTGGTGGATGGCCAGCAGGCACGGCACCCCCCTGCCCCGCTCGAACTCGCTTCGGACCAGGTGACCGGGGCCCTTGGGCGCCACCATGAAGACGTTGACGTCCTCGGGGGGCACGACCCGCTTGAAGTGGATGTTGAAGCCGTGACCGAAGGCCAGGTAGTTCCCCGGCTCGAGGCCTGGCTGGATGACCTCCCGATAGACGTCTCCCTGGAGCTCGTCCGGCAGCAGGACCATGACCACGTCCCCGGCCCGCACCGCCTCCGCCGTCTCCATCACGGTCAGGCCGGCGTCCGCCGCCTTGGCCCAGGAGGCGCTGTCGCGGCGCAGTCCCACCACCACGTCCACGCCGGAGTCGCGCAGATTGGTGGCATGGGCATGCCCCTGGCTGCCATAGCCGAGCACGGTGACCTTGCGGTCGCGAACGCGGCTCAGGTCCGCGTCCTGGTCATAGTAGACCTGCATGTTGAACCTCCCTGTTATGAGCTAGTGGCGCATCCAAACCGCCCTGCCGCCGCCGGGCGAGGCGGCCGAAGGCCGGGTGTGAGCGCTACGCGGACTCGCGCGCGATGGCGATCCGGCCGGTGCGGACGATCTCCTTGATGCCCATGGGCTTCAGCAGGTTGATCACCGCCTGGATCTTGTCGGAATCTCCCGACACCTCAAGGGTATAGGTCTGCGGCGTCGAGTCGACGATGTGGGCGCGGAAGATCTGCGCGATTCGAATGGCTTCGTCCCGATGCGACTGCTTGGCGCCGATCTTGATGAGCGCCGTCTCCCGGTCGATGTGGTCCTCTTCGGTAAGGTCGACCACCTTGAGGACCTCGATGACCTTATTGAGCTGCTTCATGATCTGCTCGATGATGAGCTCCTCGCCCGAGGTCACGATCGTGATCATGGAGATGGTGGAATCCGGGGTGGGGGCCACCGAAAGACTCTCGATATTGTAGTTCCGGGCGCTGAACAGGCCGGCCACCCGCGCGAGCACACCCGCCTTGTTCTCGACCAGAACCGAAATGATGTGTTCCATCCGCCAAACCCTCACGCCGGCAGGACGGCGTCCGCATCCTCTCCTTTCTTGCGTGCGCCCTTGCGGGTGGTCTTCATGTGCGGCGGGTCCTCCAGCACCATCTCGTGATGCGCCCCTCCTGCGGGGATCATCGGATAACAGTTCTCGAACCGGTCGATGGCGAAGTTCATCAGCACCGGACCCTTGTGCTTGAGCCCCTCCTTCAACACCGCCTCCACGTCCGCGGGGCCGTCCGAGTGAAGCCCGAGAATGCCGTAGGCTTCCGCCAGCTTGACGAAATCCGGGGTGGCGCCGAGGTCGCTGGAGGCGTAGCGCCCCTCGTAGAACAGGTCCTGCCACTGCCGCACCATGCCGTGGAACTGGTTGTTGAGCAGGATGATCTTGACCGGCAGCTTGTAGATCGCCGCCACCGCCAGCTCCTGCAGGTTCATCTGGAAGCTGCCCTCGCTGGTAATGCAGAGCACGGTCTTGTTGGGGTACGCCTTCTGCGCGCCGATGGCCGCCGGGAACCCGAACCCCATGGTGCCGAGCCCGCCCGAGGTGAGGAAGGTGCGCTGCTGGGCGCCCCTGAAGTACTGCGCCGCCCACATCTGGTGCTGGCCCACGTCGGTGACGACGATGGCCTTGTGCTTGGTGAGCTCGTAAGCCTTCTCGATGACGTACTGCGGCTTGGTCTCCTTCTTGCCTTCCTGCTGGTAGGCGAGCGGATGCCGGGCCGACCACTCGCTGACCTGCTTTTGCCACGGTTTCCGTTGCGCCTTGACGCTGGCCGGATTGCCGTCCATGGAGCTCAACACGCCCACCAGCTCCCGCAGCACCGTCTTCACGTCGCCGACGATGGGGATGTGGGCATGGACGTTCTTCTTGATGGAGGTGGGGTCGATGTCGATGTGGATCACCCGCGCACGGGGCGAGAATTCCGACAGCTTGCCGGTCACGCGGTCGTCGAACCGCGCGCCCACGGCGATCAGCAGGTCGGCCTCGTGCATGGCCATGTTGGCGCAGTAGGTGCCGTGCATGCCGAGCATGCCCATGCAAAGCGGATGGGTCCCGGGGAAGGCCCCCAGTCCCATGACCGTCATGGTCAACGGGATCTGCGTCAACTCCGCGAACTCCCGGACCTCGTTGGCCGCGCCCGAGAAGATCGCGCCGCCGCCGACGTAGATGACCGGCCGCTTGGCCTTCATGATCTCGCCGGCCGCCTGCTTGATCTGGTAACGGTTGCCGGTCACCGTGGGGCGGTAGCCGCGGATGTCGACCTTGTCCGGATAACGGAACTCGGCGGACTCGGTGCTCACGTCCTTGGGGATGTCCACCAGCACCGGGCCGGGACGGCCGGTGTTTGCGATGTAGAAGGCTTCCTTGATGGTGGCCGCGAGATCGGCGACATCCTTCACCAGGACGTTGTGCTTGGTGCAGGGCCGGCTGATGCCGATGTTGTCGGCCTCCTGGAACGCATCGTTGCCGATGAGGTTGGTGGGGACCTGCCCGGTGAAAGCCACCAGCGGGACCGAGTCCATCATGGCGTCCTGGAGGCCCGTGACGATGTTGGTCATGCCCGGACCCGACGTCACCAGCGCGACACCCGCCTTTCCGGTAGCCTTGCCATAGCCTTCCGCCATGTGGATCGCGCCTTGCTCGTGCCGGGTCAGGATAACCTCGACGTCTTTCTGCTGGTGCAAGACGTCAAACAGCTTGAGGACCACTCCGCCGGGAATGCCGAAGATCGTCTTCACTCCCTCGCGCTTGAGCGATTCCACAAATATTTCCGACCCGTTCAACTTCATGGCTTTCTCCCTGGCTCTCCCCAGCCCGTCTCAGCTCGCCGACTTGTACTTGTCGAGAATCTGCATGATCTTGTCCTTGCCGACGAGCTTCAGCTTCTGGATGCGCTTCTTCTCCATCTCCTCTTCGGGCGACAAATAGCCTCTGTCATGCAGGTCCACCAACCGCTTCTCGTATTCGAGGTGTTCTTCATAGTATCTACGCAGTTCCGGGTCCTTATCCAAGACAGAGGCAATCATTCGTTCCTCTCTCTCCTCCATTGGACGACCTCCTGATCGTTGGTTTAGGCAAGCGGTAAAATTTATCCAACGGCCGGATTTTTGTCAATGAGCCGGCACCGCTCCTTCCCTCTACAGTCTCACTTTCTGTCGCACACCCGACCGTCGTTGGGTCGCTTGACAAACTTCGTTACTGATAATAAGTTCTCAATAATAACCGGGGTCAGAAGGAGGAACTGTGCGGTGACCGCCGGTTTTCCCATCAATGCGTAGGACAATCGGAATCAACGGCTCCGCGGGAGAGACGCGGTTCGGACGTGCCGTGTCGCCTCTGGGCAGTGGCGTGGCCGTCCAACTTGTCTGGGCAGGCACCCTCGCGACCCTGCTGTGGGCCGTCGCGGCCTGGGCGATGGGGTGGCTGCCATGACGGCCGCCTTTTCCCTCCACGACGTCACCCTGGGATACGACCGCCATCCGGCCGTGCATCACCTGACCGGCAGCTTCGAAACCGGTTCGTTGACGGCGCTGGTGGGTCCCAATGGATCAGGCAAGAGCACCTTGCTCAAGGGACTGATGGGGCTCCTGGCGCCTCTTGATGGCCACTTGGAACGCAACGGCCTGCGCCAGAGCGATATCGCCTATCTGCCCCAGCAGGCAGAGATCGACCGCAGTTTCCCGATTTCGGTGATCGAGACGGTGTTGCTGGGTCACTGGCGGACGACCGGCCTGTTCCGCCCGCTCACGCGTACCCTGCGACGGCAAGCCGAAGAAGCGCTGCTGGCTGTAGGTCTCGATGGCTTCGGTCGACGGCCGATTGCCTCCCTGTCGGCGGGGCAGTTTCAACGGGTCCTGTTTGCCCGCATGCTGCTACAGAACTGTCCTGTCATTCTGCTCGACGAGCCCTTCACGGCAATCGACGGCAGGACCACGGCCGACCTTCTGAGGGTGGTGGTGAGATGGCATGGCGAAGGACGGACGATTATCGCCGTGCTGCATGACCTCGACCAGGTACGAGAGAGTTTTCCCGACACCCTGCTGATGGCCCGGGAGCCCGTTGGTTGGGGGACGACTACCGAGGTTCTGCGGGCAGAACACCTCTTCCGGGCGCGACAGATGGCGGAGGCGTGGGATGACCGTGCCGAGGGCTGCTGGCGAGGCGTTGCCTGATGGACCTCCATGCCGCTCTGATCCAGCCCTTCATCGAGTTCGGGTTCATGCGCAGGGCGCTGGCGGCTTGTCTGGCGCTCAGCCTCGGCTGCGGCCCGGCGGGCACCCTCCTTGTTCTGCGCCGCATGAGCCTCGTCGGGGATGCCTTGAGCCACGCCGTGCTGCCGGGGGCGGCCATTGGTTTCATGATCGCCGGGCTCTCGCTCGTCGTCATGAGCTTCGGCGGCTTCATCGCCGGCCTCATCGTGGCGGGGCTGTCCGGTCTCGTGGCGCGTGTGACGCCCCAGCGTGAGGATGCCAGCTTTGCCGCCTTCTATCTCATTTCGCTGGCGCTCGGGGTGCTCATCGTCTCCACACACGGCAGCAACGTCGATCTCATGCATGTCCTGTTCGGGACCATTCTCGCTGTCGACGATAACTCCTTGCTGCTGATTGTCTCGATCTCGACGCTGACTCTTTTCACCTTGGCCGTCATCGGACGCGGATTGATCGTCGAGTGCTTCGATCCCGGTTTCCTGCGCGCCGTGGGGGGCCCCGGCGCGGCCGTTCACTTCGTGTTCCTGGTGTTGGTCGTCATGAACCTCGTCGCCGGGTTCCACGCGCTCGGGACGCTGATGGCGGTGGGTTTGATGATGCTCCCGGCCGCGGCCGCGAGATTCTGGGCCGGCGAAGTTGCGACGCTCGCGGCCACAAGCAGCGCCATCGCCTTCGCTTCCGCGTACGCGGGGCTGCTGCTCTCTTACCACGTAAACCTTCCGTCCGGACCGGCCATCATCCTGGTCGCCGGGGGCGTCTACATTGTCTCGGTTGTCGCGGGTCCGCGCGATAGCCTGCGGGCGCGGTTCCTGCCGCCCCGCCATCTTGAAGCCTGAACCCACAAAAGGAGAACCCAAGCATGCATCGCATTTCACGCCGTTTGATTCTTGCCGCGCTAGTCGCGCTGGTCACCCTCGCGGTCGCCGCGACGTCCCCATCCTGGGCAGCCGACAAGCTCAGGGTCGTTGCCACCTTCACCGTTCTCGGAGACATGGTGAAGAATGTCGGCGGGGAGCGCGTCGCCCTGACCACGCTGGTCGGGCCGGACGGTGATGCCCACGTCTACGAACCGACCCCGGCCGATGCGCGCGCGCTGGCCGAGGCAGACCTCGTCCTCGTCAACGGCCTTGGTTTCGAAGGCTGGATCGACCGGCTCGTCAAGGCATCCGGCTACAAGGGGCCGGTGACCGTGGCCAGCGAAGGAATTGCCTTGTTGAGAGTGGAAGAGGATCACGGAGACGGCCACGGGCACCACCACCACGACGAAGAGTTCGACCCTCACGCCTGGCAGGATCTCGTCAACGGACGCCTCTATGTCATCAATATCGCTCGTGCACTTGCCGCGGCCGACACGGCTCATGCCGACGACTACCGCCGCCGCGCCGAAGCTTACGATCGCAAACTGGTGATGCTGGATCGGGACATCCGCAGCCAGCTCGACGGCGTTCCCGGCGAACGGCGCAAGGTGATTACTTCGCACGACGCGTTCCAGTACTTTGGGCGCGCCTACGGCATCGGCTTTCATGCCCCGGTCGGTCTCAGCACC